>SEAD01000007.1 GCA_004173355.1 Chitinophagaceae bacterium | reverse complement strand
TCGCACCACTGCCGGCAAAGGCAAACCGGAGGATTACACATATGCTGAAATCCGTAAACTCAGACTCCGGAATGGGCTTGGCCGGGTTACTACCGAGGAGATCCCTACGTTTGAAGAATACCTGGATATCGCAAAAGGAAAAATCATCCTGGATGTGGACAAGGGGTATGATTATTTCCCGGAGGTGGTCCGGATGCTTCGCGAGAAGGGCATGGTTGAACAGGCCATAATCAATGTGGATGACAACAGCACACTGGATGAAGTGGAAGCAAAACACGGCAAGGTAGACGATGATCTCTGGCTGATGCCGATTGTGCAATGTGCTGACAGTGTAAAGGCGCGAAGACTCATTGAGAGTTATAAACGCCACAGACGAACAATCTACCAACCCTGCTGGGCCGATGATAAAATGATCAGCCCGCTTGATTTTGTAACGCTTGGAAAGGAAGGGTACGGGATCTGGCTGAACAGTCTCTGGCCATCACTCAATGGCGGGCATGATGATGACCGTGCCGTACGGCCGGGGGAGGCGGACAAGGCCTGGGGATGGCTGATTGGTAAAGGGGCATCGATGATGCAGACCGATCGTCCTGCCGAACTCCTGCTTTACCTGAAGCAGCGTGGCTTGCGGTAAGATTATTATTGACCGGTTGTCCAGCGATTGCTTATGCCGAATGAAGTATTTGGTTTCGGTCCGGTTCTGATCACCAGTTTCCCGCCACCGCTGATCTCAGCATGCGTCAGCCAGGTACGGTCAAGTGGTTTGCCATCCAGAGTAATTGACTGGATGTACCGGTTGACCCGCGACTGGCCAGGGGCCAGGATGGTGAAGGCCGTTTTAGCCGATCCGATTTTCACTTCATCAAACAGGGGTACACTGATATAATAGACCGGCCAGCCAACACAGGCGGGCATCAGGCCGGTGGCCGCAAATACATACCAGCCCGACATGGCGCCGGCATCATCATCCATGGTGCGGACGTACGTGTCGGGTTTATTTGTATAGATCCGGCCCACGAATGGGTCGATGCCCCGGCTGTTATCATTGAAATAATATTGCACCACTTTATCTGCTGCATAACGGCGGACCATGTCCTGCGATTTCCAGGGCTGGCCGGTGATATTGTACATGACCGGTGCCTGGATATCTGTTTCGTTGGCGTGGTTGTAAAGGTCGCTATTAAAGAACTGGTCAAGCTGGCGGATATATTCCTGTTCCCCACCGGCCTCGCGTTTCAATCCCTCCATATCAAATGGTACCAGCCAGCGGTATTGCCATACGGTGCCCTGGTACATGCCGCGTGCACCCATGCGGTCCACATCGTTTTTTGACATATCCCTGAATTCCTTTGCCCAATGGGTCTTCCAGCCGGCGGCCTTGTTATAATATATAGCGGCTTCAGTTTTCCGGCCAAGGCTATCCAGGATCGATGCAAACGCCCAGGTATCGTAAGAGCTTTCCAGTGCTTTATCCGGATGGGTGAAGTCAAGGCTGTCGACTTCCTTTTTTAGCGAATCAAGGATCCCCGCAAAATCCACCTGGTATCCCTTGCGTGCTGCATCGAGCAGGACTACGATGGCATGTTCGGTCCGTACGGTATTGGACGGTTCCGTCTGCGTGGCGTAATCTTTTTTACCTGATTGGTACAGGCCCGCGATGGAGTTGATCATTCCCTGGTAACGATCGGGGTAGAGCAGTGAGAGCAGCGGCAGTTGTGTGCGGTAGTTGTCCCAGATAGCCCATCCATTGTACCTCCCGGTATCACCAGCGTGCAGTTGTCCGTCGGTAGAGCGGTAGCTGCCGTCTTTCTCTGAAATGAGATAAGGTGATTGCAAGGTGCGGTAGAGGAGGGAATAAAAAAGCCTGGCTTCCGCGGGATCTCCTTTGACGCTGATTTGCCCGAGAGTGGCATTCCAGCTTTGCTGTCTATCCCATAAGGCTGCTGCGTTGGATGAAGGAGTATTTGCTTTTGCATGCGCCAGGTCCACAGCGGAAAATCCAATGCCCAGCTGCACGTTGCTGCTGGTGGTTTCCAGTTGCAGCCGGTGATCCGTGCTGTCGGTGATAGACATCGCGGTGTTAAACTGGATAGAATAATACACTCGGTAGGTGCCGGCATTGCAGGTGGTCCGTGATTCGATCCATCCGCTGAGCTGGTTGTTGCCGATCGTGTGCTCTTCCGCCACGAAGCGGTTGGAAAGGGTATGTGAGAGATCGATGGTAAAACCTTTGCGACCGGTTGATGGGAAGCGGTAGTTTTCGATACCGGAATTCCCTGATACTACGATGGATGTTTTTATCCCGTTGGTAAATGAAACAGCATACTGGCCGGGCGATGCGTTTTCAGTCATTTTTTTCAGCACGGATGTTTCCGGTGCACCTGTAAAAGGTGTGACCAGGATATTACCGCCGCTGCCCGTGCAGCCAACACCTTCAAAACGATTGTGTGTAAAACCGAGAAAAATGCTGGCTTTATGTTCATATCCCATGTGGAGCTTGGGATAGGTTTCCGGTCCGATGCTAAGCATGCCGAAGGGGGAGGAGGCGGCCGGTGACATCTGCCCGTGGTCACCCGAGGAACCCACAAACACATTTACCTGCGAGGCAGGGGTTTGTGAAAAGCCGGCCAGTGAAAGGAACAGGAGCGCAGGGGCGAGTGACAACTTCATCATGGAAAAAAATTCTGCCCGCAAAGATCCGGAATACCGCCCGGCCGGCAGGTTATATTTCGGTTATGTAGTGCGTTATATGACAAAAAACCAGTATTTACTCCTATGGGACGGAACGCAGATTGGATATAGCTTTGCGCTGGCTACGTACAAACCCCAATCCTGAATTATGAAAATCACCAACCGTTTTCCCGGAAAACTTTCGTTCATTGTGCTGCTCATTTTCCTGGCTGTATCTGGTCCGGCAGTAAATGCCCAGATAGCGCTTTCATTTACCGGTCTTCCCACTGTTACCGGATCACCCGGAACCGTGGGTGCGACTTATACCTATAATAATATCGGCACCATGGGCGCAATCCGTCTGCGTGGCGTATTTGAAATAATCAGCATTACCGGCAATGCCACACTGGCCAATATGGATCTTACCAATGGTGGGACTGATGCGGCATGGCAACCTATTATCAATGGATCGGCCGCAAGTGGGGCAACCTGGGGTATGCGTTTCCGGCTTAGCTTTTACAATGCGTCAACCGGCGCACCGGTGGTTGTGTCATCGCTGACTGCCAGCACGATTGACGTGGATGGTGATGGCGGGAACCTCCGTGAATATGTCGATTATTATGCCCCTACCAGTTATACCGTTGAAAGTCCCAGTGCACTGAGTGTTCAGAAGAATGGCAGCCGCTACCGGTTTACGTCCCCGAAAAAGGCATTCCAGGATATTGACCTGAAGGAAACGACGGTGAACGTTTCAGGTCATTATGAAAACCAGCAGGCAATAATTCTTGAACTGGGTGCGGGCTGTGTGGGAGCTGCATGTTCTGCAACAGGTCTTGCCCGGCAATATTCCGTCAACTTCAAAGACCAGGTAGTGTACAATAACCAGATGATAGTGTTACCAGTGCACCTGGTTTCGCTGCATGCGGACAAGGTGAATGGGGGCAATAAAATTTCCTGGGTAGTCACGGAAGAGCATAACCTGAGCCGATACCTTGTGCAGCGAAGTTCAGACGGCGCCAACTTCGACACCGTACACGAAGTGCCTTACTCCGGCAATTCGGTTGGGGAAGCAACTTATACTTACACTGACCATACGCCTCCTGCGGGTCTTGTTTACTACCGGCTGAGTACGGTGGATATTGATGGTCACTCCTGGTTTTCCGGATCGGTGAAAGTGGCCGCGGCCCATGATTCGTCCACACTGGTAATTACGGGTAATCCCGTGATGAACCATTTGCGTTTTGAATACGTGACCCCTGTTACCCAGCAACTCCGCCTTTCCATTGTTGCCGAAAACGGACAACAGGTAAAGGGGGCCATACTGAATGTCCAGAAGGGTGTCAATATGATAGAGTACGCTGAAGTCAGTGACCTCAAAAAAGGCCTTTATTTCCTGATAGTCACGGATAGCCAGGGTGCTACCCTGCGGCAGGAATGGGTGAAGATGTAAGGTTATTTTTTTGAGTACAGGTAAACGACAGTGTAGTTATCATCAAAATTGTTGCTTACCGTTTGTTTTACGGGATATCCATCAGGCCTGTATTCATAGCTGTATTCATCCGTGGACCATAACCAGGGATCCGATGAATTGACTTCGCTGCCGGATCCTGCGAATGTCTGCAGATTGCTACAAGCTGGAATTCCCCATTCCCAGAAATGGTATTCAAATGGAAACGGGACATATGCTTTTCTCAATGGATCCGGGTGGGTGTTAAAACGGTGCTGATTGAATTTGTGCTCGGGTCCGTCCGGCGTTATAAAAGAAACCAGGTTTCCTCCCGTACGGACAATGGATGCGGGAAAGCTGTGTTCCGATACAAGTTCCAGTTGTCCGTTAATATACTCCCTGTCGGTCCGGTGCGCATACAGTGTGTCGCCACGCTGGGTATTCAAGTAGGTCTGAGTGCCGCCTGGCGAGGTGCTGCCTCTCCAGTAATTGATAGTTGAATCACGAGATACCAGTCCTCCCTGGTAAGTTAAATGCAGGATATGCCTCGAGTTGTCGTCCGGGCCGTTGAAGAACTGTTCGGTCCTTTCCATCCTCGCAGGGAGTGTATCGCTGCTATTATAGAAATAGCTGTAGGTGATTGTGTAATCAAGACCCCCGGTTTCATCGTAATTGTTTTCAATGATTTTGCTTACCCGTTTCTGCTCATCGTGCGAGAAATTCAGTATCAGCAGGGTGTCAGCGTATCCGGAATTCGGTGGATTCAGGTAAACCAGCTTTGAAAGCATCGTTGAATCAACTATCGGAGCCGGCGGTTCCTCTGGTTCCGGGGGGCTGGGCTGGACAACTTCATCAACGGGACGCTGGCAGGAAAACAGGGCAAGGGTCATGGTAATGACGGTGGCGTACAGGATGCGGTGCATATGTAAGTGTAATGGTGGTGCCGCAAATATCAGTATTTTCTTAAAAAAATTCAATTTCCGGGCGCACCGGACGGCTGGTTCCAGTGGTTTTTTCTTTCATGGTTCCAAAAATCCATTGATAATAGTCAAGGATTTCACCAGGCATTTTCGATATGCCTGATTTTATAAATATGATGAATGCCTTTACAGTAAAAGGTTTGCGCTATTTACGTGCGTCTTTGTAGTCGTTTCTCTACGTGACTATAGACGGATATCTATTGATCAGGGGTAAAACAATTATTTCATTTGCGTGCTTTTATCAAATCCGTAGAATCTATGAAACCAATTTTCCTCTTACTCGCGTTTTCCTGCACAACTGCATTCGGCCAGATCACTGTAGATGGCTCAGCTGGTCAGAATCAGGTAGCAAACAATGCCCCCGCTGTGATCGTTGATCCGGCGCTTACCGTAACAACCTCATTGACGATTCCGCAGTTTACCGTAAAAATCACGGGATTTGTTTCGGGTGATATTCTTGCCGTGCAGGGGAGCCTGCCATCGGGTATTACGTCTTCTTACAACAGTACAACAGGCCAGTTGGCGGTAACCGGTAACGGTACTGCCGCTCAGTACCAGGCGATACTCCGGAGTGTAACATTTCGTACTACATCCTCTGCCACCACATCACGTACGATCCTGTTCCAGGCCGGTGATGGACTGGTGCAGGTTTACGATGGCCATTACTACCGGATCATCAACGGCAGTTACACCTATGCCACTGCAAAAACTGCTGCGGCCGCGCTCAGCCTGTTTGGCTGGCAGGGTTATCTTCCAACTATTATGAGTACGGATGAAAACAGTTTTGTTTTTAATACCATTGGCCGCGGCTGGCTGGGTGCCAGTGATGAGTTCTCCGAAGTAAATGCTGCGCTTGGTACCAATACTTTTGCCAACCAGGCTGCTTCTGAAAACCGCTGGTACTGGGTTACCGGTCCGGAAAAAGGAACACAGTTTTCGACCGGCAGCACGGTGATCAGTGGGCGTTTTGCCGCATGGAATGGCGGGGAACCAAACAACTCCAACGGGGAGCATTTCGCAGAGAATGTTTACCCCAACAATGGTTCATGGAACGATGCGCAGGGTACAAACCTGAACAACGCGCTGGTTGAATTTTATACACCCGGTACCACCGTGGACATCATGCATACCCGCACGATCGTCATGGTGGCTACCCAGTTGAATATTGCGGCACCGATAGTGCCATACCAGCTTCAGGATGCGGCAGTGACGGTGGATCCGGCGCTGACAGGATACAGTGTCAGCACATTTACGGCCGCAAGGGTTACGGTTTCCTCCGGATTCAAATCTGGTGATGCACTGACTTTCGGGGGCACATTACCCAGCGGACTTACCGGTTCGTACAACAGTACCACCGGGGTGCTGACATTCTCCAGCAGTTCTGCGGTGTCGATCGCAGACTGGCAGGCATTGTTCCGCACAGTCAAATTCTCATCTTCCTCAAACGTGGTGGGTAATCGCACGGTGACATTTTCCCTGGGCAACCAGGTGGCATTCAGCAATGGCCATTTTTATGAGTATGTAGGTACTGCAGCAACCTGGGACAATGCCAAAACAATTTCCGAAGGGCGCACCTACCTTGGCCTTCAGGGATATCTCGTGACCATCACATCAGCTGATGAAAATGAGTTTATCCGCCAGAAACTGAGTGCTGATGCATGGACAGGGGCAAGTGATAATTTCAGTTATATCAATTCCGCGCTGGGTACCACCACTTATGCGGCACAAACCAATTCCGAAGGGAAATGGTATTGGGTCACTGGTCCGGAACGTGGATTACAGATGACCACTGCAAATGCCACGGCGGGTAACCTTCCACCTGTATTTGGTACAACTTATAACAACTGGAACCTCGGTGAGCCAAACAACAGCAGCAGCAACGAACATGCGGGCAGTATTTACTCCGGTGGTACCAATCCCGGCAAGTGGAACGACCTGAATGGTGCCAGCACACTGGGTTATGTGGTTGAGTATGGCGGTATGGCATCTGATCCTTTGTTGCAGCTTACTGCCAGCCGGGTGATCGGAATCAACCAGGTGCTGCCGGTACATGACCTGCGGTTTGATATTGCCGGAAAATCAGGTAATGTGGAACTGGACTGGTCTACATCCGCTGAAGAGAATACAAAAAGTTTTGCTGTGCTGCATTCCACCGATGGTGTCAGCTACGAGGTATTGGGAAATGTCAAGGCGGCCGGAAACAGCAGCGTGACATCCAGTTATAACTGGGTGCACCAGCAACCAGGAAGCGGGATCCATTATTACAAGCTCGCGCAGTCTGATATCGATGGTAAGGTAATATACAGCGAGGTCAGGAAGATCAGCCTGACTGCGGGTGAGTTTTTATTGTACCCTACAATCAGCAGTGCATCGATCAATGTAAAACTTCCGGCGTCAAAAGGATCGATAGTTATTTTAAATGCATCCGGCGTGGCGGTCAGAAACCATGTTCTGTCTGCATCCGTTACATCAATCCAGGTGTCCGGCCTTCCTGCAGGAGTTTATTTCGCTGAGTTGTCTGCCAGCGGGCATCACCAGGTCTTCCGGTTTATCAAAAAATAATCCTGTCCGATCATCATTGAATCCCTGGCGAAAGCCGGGGATTTCTGTTTCCGGGCGTCCTGTGTTTTGATTGACGCAAAGTCGGTTGAGTGCGATAAAGCTGTTCCGGCCCGTACTTTGCTGTTTTCTTTCAAACACTTGCCGATGAAAACATTCAGGACACCGGGGGCCATACTGGTACTGGCTCTTTTATCACTCTTTTATAAATCTCCTGGACCCGAGGGTGCCTGGCAGCTGGCAGACAATGGAAGCACGCAGGTGATTATTTTCTCGGATGGTTATTTCACCCATACCAGTTTTGATCGGGCCGCGAAAAGTTTTAGTTCAACCCGGGGTGGGTCATATGTGTGGAAGGAAGGGAAACTCTCGGTCAGCTGGGAATTCGACTCAGCAGATCCGTCCCGGGTGGGAAGCAGGTCTGAGTATTCTGCAATCCCCGGAAGTTCTTTGCGTACTAACCTCACTGGTAAAGACGCGCAATGGCAGGTGATCGACGATGGGAGTACATCCCTGCATGGACTTTGGGAGATAACACAGCGAAAAGAAAACGGTAACCTTGTGCAGATCCACCAGCAGGGTACACGGAAAACAATCAAGATTCTTTCATCGACCCGGTTCCAGTGGGCAGCTATCGACCCTGGTACAAAGAAGTTCATGGGAACAGGAGGGGGCACTTACAGTTTTGAAAAAGGGAAGTATACAGAACATATCGAATTCTTTTCCCGTGACAGTTCCCGGGTGGGACAGTCGCTTTCTTTTGAAGGTAAACTGGAGGGAGATAACTGGCATCACAGAGGACAGAGTTCGAAAGGTGAGCCGATCTATGAAGTGTGGAGCAGGACAGGTAGGGTAAACTAAAAACCTCCCGGCATTACGCCGGGAGGTCTCTCAAAAAGGTGTGCCATTGGTTCGTGGCAGCCCTGCTTATTTAAGCATTTCGTTAAACACGCTCAGCTCGGTGGCAGTTGCGTCTGATTTAACGATCGTCCAGGATGTTTCATCTTCGAGTGATACCACGTAGTACATGTGTTCAGCTTTCATGGTTTCGGTAACACCTGCAATACGTTTGCCGGCATATGCTTTCTGGATGCGGGCCTTTACAAACGGGTTCAGGTCTTTTTCTGTGTAGTAACGGATGCTCTTTGCAACGTTACCTTTTGCGTCGTACCAGATATGACAGGTAATGCCTTCATGCGTGTAATACACTTCCATGTTGCCATTGTTGTCGTACCATTTTACGTTTTCGGCTTTAGGGAAATCGATGGTGAACTTCTGTACAAGTTTTGTGTCGAGTGAGTCTGCAGCAAATGATGGAGCTGCGATTGCGAGGAACAGGATTACAATGAGATTTTTCATAATTGTTTTTTAAAAGGACTTATTTATAGCTATTTGCTTAGTGACGGGTGTAAGATGCCGTTCATCCGGTAAGATGAGTTGACAAAAGAAGGTTGTTTTTTACTCAGCGATGTGTCTGGTGAAAATTAACGCAACTGTGTAGTTGCTTAAGTGTGTGCCGCATTGCAGCGATAGAGGCAGGGATACGATTCTTCATTGGGTGGCCAGGGGCGGATTATTTGCCGTTGGTGCCGCAAATGTTGGGCAAAAAGCTGGCGCCTGCAATAGTAAAACTACTTTTCCATGTAAATTAAAAGTTAACGTGCCCTGAACCTGCCCAGCGCGGTCAGTCAACGGGTACTTTATAAGATGGATCTTCAATGATGTTGACCTCTGCAACACCCTCCGCATTTTTCAATAACCTTCGGCAGTCTTCGCTCAGATGACGCAGGTGCAGTTGCTTCCCTGCTTTTTTATATCGTTCGGTCAGTTTGTCCAGGGCATCAATCGCACTCATATCCGTAACCCGGCTTTCCCGGAAATCGATCACTACCTGCGGAGGGTCGTTGCTGATGTCAAATTTGTCAGTAAATGTGCGCACCGATCCAAAAAACAACGGACCATAGATTTCGTAATGCCGAATGCCCTCTGCATCCGTGTATTTCCTTGCCCGGATTCGCTTTGCACTTTCCCAGGCAAATACGAGGGCGGCGATGATCACACCGATCAGGACTGCCAGGGCAAGATTATGCAACCATACCGTCACAATCGCCACGAGTATTCCTGTGATGATATCATGTCGGGGCATTTTGTTGATGATCCGCAGACTGATCCACTCAAAAGTCCCGATTGAAACCATCACCATCACGCCTACGAGTGCCGCCATCGGTACACGTCCGATTACAGGTGCGCCATACAGGATAATCAGCAGGATGGCGCAGGCGGCAACAATCCCTGAAAGCCTGGCGCGCGAACCGGCGGAAAGATTCACAAACGTCTGCGCGATCATTGCACAGCCACCCATACCGGTAAACAAACCGTTGAGGATATTGGCGCTCCCCTGGGCAATGCACTCCTTGTTGCCACGTCCGCGGGTGCCGGTAATTTCGTCTACCACATTTAAGGTAAGCAGGCTTTCAATCAGCCCCACACCTGCCATGACCGCGGCATAAGGGAGAATAATCGCTATGGTTTCAATTGAAAAAGGAACAACCGGAATGTGCAGTGCAGGGAAACCCCCGCTGACGGAAGCTATATCCTGTACCGTTTTTGTATTGATTCCAGACACCACTACTATTCCGGATACAACAAGTATAGCCACCAGTGAGGCCGGGACGGCCTTTGTAATCTTTGGAAAAACCAGTACGATCGAGATAGTCAGCGCCACCAGTCCCAGCATCAGCAGGAGTGAAGTGCCCTGCATCCATTCAGTACCGGATGGAGTGACAACCTTGAATTGTTCCAGCTGCGACAGGAAGATGATAATTGCCAGTCCGTTTACAAATCCATACATGACTGGTTGCGGAACAAGACGGATGAATTTCCCCAAACGTAACGCACCTGCAAGGACCTGGATGATTCCTGCAACCAGGACAGTTGCAAAAACGTATTCGACGCCATGGGATTTCATTAGCGCGATCAGCACAACCACGGTTGCACCCGCGCCCCCTGACACCATTCCCGGCCGGCCACCAAGTATTGCCGTGACGAGGCCCATAATCAAAGCGGCGTATAGTCCGGTCAGTGGCGACAGTCCCGCAAGGATGGCAAAGGAAAGCGATTCGGGTATCATGGTCATGGCCACGGTGAGTCCGGCGAGGATTTCAGTCCTGTAATTCACTTTTTGCGAAAAGTCGAAAAGATTGAGGTATGCTTTCATGGAAGTTGACAGAAAGCGCGAAAGTACAGGAATATTGGTAGGGGAAACGGCCACCTGCATCCTGACAGCACCGAATTAACCTGTATTGGCGCTACTTTCAGGGGAATCGGAATGAAAGGTGGACGATATCCGGCGGCCGCGCAAAACAAAATCGACCGATAGTTGTTCTTTTGCACACATGAAGAAGAGTATTTTCCCGCTGTTGCTCGGCGGACTGGGTATCGGGACGACAGAATTTGTGATCATGGGACTACTGCCGGATGTCGCGCGTGATTTCAGGATCAGTATCCCTGAGGCCGGGCATTTCATTTCGGCGTATGCACTCGGCGTGGTAGTAGGTGCACCGCTGCTGGTGATGATGACCAGTCACCTGCCACCGAAAAAAACCCTGCTGGGTTTTATGGTGATTTTTACCCTCTTCAACGGATTGTCTGCCATTGCGGGTAGCAACGTCCTGCTGCTCGTATCCCGCTTTTTCGCCGGCTTGCCGCATGGCGCATTCTTTGGGGTGGGGGCAGTGGTAGCCAGCCGCCTTGCAGCTGATGGTAAAAAGGCACAGGCCATCTCGATGATGTTCGCCGGATTGACTATTGCCAACCTTGCGATGGTTCCGCTGGGCACATGGATCGGGCACAATTATTCATGGCGGTACACCTTTGGCCTGGTCTCGGTGATCGGACTGATCACCCTGCTATTCATCAAGTGGTGGCTGCCGGAAATGCCGGCTAATAAAAACGCCAGTCCGCGTAATGAAATGCGCATCTTCCAGGATCTCAATGTGTGGCTGGTCCTGCTGATGATCGCAATCGGTACCGGTGGGTTATTTGCGTGGATCAGTTATATCGCACCACTCATGACGGAAGTGTCAGGATTTGCCGACGACTCGGTTTCGTCAATCATGATCCTCGCTGGATCTGGTATGGTGGTGGGGAATATCATTGGCGGGAAACTGGCTGATCGTTTCAAGCCCGTAGTGCTATGTGCCTGCCTGTTCGCCGCAATGGCTACGGTCCTGCTGCTGATCTTTTTCTTTGCAGAATACAAGGTGATGTCATTAATCCTTACATTCTTTGCCGGTGCACTATCCATGGCCATCGGATCACCCATCCAGATCCTGATGATCAATACAGCAAAGGACGCCGAGATGCTCGGGGCCGCTGCCACCCAGGCCGCGTTCAATACGGGAAATACATTGGGTGCATTCCTTGGAGGGCTTCCGATTGCCGCGGGTTTTGGCTACACTTCACCCGAAATCGTGGGAATGATCATGGCACTGACAGGGACCTCCTTTGCCATCCTGCTGATCCGCAGACACCGTGCTGCCAGCGTGATACCTGAAGCATTGGCCAATAGCTAAGAATTCATTTGTATATAAAAAGGACCCCAACCGGTTTGGATTGGGGTCCTTTTTATATTATTTTCCCTGTCAGTCCTTGAATTTCTTTTTAAGGTCGCGGATCATTTTTTTAACGACTGCCTTGCTCGAATTGAAACCGTTGGTCCCGTTCGGACTTGATTTATAGGAATTGCTTTCCCAGACGACTTCTCCTTTTTTATCTTTTATTTTCCCGGTAAGGACGTATGATTTCCCACCCCATGAGGTTGCGGTAATGCCTTTTGAAACCTCTGTCTCGGCTGCCAGTACGAAGTCGGCCTCTGCGGGAGAATTCACTACGGTCCAGTAATTCCATTCACCCACGCGCTCTTTTAGTTCATCGGCAGTTTTTACCGCATTGTCATTCTTCGAGGTGTTTTCGATATAAACTTTGTTGCCTTTGGATGCAATGGCAAGCTCCTGCGCGGAGGCGGTACCGGTCGCGAACAGGAAGGCAAATACAGGGATAAGTTTTTTCATGGTTTTTTTATCTGCATGAACAAAGACTATTCCAGAATCGGGGCGCAGGTATACCACGAAAAGGCCATGGATGGCGGTTTGACCCTTTTTCCGGTGTACCCGGGAAACTAACTCCGTTCGGGATACAGTTCCCTGCAATCCGGATACATCATCTTCATTTATAGTGGTGAATTTTGATCCCGGAATAAAACACGGAATATATGGGCAAGACAATTTTTATAACCGGCGCATCGGCCGGTCTCGGTAAAGCAACCGCAATACTTTTCCAGTCCAGGGGATGGAATGTGATCGCTACCATGCGTAATCCTGAAAAAGAAAGTCAACTGGACAAACTGGAAAACGTGACAGTACTTCGGCTGGATGTGACCGATCCTTCACAGATCGCATCGGCGGTTGAACAATCAATAGCACTGGGGAAAGTCGACGTGGTATTTAACAATGCAGGGTACGGCCTGATGGGCGCCCTGGAGACATTGACGGATGAGCAGGTGGTCCGCCAGGTCAATACCAACCTCCTCGGTGTGATCCGCGTGACGCAGGCATTTATCCAGCATTTCCGGCAGAGCGGGGGTGGGGTATTCCTGAGTACCACGTCCATGGGCGGGTTGCTCACATTTCCCATGCATTCGATTTACCATGCCACTAAATTTGCAGTGGAAGGCTGGTCGGAAGGGATGTCTTTCGAGCTGGGTATTCATAATATCCTGATCAAAACAATAGCGCCGGGGGGTATCTCAACGGAGTTTCTCGGACGTTCACTGGATCGCACACGAACCGAAGATTACAGGAAACTGGAAGACCCGCTGTTTGCCCTGATGGACAAAATGATGGATGCGGCGGCTGCTCCGCTCGAAATAGCAAAGATCGTTTATGAAGCGGCCACCGATGGGAAAGACCAGATCCGCTATGTAGCCGGTGCTGATGCCAATGCGATGTATAACCGTCGACTCGAAATAGGTTCGGAAGAATCGAGGAAAGAAATCCGGAAGATGATCCTCGGCTGAATAATACAGTCTTTGACCAGTCAAAAGAACGCCATGCAATTAATACAGTCAATACCGGAATTCCATCGCCTGACGGGCCTGCCTGAACCCATGCATCCACTGGTGAGTGTGGTTCATGTGGCGGATATGCAGTTGCGCGACGCGGCGTTTGCCGGGCAATTTGCGCTGGACTTTTATTGTATTTCCCTGAAGCGGGACGTACTGGGTAAGGTGAAATACGGACAACACTACTACGATTATGACAAAGGCCTGATGACCTTTATCGGACCAAAGCAGGTGCAATCACTTGATGTGCCGCATGGGCAGGCTCTCGGACCGGAAGCGGGTAATGGTTTTGCACTGCTGGTGCATCGCGATTTCCTGTACAAACATCCGCTGGCGACTTCTATCAGAACCATGGGATTCTTCTCTTATGCCGTCAATGAAGCCCTGCACCTGTCGCAAAAAGAAGAAGCAAACGTAACGGAGATTTTCCGGAAAATACAGGAGGAGTACCAGCACATCGATAAACATACACAGGAGATCATCCTTGCACAGCTGGAGGTGTTGCTCAGTTACAGCCAGCGGTTTTACGAGCGGCAGTTTATCACACGCAAAGCCGTGAACCATGACCTGCTTACCCGGATGGACCAGGCATTGGATCGATGGCTGGAGCAGCAGCAGGGGGCTCCCACAGTGGAACTGCTGGCACGTGAACTCAACCTGACCCCGCATTACCTCGGTGATATGCTGCGCTCCCTCACGGGCCGGAATGCCCAACAGCATATCCAGGATAAGATGAT
Organism: Chitinophagaceae bacterium; assembly: GCA_004173355.1. Classification (GTDB taxonomy): domain Bacteria; phylum Bacteroidota; class Bacteroidia; order Chitinophagales; family Chitinophagaceae; genus JBEVJC01. The sequence goes on along the minus strand of SEAD01000007.1, from coordinate 61,122 downwards.
GGAAAAGGCAAAGGAATACCTGTCAGGAACCAGCCTGACAGTGGCTGAAATCGCCTACCAGCTTGGATTTGAATACCCTCAATCCTTCAATAAATTCTTCCGGAGGAATATGAATGTATCCCCGCTTGAATTCCGGCAATCATTTAATTGAGCAGTCATTGCGGTTGTCTTCCCCTGACAAAATGTGGTATAAACAAAACATCTTTGCAGAAATTACCTGTCGGAGGCTGTCGGGCTGCTGGATGGCTTGCGGTTTGTTTGTAAATTGCTGTGCGGGCCTTGTCGTCAATTGACCAGCCTGACACTTTAAAAACAGACAAAGATGTTAAGCAAAAATGACCCGGCTCCTGATTTTACCCTGTATGCCACGCCCGACCAGAAGATCAGCCTGTCGGAGTTCCGTGGTAAAAATGTGATCCTGGCATTTTATCCGGCAGACTGGAGTCCGGTCTGCAGTGACCAGATGGCCCTCTACAACGAGATGCTGAAGTATTTCCAGAAATACAATGCGCAGGTGCTGGGGATTTCGGTCGACAGCAAATGGTGCCACCTGGCATTTGCACAATCCCGCAATCTTCATTTCCCGCTGTTGTCCGACTTTGAACCCAAGGGTGCCGTGTCCGCGAAGTATGGTATTTACGACGACACCGAAGGTGAAAGCAGCAGGGCACTTTTTGTCATTAACAAAGAAGGAGTGATTGTATGGAGTTACAAATCGCCCGTGGCGGTGAATCCGGGTGCCGACGGCATCCTGGAGGCACTGGAATCAATCGGTAAACCATAAAACAAAGGCATGCAGTTAAAACATCCGGTCGACAGCAATGACCATTTCCAGGGCAATCCAGGGGCGCAACTCGTGATCGTAGAGTATGGCGATTACCAGTGTCCGCATTGTGGTGCGGCACATCCCATTATCCAAAAGATAATGGAGGATTTCGGCAGCCAGGTAAAATTTGTGTTCCGCAATTTCCCGTTATCGGAAATCCACCCACTTGCACTGCCAGCTGCCCTGGCAGCCGAAGCCGCATCGCGGCAGGGGAAGTTCTGGGAAATGCATGATGCCATCTTTGAACAACAACGGAAACTCAGTGAATCGATGCTGGTGGGATTGGGTGAAATGCTGGGTCTGGATGCCGGGCAGTTCAAGTCAGACCGCGCGGATGAATCACTCGCAGCGCGCGTGGACAATGATTTTGAAACCGGGATGCGGAGCGGTGTGAATGGGACCCCAACTTTTTTTATTGATGGGAACAAGTTTGATGGTGGTGCAGAAGACCTGTACAATATCCTTCGCGAGAACGCCGGGTAGTTGATCTATCCTGAACGAAAATTCAGCGTGGCGGACCGGCAATTTTGCGGATCATACCCCCGAATATAAAATAATGGAAAGGCAGCATGGCATACCAGTACAGCCTGCCGGCGATACCGAGCGGACGGAAGGTGGCAACCTGTTTTACTTTATCGCCCTCGACTGTGAACTCGAGCCAGGCCTCGCCCGGTAATTTCATTTCGGCATATAACAGCAGCCGCTGTTCCTTGCGGTTTGAGTAAATTACCCTCCAGAAGTCAAGCGTCTCACCGGTAGAAATATTTACCGGATTTTTCCGCCCGCGGTTGAGTCCCACACCTCCGAATAATTTATCGAGAAATCCCCGGAAGCCCCAAAGCCAGTTACCATAGTACCAGCCGGATTCACCACCGATGGAGAAAACACGGTTGACGGCTTCCTCGGGCGTTTTCGTGGTGGTTGATTTTTTGTCGGTGAATACACCAAACTCCGGAACCTGTACGTGTTGTGAAATCCGCCTGGAAGAAGGACCTCCAAATGCGTCCTTCCAGGTAGACAGTACCATCTTCTGCTCGATTTTGTCGAAAGCAATACGGATCGCTTCCTTATAGGGAATCAAAGTAATCCCGAGTTTCGAACTGAGGTCATTTGGTTCAGCCACCACATCCACTTTCATGCTGTCCACCAGGTTTTTCGCGAGGGGATAGGAGGTGGATGTAACAAAGTATAACCAGAAGGAAGAGAGTTTTGGCGTCATGACCGGTACCGTCAGGATCGATCTTTTCAGGCCGCGTACTTCGGCAAACTGCAACAACATCTGTTTATAGGTAAGGATATCCGGACCATAGATGTCGAAGTGCCTGCGGTAAGTATAGTCCTGCAGCAGCACACCGGAAAGAAACTGGATCACATTGCGGATCGCCACCGGCTGGCATTTGGTCCGTAACCATTTTGGCGCGACCATCACCGGCAGTTTCTCCACCAGGTCCCTGATGATCTCAAAGGACGCACTCCCGGATCCAACGATGATGCCGGCGCGCAGTGTTGTGACAGGCACTGTTCCCGAGTTCAGTGTGTCTTCCACTTTTTTACGTGATGCCAGGTGGGGGGATAGCTTTGCATCATTCACAATGCCGCTGAGATAAATCACCTGTCTGGCTTGTGTGCGGCCAATAGCGGTAATAAAATTGCGGGCGGATTTTTCTTCCATTTTTCCAAAGTCCTTCCCGGAACTCATGGAGTGTACGAGATAATATGCCGCGTCCGTATCATCGGGAAAAGACAGCGTTTTTTCTTCCAGCATATCACCTTCCAGCACCTCGATCTGGCCGGGATGACTGTAAAGGCTTTTGTCGAACCGGCTGGCATCACGGCTGACGCAGACAAGGCTATGGCCTTTTTCAAGAAGAACAGGAATCAGCCGCTGCGCGATATAACCGGTGGAGCCGGTGATGAGTATTTTCATTTTTGACGTTTCAGGGTTATAGAGCCACAAATCGTGCCCATGCTGAACATTACCCTTTCAGGCTTGTTGTTCTAGAATACAAAATCCCGCTCGTTATGTCAATTACAAAGGATGCCGAATTAGTTGGAATGCAGAAGGTCAGTGAAGCAGTGGCGTATACCCTGAAGGAAATGATCGATTATGCCCAACCCGGGATGAGCACGAAAACTCTGGACGACTATGGAGCCAGGATCCTCGCAGGATTTGGAGCAAAGTCGGCACCTTTGCTTACCTACAACTTTCCGGGTCATACCTGCATCAGCGTGGACAATGAATTTTGTCATGGGGTGCCTTCAGAAAAAAAGATCCTGAAAGAGGGTGACCTGGTCAACATTGATGTATCGGCGGAATTGAATGGCTACTGGTCGGATAACGGCGGATCCTTTGTGCTGGGAAAAGATCTCCTGAACCACGGCCTGCTGGTTGAAGCATCGAAGGAGATCCTGCGTAAGGCAATCGGCCAGATCAGGGGAGGAGTGAAGATTGCTTATATTGGTCACCTGATGGAGACGGAGGCGAAGAAGCATGGCTTTACGGTAATCAAAAACCTCGGTGGCCATGGAATCGGCAGGAGCCTGCACGAGCAGCCGGAAGATTTGCTGAATTATAAAGACCGCTATGACCAGCGTCGCTTTAAAAAGAATTCCGTGGTGGCCATAGAAACTTTTATCTCAACAGCTTCTACCTATGCCACAGAAGGGAGCGATGGCTGGACGATGGTTGGCAACAAGGGTGGTTATATGGCGCAACACGAGCATACCATCGTAGTGACCTCGGGAAAACCGGTCATCCTTACGGAAATGAACGGAATCCTCAACTAGTCTTCGGGATCACGAAAGCCTTCAGCCGTGCGAGTTTGTCGCCCCGGAACTCCCATACATCACTATATGAATAGTCGATCGGTTCACCGTTTTCATCCTTCATAGTGACGGTGCCGATGGCCACCAGGAAATCACCTTCCGATACCAGCTGGTCCACCACCACTACCGGCGGCTCCACGTAATTTTTCTCCATCCATTTCCGCACTGCGTCTTTGCCCCTGAGTACCGTGTCGCTGATAAAGTTCCATTCAGTATCATCGGTACAAAGGTCGAGGAAGCCTTCATAATTTTCGGCTGCTATTGCCGCATTTCCTTTAAGCAGTATGTCCTTGTGGTGTTGTGACATGGGATCTGTTTTTGTTGCCGGGAAATCTTGCACCGGATCAAACGGGGTACAATCCGCAGGCCAGAGAGCCGTTTTATTCCGGGAAAATTATTGCCCCATCTGCCCCGCTTCCTGCCCTGCCGGGTTTGCCCTTGTTTGACAGTGGCCTGAATGACAAGGCGAGAATGTCAGAATTTTGTTAAAGCGGGCGGCGTTTGAGTTGTTAATCCCTGATTATCAAAGAGTTGATTGCTTTGCTCAAGAGCGTGCACAACCCGGCCAAGTTATTGGATTTATAAAGCAAACAGACTTATATGAAGAAAATCATCATGACCAGCCTGCTGCTTGGCTTTGTTTCCCTCCAGTTGATCAACGCCCAGGAGGTGAACACCGACTCTATCCGGAATATTACAAAAGACTCCATTGCGAGCAGTAAAAAGCAGCTCCAGATCCAGAAACTGACCGACGATATAGCTGAGCGGAAAGTGAAACTGGCCAAAACAGAAAGTTCGCTCAAACTTGCGGCAGAGAAAAACACCGAAGCTGAAGAGAAAGCATCGCGTGTCGCTGCTGACAATGCGAAACTGGCGGACAAGCTCAACAATGACCCAACCGACAAACGGCTTTCCCGCAAGGCGCGCAACTCTGCCAAAGACGCCAAACGCTCGTCTAAACGGGCCCGTAAGGCTGAATCTTCCATGAACAGCCTTACCCGGGATGCTGAGCAGACCCGCAAACGGATTGCACAGGATGAAAAGAAACTGGCAGACCTGCAGGCAACTGCTGAATAAGTTATTTATGAACGTCAGGAGTGGGCGGTGTCGGGGGTTTATTCCGGCCCGCCCATTTTTTTAATACGATCAGCCGGCTGTATTTTTTAAGATGGTATTTCTCTGGTTCACCAATCAGGAATCCAAACGCCTCTGTGGCAGGATCCGCATCCAGCAACACTTTCAGAACCGCAATCAGCGGGATAGCCAATACCACACCTGAAAGACCAAAGAGCAGGCCGCCGAGCAACAATGAAATGATCGATACCAGCGGGTTCACGCTTACTTTTCCCCCGACAATGAATGGTGTAATAAAATTGCCTTCCAGGAACTGTACAACCTGGAACCAGATGACCACACCGAGTGCATACCAGGCGCTGTCCATGGTGGCAAGGGCAAACAACGCCGGGATAATGGACCCGATTGCAATGCCGATGTATGGAATGAGCAGCAGGACCGAAGCAAAAATCCCGAAGAACCAAGCGTATTCGATACCGAGCAGCAGCAATCCCACCGTATTCAGTACCGACACAATTCCGATTACTGTTACCAGTCCAAGCAGGTAGCTCTGAACCACCGTGTATATTTTTGACAGGGTTTCTTTTACCTTTTCAGAGGATGAGCTCCGGAACGCCCGGAAGAAAAATTCGATAAAGAAATCACGGTAGTAGATCTGGAAAATCATAAAAATCGGGATGATCACCGCATTGGCGAGTATGCCTCCGAGGGAGCCTACAAAGCCGGAGAAAAACCCGGCAACCGAGCCCGCGATACTGCCGGATTCACTCTGGAGTTTGGTCATCATTTCCGTGCGCTCAATCCCGAAATGGTCGTTTAACCATTCCTCAATTCCCAGCAATCCGGATACCGTCCGGTCCACAATCATTTGCCCGCTTGAACTACCGATGCTGATAATCTGTTTGGTGAAAAAATAGAGGATCGCCGAAATCACAATCGCCCCGAATATGACCGATATGATAGCTGCAGGAGCTTTCCCGATCTTAAGTTTCTCCAGTCTGGTTGCCATCGGGTACAGGCAGATGCTGAACAGGATCGAAAAGAAGAGCGGTACCAGTATGCTTTTCAGCAGGTACATCAGTACAATAACGGCTAAAAGGTTGAAGAGCCGGAAGGTCAGTTGCCTTGCAGTTGGTCCGTGTGGTTGGATCATGGTAGTTATTAAAGGAATTTGTATTCGGTCAGTGCCAGGCATCGTGTACAATAAACGTGCAACAAAAAGACGATGCCAGTCAGCTCCTGAAAACAAAAACCTCCTGACTTCGCGAAATCAGGAGGTTTCAGGGAAGGAATCCGGGTTATACTACTCGTTCCGCAGCGACTCGATCGGATTACCCATTGCCGCACGGATCGACTGCCAGGCGATCGTGATGAGCGCAACGCCCAGCGAGATAAGTCCCGCTTCAATAAAAACCATTGCCCCGATATTGATGCGGTATGCAAAGCCCTCCAGCCACTGGTTCATCGTCCACCAGCAGAGGGGCACCGCGATGATGACTGCTATCAGGACGAGTTTCACGAAATCCTTCGAAAGCAGCACCAGTATGCTTCCTACCGACGACCCCAGCACTTTCCTTATCCCTATTTCTTTTACACGCTGTTGTGCCATAAAAGTGGATAAGCCAAAGAGACCCAGACAGGCAATGCAGATCGCCAGTACCGAAAAGAAGGTAAATAATTGCCCGAAATGTTCATCCGCTTCGTACTGGTTGCTGAATGATTCATCGAGGAACGAATAATTGAAGGGTCGCTGCGGGGCAAGCTGGGTCCACGTTTTCCGCAGACCTGCAATACTTGCCGGTACATTATTGCCATCCACCAGCACCGAGATCCGGTTCAGGTCGGATGGGTAGCCATATCGCAGTGTCAGTGGTTCCACTGCCTGGTGCAATGATTTGAAATTGAAATCCTGCACCACTCCTGCGATGGTGCCCTCCCGTCCCCATTGGCTGAATTTTTTCCCGACGGCATCAGCAGGATTGGAATATCCGTACAATTTTGCGGCGGCTTCGTTGATGATCATTGACTGCGCACTATCCGTTGTAAAAGCACGGGAATAAGCGCGGCCTGCTATCATCTTTATTCCGTAGGTGGGGATGAAATCAAAATCGATCTCGTAGATAAATGGTGTTTTCTGCTCCATCTGCCCGGTGGCGGTCTGGATTTCCGTGCCTGCATTGGGAAGAAATTCTCCCGGTACCGCACGTGAAGCACTCACGGAGACGACGCCAGGTTGGTCAGCGAGTGATTTCTTTATAATCTCGATATCGTTGCGCACTTTTCCATCACCTTCAAAATTGAGGACGACCATCTGGTTTTTCCTGAAACCGAGATCCTGTTTGTCAAGGTATTTCAGCTGGGTGTATACGATAGTGGTTCCGGCAATGAGCGCGATGGATAAGGTAAACTGGAAAACAACCAGGGCCTTGCGGAGCGAGACGCCATTTCCCGAAGGGTTGAATTTTCCTTTCAGTACTGTGATCGCCCTGAATCCGGTAAGGAACCATGCAGGGTAGATGCCGGCGAGCAGTCCGACCAGTATGGCCAGCAGTACTGCACCGGCAACCAACGCGGGGTTAAAAATATTGATTGCGGAAAAATCCTTGCCCGACAAGCTGCCGATCAGCGGCAGTCCGGCTTTCGCCAGCAGGATCGCAATGATGCCGGCGAAGACCGAGAGCAGCACTGACTCGGCAAGGAACTGCCACATCAGTCGCGAGGGGCGTACCCCCAGTACTTTGCGGATGCCTATTTCCTTTGCACGTTCGAGTGAACGGGCAGTAGACAGGTTCATAAAATTGATACAGGCAATCACGATAATGAAAAGGGCGATACAGCTGAAGAGGTAAATATTCAACATGTTCCCTGTGGGTCCGGGTTGGCGGGCAGCCACGGAATGCAGGTAGGCGTCAGTCATCTTTTCAAAAGCGATGGCATAACCTTTATCTTCCGGGTTGTGACGTTTTACAAATGCAGCCGACTGGCTTTTGAGTTTGTCGATGCTGGTATTTTCCTTTAATAAAATGTAAGTGTAGAAGTCCACATAACCCCACCATCCAAACATTTCTGTCCGGAATTTCCTTGCGGTGGCCATCGATACAAGGCCATTGAATGTAAACTGGGAGTTGGCGGGTACATCTTCCATGACCCCGGTCACCTGCACATTAATGTCATTATCTACAAGGAATGATTTACCGACCGGGTTTTCATCGCCAAAGAATTTTGCCGCTACTGATTTTGTAAGCACAATGGTATTGGGCTCGGTCAGCGCTGTCTTCGGATTGCCATACAACATTTTCCAGCTGAATACATCAAAAGCGGTGGAATCCATTGGCAGGATATTTTCCTGCTGGATGCGTTTGCCATTGTACTCCAGCAACAGGTTCCACGGACTCATGAACTGCACCGTTTTTTCAATTTCGGGAAAGTCCTGCAGGAGGGCCGGTCCAACCGGCGCGTTACCCCACACCTGGTAGTCAGTCGGGGAGGCAGCGGCTGCCGATTCCACCTGCTGGCTATTGCGGAAGGCCTGGGTCACCCGATAGATCCGGTCTTTTTTCTGGTGGTAATCATCATAGGAATTTTCCCGGATCACATACAGGCTGATCAGGATACAGGCCGCCATCCCGATAGCGAGACCGGCGATATTGATAAAGCTGTAAAACTTGCGTTTAATAAGATTACGCCATGCGATCTGGAAAAAGTGACGGAGCATAACTGGAGATTTGCCCGCAGGCTGCCAAATACATGCCACCGCGGCCCCCCGCTACAGACGGGCATTGTGCCGGATCAGCCGTCCCGGAACCGGACGCAGGTTGTGCGGTTTTGATACAATTCAATGGGTCAAAACGGGGGGGCTTTGATTTGCCTGATTCAGACACGACGGGTGATTGTTTCGATACCACCAGGGCCTGCAGCAATCACCCTCGTCGCTATCCGGAAAAACAATGAGTGCTCAATCACACCTGTTTTTTGTTTGACAGCATTCAGTTCATGAAGGGCCGGTAGCGTATGGAATTTTATATCAGCCAGCAGGTTATTGCGGCTTGTTTTTTTTGGCTCGTCGCCTTCACTTCGGATGGTAATTGTTTGCGGTGATAACATTTCGCGGATATCCTTCAGCAGTTTTTCCCGGGATTCGGGGATGAACTCGATGACCAGTGGATAGGTTGCGTCCAGTTGGTCCACCAGTTTGCCGGAGTCCACCAGGATTACAAATTCCGTGGCCATGGTAGCAAGGATTTTTTCATCGGTATGGATGCCCGCTCCACTTTTAAACGCATCCAGGTGGCGGTCCACCTGGTCGCAGCCATCAAAATAGAGGTCAATTTGATGGAAGCTGCCAGGCGATTTCACTTCGAATCCCGATTCTTCCAGAAGGCTTCGCGTTTCTGCTGAAGATGATAGCAAGGTTAATGACCTCGCAAGTTCACTGTCTGCAGCTAATGCTTCCACCAGGTATGCAATGGTGGCGCCCGCACCAAGACCTATGCTCATGCCTGGTTTGATGAGTTTTATTCCTTCCAGTGCGGCTGTTTTTTTGAATTCGCTCATAACAGGATTTAGTTGATACGTTGGGGCATCATCACAGGGGGCATGCCGGCATCGTCTTTTTTTACATCAAACCCGAATGATACAATTTTATCCAGTTTCACAAACCGGGGCGGACCAAATTCCAGTTTCAGGTCGATCGCTTTCACATGGGCTTCTGGTTTTTTCGGGAAATGCACGATCACCATACGCGAACCGGTATACTCCGCATACTGGTCCGTGATCTCGATTTCGGGTTGGCTGCCCGGTGCATACTGCCTGATTGTTTCGGACATCCGTTGAACGCGGGCCCGCAGCATCCCTGTATCCTTGGCGAGGATATTATCTTCTACGCCTATCAGGGAGCGGAACGTTTCATGGTCATTTTCAGTGATTGCTTTCACCACCACCATGGTTGTCTCATTTATCTGTTCTTCGGTGGTCGGACTTTTGCAGCCCGCTGCAAATTTGCAGGTGAAAAGGATAAATTGTATTTTCATTTTAAACACGTTGGTTTAACGATCATGCCGCGTAAATTTTTCACGCTGGCTGTCGATGCTCCATTTGTGATAACGCAGTGATGCCAGCAGGAAGGAGGCGAAGCTCACGACAAAAACAGAGTAGGTGAGGGGTGCCCTGTAGTCAGCGAATAATAACATGCTGACTGCAAAGGCGAAGGTCAGTAAACCGCTGCCAATGGCCATCAGCCGGGTCTTAAAGCCAAGTAAAAGACCGATGGCGAACAAGGCTTCCAGGATCGTTGCGGCCGTTCCCATCACGGATGTGGTGGCCTGGTTGAAATAAGGCATCAGTGTCTGGGTATAACCGATAAAATTATTCCAGTTGCCCCAGGCATTGCCGTTTACACCTGCCGCTCCAAGGTATCCAAGACGGTCCAGCACCGGGAAGATAAATCCAAGCGAGATGAAAACGCGGAGCAGCAATTGCGAAATGTCACGGGAAGTATTGGAAGGCATGGAGTCTGATTGTCCGGTAAAAATAGTCGAATAAACAATCGTTAATTTTTTAAAGCAGGTGTTTATCCCTCAAATGATTTCCGAGATTTGAGTCAAAACCAACTCTATGCAATTTGCTTTTCGCTCGATCCTCGCAGCGCTGCTGGTATTTACCCTGTGGAGCTGCAAAAAAGAAGAAGTCCAGCTGACGCAAGCCCAGCTCAGCGAACGACAACTCCAGGAAGTCCTCAGCCAGAATGGTATCCGACGTGTTTACCCGGTGAAGTACGGAGAAGCTTTGCCCACGCCCTTCCCATCAGCGGGTGGAATGACTTATAAGTTTTCCAATGGCTTCCTGACCGTTGATTATGGATTTCCGGGAAGCTATAACCTTGACTACCTCATGGGTTACCAGATTGCAAATGTTCCACTCACTGATGGCAGTGCACAGGTCGCTCTGATCTTATACATGGAATGAGGCATCAAACTAAGTGCATAACCTTAGTGTAATGCAGCAAGCGAGCATGATTCAACATTCCAGCTATCGATGATTTTACTAATACGTTGACATAAATCATTTTCTTTCCTCCAATACATTCACTGCCAGAGTTTATAATAAAAAAGGGTTTCCTTTGCGCTTCCAATAATCCAGTAGAATCATGCGCAAACAAACTTTAGTGGCGGATCTCATCCGGCCCGCAGGTATCAGCTCCTTCCGTCGCGTCCTGCAGTCTTTCCTCGCATTCATCCTTGTGCATTGTCTCTGGACATCCCAGGTGTCAGCTCAATACATTGTTACGGGTCTTCACACGGATTACCAGGGTTACTGGCGATCGGATACCGCTGTAAAAAATCCTGTCAAACCGATGAATAGTCACAGCGTGATTGCATTCACCTGGAATGGCACCACCTTTTCCACCGGCGTGAGCGACTCAACACTAACGGCGAGAGGAGTCACGTTTACGCCACGGGATTTCCGTGCCTTTCCTATTGATACGATACCAACCACCGGCACACCGCTGATCGGGCTCGGCCAGCTGTATGATGGTGTAAATAACGGAGGATCCAATCCCGCACCGTTTCCCGCGCCGGCCACAAAGGCCGTGCTCGCAAGTTTTCTTACCGATGGTAAAAAAGGGTTGGATATCGGTACCGGTGTAGCAAACGTTGCGGCAGGACGACTGCAGTTTAATTTAAGTTCCCTCGGAATCTCCGCCTCAGCCATTAGTGATGGTGTGCCCGATGTACTGATCACTCAGATCGCATCCCCGGGCGGCGCGCTTGACTCGATTTATTTTATAAACGTATCGGGAGCCGTGGTTGGAAATAAAATTTCCATCAACCATGAACAGATTGATGCGCTTGGAAACTGGACCCCTGATTTTTATAATATCAGCGGTGCCATTAATATTACAAACAGCGACAGGACGATTCGTTGCTGGGCGGCAGACCTGAATGATTTCGGGATAAACGCCGGTAATGTAAGTTCGGCTGTCGCACTTATCTATCGCCTGAATGGTTCATCTGATCCGGCCTTCGTCGCATTCAACGTTCCTTCGATCAGTGTTGCCACCCAACTAAGTGTGATTACGCCGTTTTCACCAACTGTCAACTCCAATTGCTGTGGAGGTGCGGGTATCAATCTTTCCCAACAGTCACCCGTAGTGCAGGTACAGGATGGTTCCGGAAATAATATCCTTCAGGCAGGACTCTCCGTTACGGCTAGCATCGTATCTGGCCCTGCCGGGTATGGTGCGCTCGGTGGCACTGTTACTGCCGTGACCAACGCACAGGGGCAGGCGACATTTACCAACCTTCGTTTTCCGTGTGAAGAAGGGAATTACGTGATCCGTTTCTCTTCCAGTAACCTCGATCCGGCTACGTCTGCGCCGGTAACAGTGGGCACCCGGAATTATTATGTGCGTCCGTCTTCGGCCAATAACCTCTCTGCCCTGTCGAGCTGGTCGTCCACAATGGATGGATCCGGCACCACACCGGATGATTTCGGACCGGGACAGGTATTCAATATCACGAGCACGGATGGCACCAATGAATTCTACAGTGGTGCGGCCTGGACTGTCACCGGTCGGATCGTGATCCCGGTTGGCAGGACGCTGAATATTTCCCCCAACACCAGCACAACACTGAGTTGCGATGTGAGCCAATCCGGGAATATCCTGGGAGGCGGATCCTCCACGCTTATCCTTAATGGATCGGGTGCACAACGGCTGGATGGATTGTCCAACCTCCACCACCTTACCATCAATAACGCCGCGGGTGTCACCCTCAATGGCAACACGGTTGTCAATAACAACACGGTCCTGAGTTCGGGTGTACTGCGTGTGGTTAACACCAACCTCACACTCAACGGTACCCTTACACGGAGCAGCGGCACCATCAATGCATCGGCAGCCGGGTCTGTCGTGACGCTGAATGGTTCGTCTGCCCTCACCATATCTTCCGGGATTTTCGGCTCCGGTATTTATGACCTTACGGTAAATAATCCAGCGGGCATCAGTCTCGGTTCAAATATCAATGTGCTGAACAGGGTAACCCTGACCAATGGCCTGATCCGGACGGGCGCATACAACCTGACTGCATTGACAGTATCGGGTGGTAATGCCGGTTCATACATCCAGACGGCAGGTGCCGGTGCTGTTATTACTACGATCGCCGGATCAGGAGCACAGCTGCTCATCCCGGTTGGACGTTCGGCGTACAACCCCGTGCTGATCCGTAACAACAACGTAACGGCAGACCAGTTTTCTATCCGGGTTCTCGATGAAGTGTACCAGAACTCCACCAGCGGGCAGGCGATGGCTGAACCCCGCATCCGCAGGACATGGAATATCAGTAAATCCGGCGCCAACAACGGCGGCCTGGATTTCGAATTCAACTGGAATGCAGGTGAAAACAGCGGGTTATCCATTCCTGCGCTGTATGATTACAGCAGCGGATGGATCAAACAAACCAACGGGACTTCAAACAATATCAGCAGTACCCGTTTTGGCTACCAGGGGTATACCGGCAGCAGCACTGCCTTCGCGCTGATTGACAATGCAATCACCCTTCCGGTAGTCTGGGCGAGTTTTACCGCAATGAAAACCAATACCAGTGTCCGGCTGGAATGGAAAACATCATCGGAACAGGACACGCGTGATTTTGAAGTGCAGCGCAGTACTGACGGACAGGCATGGACAACGATTGCGACGGTAGCCGCCGCGGGCAATAGCAGTATCATCCGGACCTACAGCAGCACCGACCAGCACCCGTCCGCAGGTATAAATTATTACCGGATCCGGCAGTATGACATCGATGGCCATAGCAGCTACAGCAGCATCCGGTCGGTAAACATGGCCGGGAATGCAGGATCTTCACTGGAAGTGCTCGGCAATCCGGTAACCGGGAAACAACTGCGGCTGCACCTGGCCAGGACCATGGAGGTGGAGCTCCATTCGGCTGACGGTAAAATGCTGTGGAGAAAAACCCTGGCATCGGGTACCCATATCATTGCGGCCGACCAGTTGCAGTCCGGCGTGTATTTCCTGCATACCAAAGAGGGAAATACACAGGTAATCGTTAGAAACTAATCAGTGGTATGGGGATGCTTTTATGTAAATTGCGACTCCTTTTCCCGAACCGATTAATTGATTCCGATTTATATGGCTGTTGTTACCAATCCGGACCAACGTTTTGAAGTAAACCTGCTTTTCCGCGACGAAAAAAATGCGGTGGAGGCTTTCAACCAGGTGGTTGGCTTTTATGAAGTGTTTACAGAATTTGACCGGCTGTTGCTGCGTAATATTTTCCCGACATTACTCTCCGATTATGCACTGGAAGGACTTGAGTTCGGTTCGCTGAAGACAAGGCTGCTCCAGCAATTGAAGGGACTGCCGGATGAATTGTCGCACAATACTGATGCGCAGGAACAAATCTGCGCGTTGCTTGTCCGGTCGCGATACCGCCTGATCAAAAAGATTTCCGACGAAAAGGAAATCAATACAAAAAGCCAGATCGAAACACTCACGGAGGATATCAACCGTGAAATCACGCGTATCGGTGAAGACCATTCGCTGATCGTGACCCACATCAATACCTATTTTGTACTGAATGCAGTTGATGACCTCATTAAATATCTCAACAATCTCCGTGAAAGGGAATTGCTGGAATACAAATCCGTTGCCGGTAATACCTTTATGGGCCGGGGCATTGCCATCAACAAACCAAAAATCCTGGGTGAGCTCGGTCAGCGTACGATCATCAACGAAACCACGGAGCTGCTCAAGATCAAAAAAGTGGATATGCTGAGCAGCCAGCCACGCTGGGACTTCCTGCAGGGAAAACGCCCGCTGAAAGCCAGGATGCTGGATCTCGAATGGCTCGATGCGTTCCATCACCGGGAAGTAGTCATCAAACCGGAAGACGCACTGATGGTAACCCTCAAAACCACGCATACCTACAATCCCAATTTTGATGACAAAAAAACGGATTATGAAGTTATCCGTGTCAGTTCCGTCATCAGTCCGGAGGATGAATCGACCGTCCAACTCAAAATACCCGCTTAATCCGTCCGGATGGATTACTTTAGCCAACGATGATTTCATTGGTGAAAGGACAGTTTTTCGGTGATACCGGGCACACGCTTGCATTCGACGGCATTACGCTGACGGATACAGTGTATACACACCCCAGGGTTGACTGGCATTTCCATGAACAGGCCTATTTCACTTTTATCCTGCAGGGTGCAGTAATCGAAGGTGACAGGCGGGAAGAATACGAGTGTCCGGCCGGAACCCTCCTGTTCCATCACTGGCAGGAACCACATTATAATTCCAAACCACCGGGATTCACCCGTGGCTTCCATATCGAAATCGAACGATCATGGATCGATGGAATGGATCAGGGGAAATTACCGGAAGGCAGTTCGAGGATCGGCGATCCGGCCCCTAAAACCATCGTACGGCAGCTCTTCCGGGAAATGAAATCCGGTACAACGTCTATCGCCGCGACCGAATCGCTGGTCACCGGATTACTTGGAAATATGGTCACTGCCGATCAGCAGCGATTCACCACCGTCCCGCGCTGGGTGAAAAAGGCCCGCGAACTTTTCCACGACACCGATACGATGGACCTGGGTCTTGCGGAAATAGCCGCGTTCGTACAGGTCCACCCCGTGCATTTCTCCCGCGGCTTCGCGAAATATTTTGGTTGTACGCTGGGTGAATACCAGCGAATGGTGCGGGTGGAAAAATCAGCAAACCTGATGACGGACTATTCGCGTTCACTCACTGATATCGGTTATGAATGCGGGTTTGCAGACCAGAGTCATTTCACGCGCTGCTTCAGGAAAGTGTATGGCCATACCCCAAAGGCATTCCGGGCATTGCTTACGCGGTAACGCCGATGTTAATTTTGTTCTATTCCAGTAAGCAGCGTGCCGGTAGATTTGAATCAAATTCTGTTTTTGAAAAAGATCCTGCTCCCCGTTTTTGTCCTGTGCTGCGCACTGCTGCGGGCACAGTCGCCCGACCTCGTCGCTGTCACCGCACCCGGACTACCCGTCCATCAACATAATATTGGCCGTATCGCTTTTATGCAGGGGAATATCCCGCTGGAAAAACTCCGGGAATCGGAGTTCTTGCGGGACTTCCGGCTTGATCGAAGCAAAAGCCTGAACATCCGCGTGTTTATGGATAACTCGATCACCAATTACATGCACCAGATCGCGCCGGCACTTAGCGCCGAACAATTACTGGCGAATGGCAATTTCCAGTTTTCCTTCCTCGTGGACGGGAAACTGGTGTACCGCGAAAACATCCATCATGGCTGCAATTATGGATCAGGCGGGGATAAAAACAGTTCCACCAGTTTCCGCGTACCCTTTACCAGCACAACCGCCGAAAGCTGGTGGGCGATGAACCTGTGGGACCGGTTCCTTAGCAATGGCGGTGCTGCGGCAATGGGTAACGGGAAGCACCGGCTCACGGTGCAGCTGCGTCCCTATGTACAGCTTCCCGAAGGGCTGGAACCCGGTGATGCTGCGGGCTCTGTGGATGCGGTCCTCAGCAGTGCCAACCTGCGTGTCGGCCAGCTGATCGCTGAAGGTTCGCTTGGTTTGCAGATCGCAAAACCGGTAGTGCGGCCCGGACAGGTGAAGGTGCAGCCGATCAAACCCGCAACGGGTTGGGATTTGTCATCCGGTAAAACCAATCCGAAAGCCATCGGGGCGATGAACTACGCCATTGCAGCCTACGACCTGAAAGACATTACCAGTGTGGTTGTCATCAAAGATGGCCGCCTGTTGATAGAAGAATATTTTAACGGGGCAACAAGGGATTCATTACATGACACCCGTTCGGTCGGTAAGTCGTTTGCATCAACGATCATGGGTATTGCCATCAGGGATGGATATATCCGCGATGAAAATGAAACACTCTCTTCGGTGTACAAACTGGATACGTATAATAATTACTCAGCAGCGAAAGACAGTATCCGGTTCAGGGACCTGCTGGTGATGGGTTCCTGTTTTGATGGGTCCGACCAGGATGGCAATTCCCCAGGCAACGAAGAAAACATGTATCCCGCACCGGACTGGGTCAGGTTTGCCCTCAACCTTCCCGTTGATACGGTGAAGTTGCAAAAACAGAGATGGGATTATTTCACCGCAGGTGTGGTAATCCTTGGTGATGTGCTGGACCGGCGTGTACCGGGAGGCCTGGAGAAATATGCGGCTGCTGAATTATTTGAGCCACTGGGAATCCACAACTACCAATGGCAATACACGCCGCAACATGTACCCAATACTGCCGGCAGCCTGAAAATGCGGGCACTGGATTATGCCCGGTATGTCCAGTTGTACAAGGACAGGGGCATGTACAAGGGCCGTCAGCTGTTGCCCGGGCATTGGGTGGACACATCACTCAGCAGGCAACTGTCCATCACCGGTCGTGAAGGGGAGTATTACGGATACCTTTTCTGGAACAAGACCCTGCAGTCGGGAGGCAAATCCTATGATACCTGGTACTGTGCGGGCAATGGCGGCAACCACCTGGTGATCTTCAGGGACCAGCCACTGGTTATTGTTATTACAGCAAAGGCGTACAACAAACCCTATGCACATGCACAGGCCGACCGCATCATTACGGAATACCTCCTGCCATCACTGTATGGTGGGTTCAGGGCACCGGTGAAATAAAATCACTTCTGCCTGACCTGTGCCTGCCTGATCCTGCTCAGTGTTTCGCGGGAGACGCCGATGTACGAAGCCACCATATGCAGTGGCACGCGAAGGAAAACCCCGGGATGGGTATCAATAAAGTCCTGGTACTTTTCTTCAGCGGATAAACTGATATTGGCCAGCACACGGTTCTGTGTGGTATCGTATGATTCCTCCCGGAGTTTATCGGAATACATTTTCAACGCAGGGATGCGGTCAAACAATGATTCCATTTCCCCTTTTGACCATTGGATCAGCCATGCGTCTTCCATCGCCTCGATTGTATACCGGGTTGGTTTGACTGCATTGTAACTCTGCGGGTCAAGGCTCCAGGTATTCTCCGGTGAAAAACGCATGATCGATTCCGATCCATCAGGATTGACACGGAATGTGCGGAGCATTCCCCTGCACACAAAACTTTTGTGGCGGCTGATCTCACCTTCATGCAGCAGCAATTCCTTCCTGCGCATTTTCTTTTCTGTCCCTTTTGAACGGAGCAGCTGCAGGTCATCATCACTGATGTTTATCTCGGACTGTATATATTTTTCAAATAAGTCGAACATAGGCATCGCTGGGGCAAATCTAGCCCAAATACTGAAATCGGTGACAAATGACCTTGTTTTCCGGATGCAGCCGGTCGAGCTTTGCTGTAAATATCATTGCCGTCAGGCGTAACAAACAAATAAATAGTATGCGTGTATACGTAACAGGAGCTACCGGGTTCGTGGGATCAGCGGTAGTGAAAGATCTTTTGAAGGCGGGTCATGAAGTACTTGGACTGACCCGGTCAGACCGCGGCGCGGAGGAACTGCGGCAGCAGGGAGCGGATGTGCACAGGGGCGACCTCGACGATATACAGAGCGTAGCCGCCGGTGCAAAAGATGTCGATGGCGTGATCCACACTGCCTTTAACCACGATTTTTCCAGATACAGGGAAAGCTGTGAGGCCGATCGTGCAATCATTGCTGCAATCGGCGATGCGATTGGTAGCGGTGGCAAGCCATTTATTATTACCTCCGGCATCGGTTTACTTGCAGGCGGTAAACTGCTCACGGAAGATATGAGATCTCTGGTCGATTCTTCAGTGATGCCGAGGATCGCTTCCGAAGAAGCCGCCGCGGCAGAGGTTGCGAAAGGGGTGAATGTATCAGTGGTGCGTCTGCCGCCATCAGTCCACGATAAAGGGGATCATGGTTTTGTGCCGATCCTGATCAGCATCGCGAAAGAAAAGGGCATATCTGCTTATGTCGGGGAAGGGCAGAACCGCTGGCCCGGAGTCCATCGTCCCGACGCTGCAAGCCTGTTCCGCCTGGCTGTTGAAAAGGGATCGAAGGGCGAGCATTACCATGCGATCGGTGACGGGGGTATACCGTTCCGGGAAATAGCGACATTGATTGGTGATAAGCTGGGCTTACCCGTGAAGAGTGTAACCGGTGAGGCCGTTGCTGAAAACTTCGGTTGGTTTGCCCATTTTGCCTCGCTGGATGTGCCGGCATCAGCCGCGTGGACGAAACAGCGTCTGGGCTGGAAGCCTCAGGGGATGGGACTTCTGGAGGATATAGAAAAGAATTATTTCGGCTGATTTTCCAGCAAGAACCACACAGGAAAGCTCACGAAACAGCTGGATGCCCGGTTGCATTGGAATGGTATTGATGACATCGTTGTTCCTGCCCGATATAGATGTACACAACCTATCGCCATGCGAATCATCCAGCTGTTTTTTATCACGCCGTTTATAATATTGCTGAATCCAGCCAACGCACAGGATGGAGCCGCGGCCAGTCCGTTTTCCGCCATCCGGAACACTGACCGCCAGGTACGTACTGTTATCAGTACAGCCGGCAATTACGAAGCAAACAAAAAGGATAACCGGCAGGTGGTCAGTACTGCTTCGCAGGGTGCGGCCATTGACGGCCAGAAAGAAGTGGAAGCGGAGCTTGGACGGTATAATGCGGTGATCCGTGGGATCGGGCAGTTTCGCAAGGACCTCAACAACCTTGACCAGCAGATTGCATTGATCAATAACGGGATCACCAGCCTGAAAGTGGTTAACCCATCCAGTGATTATCTCGGAACTTCTTTCGCGGAAGTGCTTACGAAGAATGCCATTGATATCCTTGGTTCGGATGTTGGCAACGGCGCCCAGAAATCAAAGTTCCAGAAGATCATCGCCATGCTGGTCAGCAACCCGCTGGTAGCCGGCATCCTGAAATTCACGCCGGTCACATCCCTCGCAAAAGATGCAGTCACGAGTGCTATTACCGTGTCGGAGGGGAAAATACAACAGTCAACCATTGACCGTTTCAACAAGACCATTTCACCCTACCTGGAATTTTATTCCAGCATTGATGATGCAGCAGATAAATTACAGGAAGACCTTTCCTCCATATCGATCTCAATCACCAAAAAGTTATCCAGGTTGAAAAGGCTCGAGCAGGCAATCCATGAATTGCTTGATAATTACCCCGGTAAAAACAACCAGGATCGGTTGAAAAGCATGTTGCAGCTGAATAAATACCCGAAACCCGGACCCCAGCAGGTACGGGAAATGCTCGCAAATCCGGATGTACGCTCGCTGAACCAACTGGTGGACCGGCAACTGCTGCTTGCCGATGACTTTATCGATGACCCGGTGGCACTGCAGGTTTCCTATAATTCCTATATTGACAAAATGAAAACCATTCTCACGAATGCAAAATCTGCTGCAGGATTAAAATTTGACACAGGCAAAATAGAAGAAGCCATCCTCCAGTATCGTTCGATTTAGTGACTGGTTAATCCAGCAGGCCGCCGAATTTCACCCCAAAAAATGCATCTGCCTGTTTTGAATCACCGAATACAGCGGAGAGGATAGACCCCGATCCGAGGAATACCGGTCCAAAGCGGAATGCAAGACCTGCATTGAAATCGGTAAGTGCGTTATACGACAAGGGCAGGTAGAACCCGAGCCGTTTTCCTTCCCAGCGTGGTGTCAGGCTGAAGCCGGAATAGTACTGGCTGTTATAAATTTTTGTTTCGTTGTCCGTCAGGCTGATCTGCCCGCCGGCATTGACAAACAACCCGCCGTTGATATGGTAATCGGCATCCAGTTGCAGTGTGGTTGGTAAGGCGGCTTTGTAGTTGGCCGGACCGGCATCTGTTGGCGTGAAGAGATCAGGGTTTGCCGCGAAGTACTGGTTCAGTTCATCCAGCGGCTGGTTGCTGAGTTCATTCAGGTCAAGGAATTCAACCCCGTCGATATCGACATTGTAGCCACCGCTGCGCTGCATGTCTTTTTTGTATTTGATTTTTCCTGCATCGATCAGTGAGGCACCAAAACGGAATTTATATTTTTCCCGGTCCTGTCTCCATCCGCTGAGCTCATCGTTAGCTATGCCCGGGCGGTATTCATATACGAAACCAAGATCCGCACCAAAACCCGAACTCTCGAATGAAGTGAGATCCTTTGCTTCAAAATTATCCAGTTTGACCCCACCTGCCCCCACTGCCAGGGCACCGGAAGCATTGGCTACCGCACCCTCATCGGTCAGGCCGGTCGCATAGATATTTGCATTGAGGCGGTTCACATTCAGGTAACCATTCGTCACGCCTGCGAGGTATTTGAGTGTCACACCTGCTTTTACAAAATGTTCGCCGTCGTTTTTCAGTACCCGTGCATAGGAGAGGCCAAATTCTGACCAGGCATTGATGTTAACGCGCATATTTTTATCCGAACGGATTTCATATGGCAGGGAAAATTGCATTTCCTCCGGATAGAGAAGCTGGTTGGCAAGACGGCCATCGAAGTCCACGGCATTCATCAATACCCTTGCCCTGGAGGTGAAGGCTATGCTGGATTTATCGCGGAGCCCGATCATAAAAGAAGGCCCGGTCAGCTGGGCATTGATCAATGCATTGCTCCCTTCGGTGCCGCCACCGATAAAACGCCGGAGCAGGTCATCACCTGAAAAATTATCCCCGAAATCACTTGTGCTGAAAGTGGCTTTATTATTACCGACGCTGGTGCTGATAGAAAAGAGGTTCACATCCCATTTATACCGGCTGTCTGCAATGTTCGCAGGGTTACTGAAAACACCGGTCACCCCGGCAGCTGAGCCGGTCTGGAAGCCGGGAAGTGCCTGCCCATGGAGGCTGGCGGAAATAAATATAAATGCGGGGAGGATGATTCTTTTCATGGCTCAGAAACTCTTAAGCCGCTGATTTTATTGTGTTTCCGGCGAGTCGAAGCTGGGTTTTTTTTCACATGTAACAGGCTAGGTAAAAAAAATCGTGACACCTGCAGGTGTCACGATCGTGAAACTTCCGGATCGGACCTATCGGCTTCACCGGTATTTTCCATGGCTAAACTGAAAACTATCGCCAGTCGGGATTTTGCTGAAGGTTATCATTTGCATTCACTTCATCCTGGGGTATGGGGAAATAGCGGTGGCGTGCCTGCGGCGCCCTTTCGGGATACACATCATTTACGGCCAGTGGGATCACCTGCAAAAAAGTATTGGTGCGGGTCAGGTCATACCAGCGGTCACCTTCCCCGAAAAATTCCCAGCTCCGTTCCTGCAGGATCGCTTTTATAAAGTCATCCTGTCCGAGACCTGGTGTAAGACCCGGCAATCCTGCGCGGGTACGGATCACGTTCACGAAGTCGTACGATTGCTGTGTGGGTCCGCCCGACCGGGCAGTTGCTTCAGCGGCGATCAGGTACATATCCGCATAACGCAGGACCGGTACATTGATATTCCCCAATGGTCCGAGCGAGTTGGCATCCATGTATTTTTTCACGAGCACTGCTTTCGGGGTAATGGGCGAGATGGAGCTCTGCGGCATAACCTCACCGGCTGCATTTACATAATTGGTATCAAGCAGTGTGCGGCGTTTGTCAGCCGGGTCAAAAGAATCAAAGAATGCCTGGTAGGCAAATGCGGATCCATAGGTTTCCTTGCCATATGCCGGGGCCACCGTGTTGGCCGGTCCGTACATACTCAGTAACTGGTGGCTGCGAGCCGGAGGTGTGCTCTCCGCTTCAAATGCCCACATGTTTTCAGCCCGCGAGGCATCTTCTTTAGTAACATCAAATACATCCTTGATTTCCGGAAGCAGGGTGAATACATTTGACGCGATCACTTCCTGTGCTTTCTGCGCGGCTACTGTCCAGTTTTCCGCATACAAAGCTGCTTTCGCATGCAGTCCCCAGGCTGCCTGCCTGGAAGCACGGCCACGCTGGTTGGAAGGGTAATCGGGTAGTTTGGCTGCGGCTTCAGTAAGGTCAGCCATAATCTGCGTATATACTTCCGCCTTCGGGCTGGTTGGCAGGAAAGCCGTTTCCACCCCTGCACTTGGTTCGATTTTGATGATCACATCGCCGAAATTTTTTGCGAGGGTGAAATGGTAAAACGCACGCAGGAAGAGGGCATCCCCGACAATTGCGTCCCGCGCTGTCACGTCCATATCAATGGCCGGTACTTTTGCGATTACCCAGTTTGATTTTTCGATACCTGCGTAACAGGAGTTCCAGAGCTGCTGCGGTGATTCGTATACACGTCCGAAACTGATCTGTGTGGCATAACTGGGGTCGTAGGTAAATAATGTAAGTGTATTGCGGCCTACTGCCTGGCGCGGATAGATCTGGTCGGCACTGAAATCGGATGCGCAGGTGCCTGCGGTATTATAGATCTCCACCAGCTGCGCGTACGCGGCGCTCAGCGCGGCGAGGGCATCGGAGGGGGTCTGGTAAAACTGGTCGGTTGTGATGATAGAGTAGGGATTCTCATCCAGTTTGGTACAGGAAAGGTTTCCCGCGACAAGCAATGTGGTAAAAATGTATATCAGTTTTTTCATGATCCTTTTTTGTATCAGTTAAAGTGCAACCTGGATCCCTGCGAGGAATGATTTGGCCTGCGGGTACACCAGGTTATCGATCCCCACGGATGTATTTGATCCGCCAAAGGTGTTTACCTCGGGGTCATAACCGGAATAGTTGGTGAATGTGTACAGGTTATTGGCACTTACATAAATCCGCGCGCTCCGTGTACCGATAAGGTTTTTGAAAGTATAACCAAGTGAGAGGTTTTTGATCCGCACAAAAGATCCGTCTTCAATAAAACGGTCAGTGATCGGAAGTCGTCCACCCTGTAACCCGTTTGCATAATCGTTGGTCGGGTTATCCGGGTTCCACCGGTTGATCAGGCCTTCCAGTACATTTCGCCCGCCGAGTGCGTTTTCGAAACTATAACGGCTGAGATTGAAGATTTCATTCCCGATTACTCCGGAGACAAAAACAGAGAGGTCAAAGTTTTTATAATTCATATTAGTGGAAAATCCGAAGATCAGGTCGGGATTGGCGCGACCGGTAATGGACTGGTCATTCCCGGTGATAGTGCCGTCCTTGTCGAGGTCCACCACTTTTGGTCCGCCCAGCCGGCCATCGGATCCGGGAAGAATCGCTTCGCCGTTCTGGTAGAGTCCACCGTAGCTGTATGTCTTGAACACCCCAAGCGGTTGCCCGACGCGTAACACACCATACTGGCTTAAAACGAATTCATCCAGCCCGCCGGCGAGACTCAGCAATTTATTTCGGTTCACGGAAACATTCGCATTGGCATTCCATTTAAAATCGCCATCGAGGATTTTTGCGTTCACTGCGAACTCAACACCCTGGTTGCGGATACTCGCAAAGTTGCCGATGATGGTGCCATATCCGGAAGAAATGGGAAGCTGGCGGAGGAAGAGGAGGTCCTCGGTTGTTTTACGGTATACATCCACCACCAGTCCGATCCGGTTGTCCAGCACGGAAAGATCGAGCCCGAAGTTCATCTGCGTGGATTTTTCCCAGCGCAGGTCGGGATTGGGGATGCCGGATGGATTGATACCGGTTACATATAAATGATCGAAGGCGTAGTTGTTGCCGGAGGCCACGGTAGCCAGCGACTGGTAGGGTCCGATGGCGGCAGCGTTTCCGGTAAGCCCATAACTCGCGCGGAGTTTCAGGTCACTGAAAAATTTGCTTTCCTGCAGGAAGGGTTCCTCGATGATCCGCCATGCACCGGATACTGCCGGGAAGAATCCCCATTTATTATTTGCGCCGAATTTTGAATTGCCATCGTAACGGGCAGTGAAGTCAAGGAAGTATTTATCGGCATAACCGTAATTGATCCGGCCCATAAACGAGTGAAGGACTTCACGGGTCCTTGCGGTAGTAACGGTGCGGTTGACTGCCAGCTGCAATGCTTCGTTGCGGGTGAGATCGTTCGGGAAACCATTTGCGTTGATCGTATTGCTGTTGCTTGCAATGCTCTGGCTGCCGTATACACCGGTGACCTTGAAGTCATGATCGCCAAAGGCTTTGGTATAGGTAAGGATGCTTTCGTGGAGCAGTGATGTCACATTCCCGTTGCTCTTGGAAGCGGAACCGGAATTTTCATTGCGGTCGGCCGGTGCGATAATATAAATCGGGGAATACATATCTGCCAGGCTGCTGCTGAGATCCGCATTAAAGGAGGCACGGTATACCAGGTCGCGGATAGGTTTTGCTTCGATGTATACATTGGCGAGGGTACGTTTGACTGCCTGTTGCGAGTAGATCTCTGCAAGGCCAAGCGGATTGGCTACCTCGCGGTATCGGCCGCTATATTGTTCACCCAGGGGGAAAATACTGCCATCTTCGCGGAATGGAGTGAGGGTGGGAGGCGCACCCAGTGCGGCTCCTACGATGCTGGATGTGGCTGCAGCGGCATCAATGGAGGAGGATGCGGTGGGTACACTCCGGTTGATACCATAACTACCAAGGATGGTTGCCCCGAACTTGAATTTATCGTTAATCGTGTTATCGAGTGCTGCGCGCAGGGAGTAACGGCGGTAGTTGGATTTGATGATAATGCCTTCCTGGTTAAAATAATTTCCCGAGACCGAGAACTGTGTTTTTTCATTGCCGCCGCTGGCTGATACCTGTGCGTTCTGCATCCATCCCCGGCGAAAGATCAGGTCCTGCCAGTCTGTACCTTTTCCCTGTGCAACAGGATCGGGATAAACCGCGGTATTGTAGACTTCATTTTCCAGTGCGGCAAATTCGGTGGCATTCAGTACCGGGATTTTATTGGGAAGCTCCTGGAAGCCGCTGTAGAGGTCCACCTGCACGGCAGTTTCCCCCTGCCTACCGCGTTTGGTAGTGATGAGTACCACACCATTTGCAGCACGTGAACCATAGATGGCGGTTGCTGCAGCATCTTTTAATATTTCCACGGATTCGATATCACCTGGATTGAGGGTGGACAGGGGGCTCACGCTGTTGCCGCCAGCTTCATTGGATACCTGGATGCCATCGATGATATAGAGTGGTTCGGATGAACCGTTGATGGAGTTTGTACCACGAACGCGTACACTGATATTACCACCCGGTGCCGCATTATTTTGTGTGACCTGCACACCTGCCACACGACCCTGCAAACCCTGGGCAACATTTACCACAGGCGTCTGGGTGATCTCTGCCCCACGCACGGATGCGATGGATCCGGTATTGGCAATCCGGCGTTGTGTACCATAACCAACAACTACTACTTCCTTGTTTTCGGTGGCGGTGGCGCCGAGTATGATCGTAAGGGGTTTGCCGGTAACGGCTACTGTTTGCGGGGCATAACCCACATAGGTGATCTCGAGCTCAATGCCCACTGCCGCGTCAATACTGAAACGTCCCGTGCTGTCGCTTTTGACATTGCGGGGGGTACCCTTTATCGTAATGGTGGCGCCCGGAAGTGGTTCGCCCCTGAATGAAGTAATGACGCCCGACACAGAGCCAGTGGTATCACCTACCGCAGGAATGGTATCCGTCTTTGCTGTTGCAAATTCCTGTGCACCCGTACTGTCCACCACTGCTGCGGATACTTTTGGTTTGCTGGTATCTGCGGATGTGTTGCTGACCGGAGGTCTGGCGGGATTACTGTCGCGTGTCAGGGGAAGGGTATCGCGTTTGGGAACAACGCTGTCCGCTTTTGCAGGGATGCTGTCGGATTTGGAAGGGATAGTGTCCCGTTTGGGCAATGTGCTGTCCTGCCCGCTGGCATCAGAAAGGGAAAACAAAAACAAGGCAAGCATTAAGATCCGGACATAGCGAGGCTGCTTGCGTACAATTCTAAAATTCATTCGCATCGTTTTGGATTATTTGGTGCTGACAGGTACGGGCAGGTGGGGTGTAGGCAAGCGGGGGCTTGCGGTAGGGTTGTCAAGAACTGTGCCAGCGGGGGTTTTACCGAGCGGTACGTTTGTCGCGCTCATTGCGGAGCAACGGTGCTAGTTCCATCTTCGGATCCCGCAGCAAAAGGATGCGTGTTCCTTTTTCACGCGCATAAATATTATCTATTTCTGTAATGAAGTGTACGGAGTTAAAGAGGTTTTCATCCCTTTTGGAATCGGTATTGCTGGCAGTTTTGATCCGGATAACCTGCGTGATATCACGGTCGAGGTTCATCCACCTGATATAATCCGGTACAAATGCATCGGCCTGTAAACCTTTTTGCTTTGTATAATAATTAATGGCACCTGCCTGCCCGTAGTTATCACACAGTACCATGACCTGTTCCTTTTGAATGAGCGAAGCATAGACGCTGTCGACCTTATGAGCGAGTTCTTTCCATCCAAGCATGTCTGCAAAATCCTGTGAGATCGGGTATTGTTTTCCATCCTCCCAGGTGTGGGTGCTGAATGGCCGTCCTTCTGCTGCGTTGTTTACATATGTTTCGGGAGTATAAATTGGTAATGCCACCTTCAGGGTCATGTAAAAGAAAACCAGGATTACAGCAATGGATACATAACGCAGGTAAAAAAGCCAGCCCCTGCTTAGTAACCGTGCGAGATACACGGCGCCGAACGCGAAGTAAACCGGGTAGAGCCCGATGGCATAATAGGCTTTTGCATGCAGGTAAATAAAGACAAGGATGGTGAATACCCAGGCCCAGAAATACAGCCGGAATGTTTTGTGGGGTGTATAGCGGAAAAAGGAAATAAATCCGGCAAGCAGGATAAATAACGATCCAATGAAAAAGAACAGTTGTTCCTTCAGGAAATCCATCCGGTCAACATGCACAAGTTGCGTTTCAGCAAGTTCTTTCATATGTGTCAGCACCGGGAAGTGGTTCTGGTATTGCCAGTAAAGGTTCGGGCTCACCAGTACCAGTGCCAGTAAGCCAGCATAATACAGATGTGGGATGAGGAAAATCCTGCGGTGACGGCTGATGGCCAGTGCCGGCAGCAGTCCCGCAAGACAAAAGAGGATATTGTATTTGTTGAGGAAGCCAATGGCGAAAGCAAGCGCAAGCAGGTACAGGTATTTATTTTTTGCTGACTGGATATACCGCAGCAGGCAATAATACAAGAGGGTCCAGCTGAGTATGTCCAGTGAATTTGGCTGGTAAAGGATATTGATCCTCAGGAGCACCGAACCAAGCAGGGCAGTAGCTGCCAGCACGCAGGCGAAAAGGCCGCCCTTCAGGTATTCAATCGCTTTCCAGACCGTTACAATCGTGAGGGCCCCGAAGACTGCGGGGAAAAATTTCACCCAGAACAGGCCATTGCCCAGTTTGATGATCAGCCAGGAAATCCAGGAGCTCACGGGTGGCACCGACTGGTATCCCCAGGCCAGGTGGTAACCCTGGTCGAGGTGAAGGTATTCATCCCGTTGCAGGTCGTACACCGGATTGACGACAAGATATTGCAGCACAATTTTCGCAATAACAAAAACGGCAAGCAGGATGTATCCCGCCATTGCGCGTCTGGGTTTGGGAGTTGTGTCAGTCATTACCTGGTTTTTGATCCGATCCTGTTTGAACCATTCGCTTACACCGGAGTTATAAATGTAGTAACTGATTGCCGTATTCGGCGGACTCACAGCTATATTAAGGCCGGTAAAAAAAATAAATATGAAAAAACTGTTGCTGGTATTTTTCCCCGTCCTGTTTATTATGTCATTGAATGCGCAGGAAGTAAAATATCCTTATCCGGTTCATTACCTGCGGGTGAGCGCGGAGCAGGCCACTCACCGGATGGCCTACATGGACGTGAGTCCGGCAAAACCCAACGGTAAAGTGGTAATGCTGCTGCATGGGAAGAATTTCAATGGTTATTACTGGAAAGATGTGATCAGCTTCCTGTCCGATGCCGGTTTCCGCGTGGTCATTCCCGACCAGCTTGGATTCGGGCTTTCGGATAAACCGGCAATAGCTTATAGTTTGCACCTGCTTGCTGCCAGTACAAAAAAATTACTGGATACGCTGGGTATACCTTCGGTAAATATTATTTCACATTCCATGGGTGGCATGCTGGCTTCACGGTTTGTGCTGATGTATCCGGCATCGGTGGACAAACTGGTGTATGAAAATCCGATCGGCCTGGAAGATTACAAAACATTTGTACCCTACCGGAGTTTTGATGAACAGCTTGCCCAGGAACTCAGGTCGGATTTTGCTTCGCTGAAAAAATACCAGCAGACCTATTATCCCGAATGGAAACAGGAATATGACCAGTATGTGCAGGCACAGTTGCAGGTACAGCAGGTCCCTGACAGGAAGCAGGCTGCATGGGCATCCGCGGCCACTTACGAAATGATATATGAGCAGCCTGTTATATATGAACTGGATTCCATCCGGACAGAAACACTGCTGCTGATCGGCCAGGCCGACCGGACGGTGGTTGGAAAAAATTTGTTGTCACCGGAGCAGGCGAAAGGCCATGGCAACTATCCGGTGCTCGGCAAAATGCTGCAGGGGCGGATCCGGAACTCAAGGCTGGTTGAACTGGATGGGGTAGGACATATTCCACATATCCAGCAACTGGCGGCATTCCGCAAAGAAGTACTCCGGTTTCTGTAACATTTAATATTTTAGCCGCGATTATGAGTGTACACAGGTCAGATATCCTGGTTGCAGAAGGCATCAGGGAAATTGAAAGGATTGCGGATAAGTTGCCAGGTGTTGTGATCATCCATGACCTGCGGGATCTGTCTGTTGCATGGATGTCGGCCTCCGGACTTGCCCTGCTGGGTATCACACTCAAAGAGCTGCGGTTGATGAAGCCCGAGGAGTATTACGGAACCTACTTTAATCCGGAGGATGTTGCAGACTACAGTCCCAAAATCCGGAAGATCATTGAAGAGAATAAGGACGATGCGGTTGTCAACTATTTCCAGCAGGTCCGGTTCAAACCGGGTGGCGACTGGGAATGGCATTTCACCAGCACGAAGGTTTTTATACGAGACGATGATAATAAACCGCTGCTGGCCATGAGTATGGCCTTCGCGGTGGAGTCAATGCATCATATGGTCAACAAGGCAGAGCGGCTGCTGGAAGAAAACAATTTCCTGCGCCGGAATTCCGACCGGTATGCGCTGCTGAGTTTCCGCGAACGCGAGGTACTGAAACTGCTCGCCCTGGGTAAAAGCTCTGCAGAAACTGCAGCCGAACTGTTTATCGCCCAGTACACGGTAGATACCCACCGTCGGAACATCCGGCAGAAACTGGACACCAATTCCTTTTTTGAACTCACGCAGTACGCCCGGGCTTTTGACCTGATCTGAATCCCGGATTAATGAAGCCGGGTCTTTCGTCAGGAATCATGGCAGTTTTCCCCATTTTCTGAAAAAGTTGGTTTTTCCAGGTAAAGGACCATACCTTTGACAAAATTGTCAAACAAACTTGTCTATCAAAGACCATTCAAAAGAAGAGCTCATCCGCAATACTGCGAAGAAAATATTCTTTGCGGAAGGCCGGTTCAAGGCCACCACGCAGGAGATTGCCGATGCCGCCGGGGTGAACCGCACCCTCGTGCATTATTATTTCCGTTCGCGTGACCTGCTGTTTGACCAGGTGCTGGAAGAGGGCCGCTCAGAGTTCAGGAAAAAGATGTCGGAAAATGTCCCTGCGGATATTCCCTTCCGCCAGAAGATTGAAGCGATGATCGATATCTGGACGGAACATGCGCTGGAATATCCCTACCTCGATGTATACCTGGTGTCAACGATCCATAGCAGGGAGGCGGAAGTCAAACTGGATCGGGAGATGGCCGCAGAAAAAGGAGGGCTCGACAATTTTTTCGAGGAGATCGAAAAGGAAATGAAAAAAGGTGTGCTGGTGTCCATGCCACCTATGCATTTCGTGCTCAACCTGCTCGCCATGATCTCCTATCCGCTGACAATGCGGCCACTGATGGAGCGTGCCTTCCGGCTGACGCCTAAAAAATACAGGCAACTGCTTGCAGAACGAAAAGAGTTTATACTGAAATCCCTTTTCAGGTAAGTACCGTTTTTAACGGCCTATCCGCGAAAGGGATTTTGCATAACCATGATTTAACAAAAATGTCAAATATAATTGTAAAACTGTCAAATTGAAATACACGATGAAAATCAAAATCCTGATAAGACGGGTGCTGCCGGGTGTAGCGTTGCTGGCTCTTTTCGCCGCGAAGGCGGGGGCGCAGGAGGTCCGGAAACTGACCCTGCCCGATGCAATCAGATACGCACTGGAAAATTATACCTCCGCCCGCAAAGCAAAACTCGACCTCGAAAATGCCGGTTACCAGATCGATGAAGTGCGCGCGAAGGCCCTGCCGCAGGTGAGCGGGAGCGGCGCACTGAACTATAATCCGCTGCTGCAGCTGAGTGCATTGCCGGGTGAACTTAATCCCACCAATCCGGGACAGACATTACTGGTGGCATTCGGGCAGAAATGGAACAGCAATATCGGCGTCAGTGCCACGCAGGCCATTTTCGACCAGTCCGTGTTCACCGGTCTCAAGGCAGCAAAGACCACGAGGGAGTTTTACCAGCTGAACTCACAGCTTACTGAGGAGAATATCATCGAACAGGTGGCAGTGACGTACTACAATGTACTGGTACAGCGCCAGCAGATCTCGGATGTTGACAGCAACATTGCAAGTACCACACGGTCGCGCACCATCATAGCCGGGCTGTTCGAAAGCGGCTTGGGCAAGGAAATCGATGTGGACCGCACCGATGTGCAGTTGTCCAACCTGCGCAGCCAGCGGCAGCAACTGCTGAATACCGTTGTCCAGTACGAAAACCAGCTGAAGTTTTATATCGGCATGCCCATCTCAGCACCCATTGAGGTACCCGATATGGAGACTGCGGAAATGACAGTGAATGCCGCAGAACTCAGTGATACGATCAATTCCAGGACGAGGACAGAATACCGTGTGCTGGCCAAACAGGCCGACCTGCTCCGCCTGCAGAAACAAAATGTGAAAGCAGCGTATTATCCATCCCTCTCCTTCTCCGGGTCATACAATTACCAGGGGCTTTCCGACAAATTCCCGATTGCCGGTGGCAAGTCGGGCGGGGCAAACTGGTTTGATGTGGGAACCGTGGGCCTGAATCTCAAAATCCCGCTGTTCAACGGTAACGCAACCCGCGCCAGGGTCCGCCAGGCGGAGATCGAAATCAAACAGCTGGAAGAAGACATCCGCAATACCAACCTCAACATTGATCTCGAAAATGAAAATGCCCGCACCCAGATCAGAAACTCTTTGATTGTACTGGGCAACCAGGAACGCAATGTGAAACTCGCGGAAAAGGTTATGAACAACACACAGAATAATTTCAATGAGGGACTTGCGCCGCTCACCGATCTCATTGAATCGCAGAACCAGCTGGCAACCTCGCGCAACAGTTACACCGCAGCACTGCTCGATTACAAACTGGCCGAGATCAGCCTCATCAAATCAAAAGGACAACTGAAAACATTAATCAATAAGTAGTATGAAAAAAGGAATCCGGATCATCGTTACGATCCTCATCATCGCCGCTATTGCCGGTCTCATTGCATGGGTACTGACGGGCAACAAAAAAAAGAACGAAGCCAAAACCGCAACAGTTGCCACAGTCAGCGCTTCTGTCGCAGTGCGGGTGGACACCGTGCGTCAGTCAGATATTGCGGAGGAGTTTATAGCCAACGGTAAATTCGCCCCTGCACAGGAAATCAATTTTTCATCCGAAACAAGCGGTCGCGTGGTACGTGTGCTCGTGGAAGAGGGACAGCGGATCAGCAAGGGCCAGACACTCGCCGTAATAAAAACGGACAACCTCAATGTGGACCTTCAATCGGCCAGGGAATCTTACCAGAATGCACTGCGGGATAAACAACGTTATGAAAATGCCTTTAAATCCGGTGGCGTTACCAGGCAACAGGTGGACCAGGCATCCCTTTCAGTGACCAATGCCCTGGCAA
This sequence comes from Chitinophagaceae bacterium, assembly GCA_004173355.1. GTDB lineage: Bacteria > Bacteroidota > Bacteroidia > Chitinophagales > Chitinophagaceae > JBEVJC01. The sequence continues at coordinate 28,473 of SEAD01000007.1, read as the reverse complement.
AAGTGGAACAGGCGCAGATCAGAATCACCGATGCCAATATCCGTTCCTCCATCAATGGTGTGGTCAACAAACGGCTGATCGAACCGGGAGCCGTACTGGCGCCGGGTACAGAACTTTTTGAAATCGTGGATATCAGCACCCTGAAACTTGAAATCTCGGTGACGGAAGCACAGGTTGCCGCAATCAAGGAGGGGGATAAAGTCAAAATCAGCGCAAGCGTATTGCCCGGTGAAGAATTCAACGGCCAGGTCATATTCGTGGCCGCAAAAGCTGATGCAAGCCTCAATTTCCCGGTCACGATCGAAGTTTCCAGAAACACCAATAACCTGCTCCGGGCAGGCATGTATGGCATCGCTGCATTCCAGCCTTCCAAAAAGGTACCTGCCATCACTGTTCCCCGGAGCGCCTTCGTGGGTGGTGTGAGCAGCAATGAGGTGTTTGTGGTTGATGCATCAAACAAGGCACGTGTCCGCAAAGTGGTGGCAGGACGGATCCTCGGGGATCGTGTGGAAGTAAGCCGCGGCCTGGAGGAAAATGAAAAAGTCATTGTCAGCGGACAGATCAACCTCGCAGAAGGTACCGCAGTGAATGTGATCAGGTAATATGGATGTCACGACAAACCAATTAAAATGAAAATTGCAGAAATATCAATCAAACGGCCAACACTGGTCATCGTACTGTTTACAGTACTGATCCTCGGGGGTATCCTGAGTTATACCAGTCTCAACTACGAGCTGTTGCCCAAATTCGCCCCGGCGGTTGTATCGGTGACTACCATTTATCCGGGTGCATCACCCAGTGAAGTGGAAAATACCGTATCACGGAAAATCGAAGACGCCGTGTCATCGATGGAAAATATCAAGAAGCTGGAATCAAAATCATTTGAAAGCCTTTCCACCATCACCATTACGCTCAACAGTGGGGCAGATGTGGACCTGGCACTCAATGACGCCCAGCGTAAGGTCAACGCAATCCTGAAAGATCTCCCGGAAGACGTTGATCCTCCTTCGCTCAACAAGTTCTCACTCGATGACCTGCCGATCATCACGATGTCTGCTTCGGCAAATATGGATGAAGCGGCATTTTTCGACCTGATGGATAAACGGATCGCACCGGTCATTTCCCGGGTACCAGGTGTGGCACAGGTGAACCTGATCGGCGGACAGGAACGCGAGATCCAGGTTAGTGTGGATGCGGCGAAGCTTGAAACTTACGGACTCTCGCTGTTGCAGGTGCAGCAGGGAATCCTGACTTCCAACCTCGACTTCCCCACGGGTAGCGTGCAGACCCGCAACCAGGATATCCTGATCCGGCTTGCCGGCAAATTCAAAACGATCGACGAACTCCGTCAACTGGTGGTATTTACGCCGGCCAACGGTACACCGGTGTACCTGCGTGATGTGGCGGATATCCAGGATGCTGTCAAGGATGAAGAAAAACTGGCGCGGGTAGACCTGCAAAGCGCCATTGCCGTGCAGGTGATGAAACAATCCGATGCCAATGCGGTGAGCGTAAGCGATGGGGTAAAGGCTATACAGGACCGTCTGACACAAGAATACAACAGCGCGGGACTGAAACTCGCGATTGTAAATGACAGTTCAGTTTATACCCTCGAATCCGCCGATGCCGTGATCCATGACCTGATCCTGGCGATCGTGCTGGTGGCCGTGGTAATGCTTTTCTTCCTTCACAGCATCCGGAACGCCCTGATCGTCATGGTGGCGATCCCCGCTTCGCTCATCGCCACCTTTATCGGGATGCAGTTGCTCGGCTACTCATTGAACCTCATGTCACTCCTTGGTCTCTCGCTGGTAGTGGGGATCCTCGTGGATGATGCCATCGTGGTACTTGAAAATATTTACCGGCATATGGAGATGGGGAAAAACCGCGTGCGGGCATCATTTGATGCTACTAAGGAAATTGGTTTTACCGTTACCTCCATCACTCTCGTAATTGTGGTGGTATTTATCCCGATTGCACTGAGTACCGGTCTTGCTGCGGATATCCTAAAGGAGTTCTGCGTGACAGTTGCGATGGCAACACTGCTCTCCCTGCTTTCTTCCTTTACCATTGTACCCTGGCTCTCTTCGCGGTTCGGTAAACTGGAACATATCCAGGGTAAAAATTTCTTCGGGAAAATTATCCTTGGGTTTGAAAGCGGACTCAACAGTTTCACTGCATGGGTGACAGGTATCCTTAAATGGTCCATCGGTCATAAAAAGACCACGCTCGCCATTATCCTCGTGCTGTTTATCGGTTCTTTCAGCCTGGTCGGCGCAGGATTTATCGGCGCTGAATTTTTTGCCAAGAGTGACCGTGGTGAATTCCTTGTACAGATTGAAATGCCAAAAGATGTATCACTGGAACAGACCAACCAGATGACACAACGGGCAGAGGATTTCCTCCGCACCAAACCGGAAGTGACACAGCTCATTACTACCGTTGGACAATCCAGCGATGGCGTTGGTGCATCGCAGTCGACCGCTTATAAATCCGAAATCAGCGTAAAGCTGGTGGAGAAAAAACAACGGGAAGACGATGCCTATGTGTATGCAGCCAAAACGAAACGCGAACTGGAAAGGGTAGTGGTTGGCGCGAAGGTGAAAACAGTACCGGTCAGTATCCTGGGTACTGCCGAGCAGGCTCCGCTCGCGCTGGTTGTAACCGGTCCTGAACTGGAACCGGTAATGGCTTTTGCAAAACAGGCCATGGATACGCTTCGCGGTATTGCCGGAGCCACGGAAATCCGGCTTTCGGTTGAAACCGGAAACCCGGAAATCAATGTACAGGTGGATCGGGATAAAATGGCTTCACTCGGCTTATCGCTGCAGACCGTGGGTAGCACGATGCAGACCGCCTTCAGCGGGAATACGGATGGGAAGTACCGTGCAGGCGAATTTGAATATGATATCAATATCCGGTTTGATGCGTTCAACCGGAAAAGTATAAATGATGTGAGCAACCTCGCGTTTGTGAACGACCGCGGTGAGCGGGTTCGGCTCTCCCAGTTTGCAACCGTTAAGGAAAGTTCGGGACCAAGCATGCTCGAGCGGCGTGACAAGAGTACTTCGGTGACCGTGCAGGCACAGGCCGTCGGGCGGCCATCAGGAACGATTTCCGCGGAATGGCAGACGCGGATCGACCAGATGCAGCGACCCAACGGGGTCAACTATGTGTGGTCCGGTGACATGGAAAACCAGGCCGAAGGTTTTGGTTCACTAGGTATCGCATTACTGGCTGCAATTGTGCTGGTGTACCTGATCATGGTAGCACTCTACAACAGTTTTGCGTATCCGTTTGTGGTATTGTTTTCCATTCCGCTATCCGTGATCGGTGCATTACTTGCCCTCGCTCTCACCAATAATTCCCTTAACCTGTTTACCATCCTTGGGATGATCATGCTGATCGGACTGGTGGCAAAAAATGCCATTATCCTGGTTGATTTTACGAACCAGCGGAAGGCAGAAGGGGAAACTGCATTTAATGCGGTGATCCAGGCTAACCATGCGCGCCTTCGGCCAATCCTCATGACCACTATTGCGATGGTGATCGGGATGTTGCCCATCGCACTGGCCAGTGGTGCCGGTGCCGAATGGAAAAATGGTCTCGCCTGGGTTATAATCGGCGGACTGTTGAGTTCGCTGTTCCTGACACTGATCGTGGTGCCGGTGATGTACCTGATTTTTGACAAATGGATCGACCGGGCAAATAGCAGGAACAAGAAGGAAGATATCGGTGAATTGATGGTGGCCGATTATGAGCCCCGGGAGTTTGCGCAAGATGGTTTTACGCCAAAACATACCTGACCCCGCCAGCCTCGCTGGTACCAGGGAGTGGGTAGGATGATTTCTGTTTTCGTCTGGCGGTTTTTTACGTCGGCCGCCCCGTTCCCGGGGCGGCCGTTTTTTTTCCCGCTTGCGCGCTTGGTGTTGTTTTTGTTCGTCTATGCCCATAAAATATTCCAATGAAGGCAATAGCGTTAAAACCGGGTACAAAACAGGTTAGTCTGATCGATACGGATGAGCCGCAGGTCGGTGCTCCCGACGAAATCAGGATGGAAGTGCTGCGTGTCGGGATCTGCGGCACCGATCGGGAACAGGTGGAGGGAGGACGTTCGGATGCCCCACCGGGGATGGACCGCCTCGTTATCGGGCATGAAATGTTTGGCCGCGTGGTTGCAACAGGCGATGCAGTCAGCAACGTGAAGACCGGGGACTATGGCATTTTTTCCGTGCGCCGGGGTTGTGGGAAATGTCCGGCCTGTGATGCGGGCCGGAGTGATATGTGTTTCACTGGCGATTACACCGAACGCGGAATCAAGGCGGCAGATGGTTTCCAGTCGCAATGGGTGGTGGACCGCGAAGAATATTTTATACCGGTGCCAGCTGAAATAGCCGCGCTTGGTGTACTGGGAGAACCCATGTCGGTTGCGGCGAAGGCCATCGATGAAGCGATGTCACTACAGTGGGCACGACTAGGTGATTTTACCAAAGGTGACTGGATGAAAGGGCGCAGGGCACTCGTCGCGGGTATTGGTGCCATTGGCCTCCTTGCCGCGGTAGTACTGCGTCTGAGGGGAATGGATGTGACCGGGATGGATGTGGTGGATGAAAACAGCCTGCGCCCCACGCTGCTGAAGGAACTCGGGGGAACCTATGTGGATGGGCGTAAGGTGCAGGTTATGGATTTTGACGGGAAAGTGGGGGAAGTGGATTTTATATTTGAGGCAGCGGGTATTGGTGAGCTGCAGGTTACCCTGCTGGATGCACTGGCAATAAACGGGGTGTATGTGGCAACGGGTATCCCGTCCGGGACAAGACCCGCCACCATTGCAGCGGGCGAACTGATGAAACAGGTGGTATTGAAGAACCAGGTGATGGTGGGAAGTGTCAATGCCTCCATCGATCATTTCCGGCAAGGCATAACCTACCTGTCTGAAGCCAGTAAAAAATGGCCGGGTCTGCTGGAAAAACTGATTACGCGTGTGGTGCCGTTTACAGACTTCGAAAGCTCTGTTCATAACCACGATGTAAACGATATCAAGGTAGTGGTGGAGTGGAAAAAGTAAAGCCGCCCGTTGACACGGGCGGCTAATTGATCTGAACTGCTAGTGAAATTATTTTTTCAGTTTGTAGGGCTGTCGTTTTTGTGTTCTTACCAAATGTAAAAACCAGAACCGGTTCCTGCAAGCACCGGCAGATAAGGATCTGACCAGGAACCAACATCCGGGTAATCCTACGGTAGGTATTTTACGGATGCGTGATCAGGAGGGTACTACGGCACTGAGCTCGATCGACTTTGATTTCCCTTTCAACTGGATGGAGCCCAACGGCTGGCTGCTGTAACCCGCAGGGAAGTTCAGGATTTCTATCAGGTCGGACGAGGCGATGATTTCCCTTTTATACTCATTACATTTTCCCAGGATCCTGGAGGTTGTATTCAGTACATCACCGGAGTACGTGATATCCCTTTTGATAATGCCCACTTCCCCGGCAATCACGCGGCCGCAATGGATGCCTGCCTTGAAACCCGGCACCAGTCCATACTTCCGGGTATAATGTTCGCTCCGGCTGCTGATGCGTTGTTTCATATCAAAGAAGCACCGTACACAATGTGCATCCCGGATACCGTCGTCATGCAGCCATGCCACCACTACTTCATCGCCCACATACTGGTAGATGCTGCCCCGGTTATCGAGGATCGGACTGGTGATATCTGCAAAAAAATCCTTTAGCAGCGAATGGTAACGTTCGTCCCCAAGCGTTTCGGCAATGCTGGTGGAATCATTGATGTCAAGGAACATGAACACGCGTTGCTCTTCCCTCGGCTGGTTGTACTTGCCGCGGATAATATTCCAGAAATTTGCCTGGCCGAATTTACTGTTTACCTGCAGCAGCAACTGTGTGATCGCAACCACGAGCGACCATGACATGGCGGCCTTGATATGTGAAGGGTCACGGAGGAAGCTGTAAAGCGCCGCCTGGGTTTCGGGATCAGTGAGTGGTTTGCCTGTCTTCACCGGCACAAGGATCAGCCCCATGGTAATGGATATGAGGGCCACCGTGCCGATAAACCCGAGAAACACCAGCAACAATGTATACGCATAGGGTTTATCCTGTAGTTTTTCATTGATGTAAAAAACCATCAGGCTTCCCCCGATCAGTGCCCCGAAGAGACCGGCACCAATATTCCGCACCAGGTACATCCAGATGGAATAGGAGGGAGAGAGGCCAAGGGAGTTGTCGGTTGTGAGCACAAAATGATCATACAGGGTAATAAGTACACCCATGATCATCCAGGAAATGACGATTACCCGGAGCTGCCGGAACTTCAGCCGCATTCCTTGTTTCATACCTGAATTTACTGAGTCGTGCCGAGAAATCGCAGTTTACATCTGGTAGTATGTCTCCAGGGGTGGCGGGCCATCCACCGGTCTGAGCCCCGACATCTCCCGGAGGTTGCGTTCAATAGTCTGCGAAAGAGCGGTCATTGGGGTATCGGTTGGTTTGTTTTCAAACGGGTCCTGCATCAGGATTGCTGTCCGTTCGATAGCGATAAAGAGCAGCGGGATAAGAGTGGAAATAAAAATCTCGACGATGGGATTGTTATGTTCAAGACCGAAAGGGAGGATGGTCATCAGCACATAGATCAGGAAATGGATCAGCAGGCTGTACGACCGTGGGAATACGGTGTTTTTGATCCGTTCGCAACGACCCATTGAATCCGTCAGTCGTTGTAATGTGCTGTCGAGTTGTACCTGTTTGTTGTCGTCCAGCTTAAAATCCTCGCTGATACGAAACAATTGTTCACCATGCGCAGTCAGTAACCTGTTGGGCAGGTTGCTGGTGTCCCCAATCCCGTTCGCATCAATGTACTCCTGTACATTGGAAGGCATGGGACACTTGCGCATCGTATTGGCGAGTGCAAAACACCAGATATATTGCCTGATGGCCAGTTCCTGTATCTCCTTTTGTTTGGCCGGGGTGGCGGGAAGGAATTGCATCATCTGGCGCACAAATGTGCGGCTGTCGTTTACGATCGAGCCCCAGATGTTCCGTGCTTCCCACCAGCGTTCATAGGACTGGGCTGTCCGGAAACCGAGCAGTAATGACAAAAGTGTACCCACCAGCGCAGCCAGTGTGATCGGTATGCGGATATCGCGGAGGTGCGGCAGGTTGTCTGTCATGCCAATAATCAGCGTGTAGCTGAATATTGCGAGGGCGTCCCATTTGATGAGGTTCAGGAAATAAAGTATCGACAGTCTTCTGTTTGTGAGCATATGGGACGTTGGGTTTACAGGCCATCCAGTGGCGCAGTATTCGTCAACCGTTGCAACACCCGGGCCAATTGTGTTTCCGGGCGGCACCAGTACAATGTTTACTTTACAAGTGTATACATGTTATTACCTGCGCGGACCGGTTTCCAGCCGGGATTCAGCACGAGGGTCCAGCCTTTCCCTTCAATCCGGCTGCTGCCTTCATCGATGCCAGCCGTCAATGCCAGGCGGACCTGCTTCCAGTCCTTCATCAGCATGCCATCCGTGACGGTCAGTTCGCCCCAGGCATCCCTGACAAATGCGGTGGGGTAAACGGTGCCCGCGTCCCCGAGGTCAAACATATTTGAGGGGTTGAAATTGATATTCATCTTGACGAGGTCAATGAGTAAAACCGGTCCATCGAAAAACATCCGGCGGTATTGCTTTTCCTGTGCCAGTCGTTTTTCCTCTCTCGTTTTTTCGTTTGTCCTGATTCTCACGCCATCATATCGCCGCTCCCGTGCTTTCGAATCAAAATGGAGATCTTTTGTTGCAGCGTTGGTCCCGTATGCCTTTTCCAGTAACAATTGCAGGTTTGAACCCTGGTTCAGCCCGCTTGTCCAGGATGGGTCCCGCTGGGAAAGCAGACAGCCGTACAGGGGGCCACTGATTGATGAGGCAGTACGGATCAGTGAGGGTAATGCTTCCGCATTGTCAGCAAGACGGCCAAGATGTGTAGCCAGGCTGTCGCTGCTGACACCAAGCCATGTACCGGTAAATTCTGCCAGTCCTTCATGGAGCTCCATCAACCGTTCATTGTCGATGGTAAGGGGAAACAACTGTGATCGCTGTCTCCGGAAAATCAACGCACTTCGCAGGTCTTCGTTTCGCTCACCGGGAGGTTTGTTCACCGCTGCTTTCAGTGCCTGCATCTCCAGTAAAAAATAAATACGTCCTTCCATGCTGGCGAGATGGTTTAATGCCGGATCATTCATGGCGAAACCAAGCTGGCCCTGGATGCGATGGAAGGATTCGTGCAGCATCAGGTTTAGCCGGTCATTTTTATTTGCCGGTGCCGGCCACAGTACCAGCGACCATTTTTTGCCCTGCCAGTCAATGGCAGTGTTGGCAAGCATGACCTCTTTTGGCAGAACGCCGGTATACACTCCATTCTCTGCTTTGAACAACCCTGCGCTATCCGGTGTATTGGCAATTGCCCTGCGGGTGTCAAGGTCGATAAACATCATAGGTCCATACAGCGACGCTTTCCAGAGCTGCTGTGATGCTGCGGCGGCTTCCGCTTCGCGGAAATAGGTTGCTGCAAGCGCGGAGCCGTTTTCGATACCGGACCGGCTTTTTGCAGCCGGGGCTTCTTCCTTCCGGATCTCAAATGCCTGGATCAGTCCCGGGTTTTCGGGTGAGAGAGTAAAGAATACCAGTACATCGGCGTTTTCGCAATGGATGCGGAACGTACCCCTCAACTGGTTCAGGGGAATGATTTCTGTCAGGCCAATGACCTTGCCTGCATTTTTGAATGCTGCCCTGCTCCGTTCACGAAGCAGGTTGAGCGGGTTATCTGGAAAAAAGTTTTCTGCGAAAATGCCACTGGTTTCCGCATTTTCCCAATCCGGCAATAAAGCCGCAAGCTCATTGGAACGTTGGCGCAGGATCATCGAAACGCCCTGCTGTCGGGGCTTCAGGCCTGCTGCCTTTACCAATGAATCGAGTACCCGCATATGTACCGCACCAAAACCGGCATACGTCAGGTTCGCAAACGCTACCACACCGATACCATACTCGGGCATGATCCTCCACTGGCTGCCAAAACCGGGCAGGCCACCACTGTGTGCGAGATAAATCCTCCCCTCACAGTCTTTCGTCCAGCCCAGTCCATAACCGTAAGCAGTTGCTGTAGCGCATCTGCGTCCATCAGGGTAACTATAATCGGCATTCAGTCCATTAAACCGCCAGGGATACTGGATCTCACGGACCGAACTCCGTTTTACCGGTCCGGTCTCGGGTGCATTGGATGCCGGCCAGGCACCGAGATGGAGTGCCATATATTTCGCGAATTCATCGATGGAGGTGATCATGCTTCCCATTGCACCCCATGATCCGTCCGGGGTATCATGGAGCAGTGCTTCCTCTTTCCATTTCCCATCCAGCCAGCGGTATCCGTGGGCGAGTTGTGCCGGCGCCACGCGATCGTATTCCCATTCGGATTTATCCATCCCAAGTGGCTTCCAGATTTTTTCACGGATATAGGATTGGTAAGGTTTGCCGGAGACCTTGGTAATGATGCGGCCGAGTAAGGCAAAACCCAGGTTGCTGTATTCGTATTCAAGTCCGGGCGGATTGGAAAACCCCGGTTTGTTTTTCAGGAAATCAGCAAGCTCCTTATCGGAATCAGCCAATTGCCGGTCGCCCCATGGATTGTCTTCCGGAAAACCGGCACCATGTGTGAGCAGGTGGCGGATTGTGATCAGTCCTCCATCGGCAGTGGGGTACACCAGTGATTTCATTTCGGGAATGTATTTCTCCGCGGGATCATCGAGTGACAACCTGCCCTCATCTCGGAGGCGGAGGATGGCCATGCTGGTAAAACTTTTGGTCATCGATGCAATGCGGAAGAGGGAGGAGGAGGTCACCGGATTTTTTTTCTCCGTATCCAGGTAACCAAAGCCGCCTTTGGCAATCAGCTGGCCGTCCACCACCACGCCATACACCATCCCGGGATAGTGGTTGGATAGCGCGTGCTCCCTGTAAATACTGTCGATTGCCGGCAGCAGTTTTTTGATTTTTTCCAGCCGTCCGGTATCAGTGAAAGCAGCAGGCTGGTAATCCTGCCGGAAGTTCAGTTGTTGCCCTGCGGCACACAGTGATAAGGCAATGCAGGACAGTAAGAGGAAACAACGCATCGGAATATTTTTTAGCCTGCTAAACATACTAATAAATAAGCCCGTGCCGGCGGGATTTGGCGGAAAACATTTATCGGTCTATCTTCTGCCTCTCATCCCAAAACGATCAGCATGTTCATAGATTCCAGCCGCCCCCCCGGATCCGCCATAGCAGCACCCCACAGCAGTTCATATGTTCTCCGTGTCTCACTTACGGCCGCGCTTGCAGGTTTTATTTTCGGATTCGATACCGTGGTTATTTCCGGTGCTAATCTCCCGATCAAGGAGCTCTGGCACACGAGTCCCTTGTTTCATGGTGTATTCATCATGTCGATGGCTCTCTGGGGCACGGTTGTCGGTGCCATTTTCGGGGGTATCCCAACGGAAAAATGGGGAAGGAAAAAAGTGCTGGTCTGGATCGGCATCCTCTTCAGTGTCTCAGCTGCCGGTACCGCCCTTGCGCCTGACCCGTATACATTTTCCTTCTTCCGTTTTGTAGGGGGTGTGGGGATTGGGGTATCATCCGTGGCCGCGCCCACCTATATTTCAGAAATTTCTACACCGGCCAACCGTGGTCGCCTTGGGGCCCTGTACCAGTTCAATATCGTTTTCGGGATCCTGATTGCCTATCTGTCCAACTACTTCCTTGAAGGGGTGGGAGGGGATAACGACTGGCGCTGGATGCTCGGTGCGCTGGCGGTGCCCTCACTGATCTATTCGGCGCTGGTGGTGGGTGTACCCGAAAGCCCGCGCTGGCTGCTGACCCACCGCAATGATGCAGGGAATGCAAAAAAAATTATGGCCAAACTGGGTATCGCCAATCCGGACGCGGAAGCGGATATCGTGGTGAAAAACCATTTATCTGAACGCACCGGCAGGAAAGCCAGTGTGTTCAGTCCGAGGTACAGCCGCGTAATGTGGCTGGCTTTCATGGTGGCATTCTTTAACCAGGTATCCGGGATCAACTTCATCCTGTATTATGCACCGGAGATACTAGAGCGGGCAGGACTTGCCGCAAAGGATTCACTGCTCAATTCCATTGCACTCGGCGGTACCAATCTCGTGTTTACATTTGTTGGCCTGTACCTGATCGATCGAATCGGAAGGAAGACCCTGCTGATCATCGGATCACTGGGTTATATCGTCAGTCTCTCCATGGTTGCCTGGTGTTTTTATTCCGGTGCCGGTGCGGGTCTGCTGATGGGTTTCCTGCTGCTCTTTATCGCGGCGCATGCCATCGGGCAGGGAGCAGTCATCTGGGTATTTATCTCCGAAATTTTCCCCAACAATGTACGTGCCCTCGGCCAGTCGTTCGGGGCCAGCGTACACTGGGTCTTTGCCGCGCTGATTACATTGGTGACGCCGGTATTCCTCGACCAGACTGATGGTCTGCTGAAGGATGACCCCTGGATCATCTTTGCATTCTTTGCTTTTATGATGGTGCTGCAGCTGGTCTGGGTATTGGCCCGCGTACCCGAAACAAAAGGGGTGGCGCTGGAAGAACTCGAAAAACAACTGGTCAGGCCGGAATGAACAGAAGCGGACGTCTCCTGTATCGCTTCCGAACAATGGTAATTATATTTAATGTATTAAACGTTAAGCTGCTGCATGGCGTGCTTTGGCACTGTGTTTCCAAAGAGCATGGTATTATTTTAAACCAAAGACTTCCCCATGATCAGGAATTACCTGAAAATCGGCTGGCGTAACCTTACCAAGAACAAGGTTTTTTCGCTGATCAATGTACTCGGTTTAACCATCGGCATCACCGTGTGCCTGATGATTTTCCTGTTTATCATGAATGAGTTCAGCGTGGATAAATTCCACAAGGAACGGAAAGACATCTATCGTGTGATGCGGGTGTTCGGTGAAAAGGATGAGATTCCCTATCTCTCCTTTCCGTATGCTCCGGCACTGGCGGTTGATTTTCCCGGGGAAATAAAACAGACTGTACGGGTGATGTCCACCAACGGCCTGGTGACGCTGGCTGACAAATCATCTTTTGATGAAAAGAAACTCTTTGTAGCCGATGAGGGATTCTTTACCCTGTTTTCATTTCCGCTGCTGAAAGGGGATCCGGCCACTGTATTAAAAGATCCCTCCGGAATAGTGCTGACGCAAAAGACGGCGAAAAAATATTTCGGCGATAAAGACCCGATGGGGCAGGTGGTGCAGGTGGACAAGGAGCGTCAGTTTCGCGTTACCGGTATCGCACAGGATGTACCGGTAAATTCAACGCTTGATTTTGAAGTGGTGATACCGGCCTCTATTTACCAGAATGAGTCCTGGGCTTCGCTCTGGATCAACAATAATTCCTTTACCTACGTCAGACTCGCCGATGCAGCGAGCGCGGGCAGGCTCAAAGCGGGTTTCCCCAGGTTTATCGACAAACACCTGAGCGACCTTCAGGCAAAGACCGGTCTCAAATTCGGTCTCAATATCCGTCCTATGGAAGATATTTATTTCGAACCGCATTCAACGTTTGATTCGGTGCGGCATGGTGACAAAACCATCGTGTTCATATTTGTGTCTATTGCCATCCTGATCCTGGTGATTGCCTGTATCAATTTCATGAACCTGTCCACCATCCGCGCACTCGAGCGCAGCAAGGAAGTTGGCTTACGGAAAGTGATGGGTGCACTCCGCAACCACCTTGTGTGGCAGTTTATCGGCGAATCCATCCTGCTCACACTGGTGTCCTGTGTGCTGGCAGTCGGCTTACTGGTACTGCTCCTGCCGATGTACAACCAGTTGCTGGGCTTTCAACTGCAGGTGGGCTGGCAGAGCTGGCCGGTTTATGGTTTCCTTGCGGGTGTCATCCTGGTAGTCGGTTTCCTTGCGGGCAGTTATCCTGCATTCGTGTTGTCGGCTTTTTCCCCCATCCAGGCATTGAAAGGAAAACTCAAACTGGGCAGGGCAGGCGCAACGCTGCGGCAGGGGCTTGTAGTGGTTCAGTTCTGCATCTCCGTGATCCTTGTGACGGGCACGATCGTGATCATGAAACAGATGGATTATGTGAAAAGCAAATCACTGGGATACGACAAGGAACACACCGTGCTGGTAAAAATCGATAACAATAATCTCTATGATAACCGCTACAGCTTTCGCAATGAGCTGCTGGCATTGCCCTCCGTGACATCGGTTTCCATGTCATCGGGTGAACCCGGTGGATATTTTGACATGCATACCTTCCAGGCAGAGGGGCAGCAGGATGTGTTCAAGGCAAGGACTTCATTCGGGGATTTCAGTTATGTAAAAACCTATGGCCTGAAAATCATTGCGGGCCGTGATTTTTCATCCGACTTTTCTACCGATACCCTGGAGGCAGTGCTGGTCAACCGTACAGCGGCCTCCCGTCTGGGTTTTACCCCGGCTGAGGCAATTGGAAAACAGATCAGCAATTCGATGCGTGACTCGCTCCAGCGGCGGATCGTTGGTGTGGTGGAAGATTTTAATTTCCTTTCCCTGAAAGAAAATATGGATGCGCTGGTCATATCGCCAAGTGATGACATGCGCGTGGTAGCTATCAAACTCCGCCCCGGATCGGTGAATGCCGCGCTGCCCCTGATCAGGGCAGCATACGAAAAGGCTGCACCATCCTATCCGCTGGATTACCATTTTCTCGACCAGCAGTTTGATGAGGTGTACCAGGCGGATGTGCGGCAACAGAAAATCCTCAGCATCTTCTCGGGCCTGGCCATCTTTATTGCCTGTCTCGGTTTGTTCGGACTCGCCTCCTTTACCGCCAATAAACGTATGAAGGAAATAGGTGTACGGAAAGTGCTCGGATCCACTACTTCAAATATTGTATTGCTCCTGTCCCGCGACCTGCTCAAGCCCGTTATCATCGCTACCGCGCTTTCGCTCCCGGTAGCCTGGTATGCTATGGACCGCTGGTTGCAGAATTTTGCATACCGTACCCCGGTCAACTGGACGGTGTTTGCGCTTTCTGCTTTTGTAATCTTTTTTATCGCCATTGCCACGGTCAGTTTCAAGGCCATCCGCGCCGCATTGATGAATCCGGTCAGGAGCCTGCGGAGCGAATAAAAGCCAACGAGCGGAAAGCCGTATATTGAATAGTGACCAGCACCGGTAAAAAAAACGAACGGACCCTCAATGCCCTGGCATTCCCACTGATCGGCACCGTGATCTTTGTGCTGGACTACCTGGTTGCTGCCATTCAGTATGGCGGCGGTTCGCAGGCCTTTCCACACGCGACCCGGTTCAGCTGGCGTCACAATTACTGGTGCAACCTGCTGGCAGAGACATCGATCAATGGAACGCCAAACCCGGGAGTGGTTGCCGCGATGGCAGGTATGCTGGTGCTTGCCGCAACAATGATCTGCTTCTGGATGGTGGTACCAGGCCAGCTTTCCATTTCCAATCGTGTGCGCAGCCTGGTCCGTATCACTGGCGTGTTATCTATGCTGACGGGCCTGCTTCTTTTCAGTGGGGTACATGATACCGCTACCATGATTGCGTCGGGTCTCGGGGTAATTGCTTCCGCGGGTTTGTTGGCCGGCCTTTATCGTTCGGGCCTCCTGATTGCCTTCTGGATGGGTATGGCAAACCTCGCACTGGTCATGCTCAACAACTATTTTTACTACAACCCGGCATTGATCGGATTGCTTCCCGTTTTGCAGAAACTTACCTTTGGCTCCTTCCTCTTCTGGATCTGCCGGATATGCTGGTCGCTCATGGTCCGGCAGATCCGGAAGAAGGATCAATGAAGCCGAGTTATGCACATTTTTTGGCAGGTTAAATTAAATATCTACCTTAACCATCCCACCGAACCCATACCCACCTTCACTTGTAGCAAATTTTTCCAGTTCTGATTAATGCCCGCAGAGTGCCGGAGCCTCATATTTTATTCCTTTTATCCAATCGCAAACTGTTCCTGTATTTATTAAATAATACAAAGCATGGCTGTTGGTATAATCGACCTGATCAGACCTTATTTCTTCGCCGGTTTTGATGCCGGTGCGGGGCTGCAGGAGCTCCTTTCAAAATTGCATGTTGATGAATACGATACCGCATGGGACGAAGAGGCGGTGCTCATCTCCGGCATTGCACGGATCGACAGTACGGACAATGAATCGCCTTTTTATTCTCCTTCGGCGGGCGGAGGCAATTCACCCGATACGCCGTTTGATCAGTGGGTGAAGTTTGATGTGCATGATATCCTGCTGAAGTTCCGGCTGAGCATTGCCCGCGAGGCCGCGGGGGCACTTGATGTTTCGGGCCTGTCGGTTACCTTTCCCGGCAAACCGGAACTGGTAAAAGTGCTGGAAGCCCTGAACACGGGCGGCGACCGCTCCGACTATCCCAATACCCGTTTCAGGCTCGATCTGATGGGGGATGTATCTGCCAGTTTCCCCACCCTGATCGGTGCAAAACTGCAGGGGCACCTGCTGGTGCCGGATCCGGACAACCGGACAGTCCGGATTTCAATCCCCGATTTCCTGATCACCATCACGCAGGACTCTGCCGAAGAAACAACGGTGGATTCCGGTTTCAGCACATTCGTCGATTCATTCGACCAGTCGGATGACGATGTCAACTACCTGCCGGAAATGACACCCGCGTATGCCCTGTTTCCCGGTGAGCAGTTTGGGTTCGGGTATCGTAAGGGAATCCTTGACCTGTCGGCAGACTCCACCCCGCCGGATCTGCTGGAGAAATTCGGACTGGGCGACGACTGGAAAGGGATCTACCTGCCGGAAGCATTGTTTTTTGCATCCACACAGAAGTCGGCCGGCGTGGCTTTTAATGTAATGGCAAAAGAACTGATGATTGGTTTTGCACCGACCAATGGCATCTGGGGTGATATCAGTGCCGATATCGATTTCCTGGGTGAAGAACTGAAAGCGTCGGTGCGGTTTTACAATAAAAAGCGCAAACCGTTTACTCCCAGGGAAATCATCAACCGGCAGGATATCAAAGCAGTTTATCATTCCATTGAATTGCCTCCGTCGGAGGACTTTGAAGAATATTTTGCAGCCGTTGAAATTTCTTCAGGGGCAGCGCCATTCAGTATCATTGCGGTCAGTAAGCCGCGTCCGGATACAGCTTCGGAAACATATGATGATGCGTTCTTCACCAATACAGCCAACTCACCACAGGACATTACCATCACACAGCAGAAGCGACTGTCGACTATTGACCAGCGACTGGTCATCCGGGTTACAAGCCGCAATCCCCTGCAACGCAAAATACTGGTGGTGGATATCCGCCCATCCGGTGTAGCGACGGTTGAAACGGCATCGGACACGCCAGCGAAAACCCCGCAGGCCAGCCTGGTGTTTACCGGAGGATCACTGCGGCCCGGACTCTCAGTGCGGCAGGACAAAAAGCAGGATGAACTGTTTTTCGTTTCAGGTGCTGACGAAAACACGGTTGTGAAGGTGAACGGCTCCCCGGTAACCCTTGCCAATGGCCAGTTCCGGGCGCCTGTCGACAATGGGGGGACGGCATCCATCAGCGTGGATTGGCCAGGTAGTTCACTCGATCCGGTCATGCAAAGCACAGTGCGTTTTAAAACACGTTATCCTGTTGACGATGATACGCCAGGTCATGTAGTACCCGGCGACAATTTCAGCCTGCTGGTAAAACGATTCAAAGAATCACCCGACACAGGTAAAAGAATCAGGGTGGATGGTTACGCCAGCCAGACAAAGGAAACCGATCGGGACACAAAATACAATGATGATTTGTCGAAAAGACGCGCGGCGCACGTTGCGAATCTGGTTAAAAGCCAGTTGCCCTTGGAATTGAGACCCGCCGTCGGGGAAGCACACTGGGGAAATGACCGGACTGCCTACGGCGCAGCAATTGACCAGCAGTTGACAACCGGCCACGTAAAAGGGAATCAGCCTTCGACACAATGGATTGGTAAACCGGGGTACAGGCACAGCGAGTTTGAAATTGCGGTCGTTTCATTTTTCGAAACGCCGGTCGAGCCACAAAACTGGTCAGCCACCCTGTCCCGGCCACCGGCAACCGAAACACCAAAGGTCGATATTGCACCGGCAACCCGGCAGCCGGACTGGCTCCGGCAGCTGGGGCTTACCGTTCGTTTTGAAAAAGAATGGTTCCCTGTAGCCGCTGAAGTGCGGATGACCATCGATTACAAAACCGCGCATGAAGAGGGTCTCGAAAAATTCAGGACGGCCATTGATGAGCAGGCGGCCACGTCGAGTTTTGAGGAACAGATGCGCCTGCCACAGGGGCCGCCCAATCCCGACGACGGGGTTGTGGAATTCCGGCTGGCTATTTCAAGGGATAAATCAACGGGTGAGTATTCGGAATTCCTGTCGGCAAAGGCAGCGGATACAGATCTAGACGGGCTGTGGCAGTGGGGTGAACTACCCACCATCATCAGTGGTACGATTGAACCCGAAACAGATCCCTGGCGGGATATTGCAGGATTGTTTTTTACACTGGCACCGCTGCTCGCGGGCACACCTGCCGAACGTGCCGAACGCGGACGCGTGGAGGCGATCGCGGTAAACCTGGGTATTCCCGTGGGGGTAACGGTGCTCGGGCTTGCGCATGTGCTGCAGATTACCCATTATGGAGTTGAATTACTGGTGCAGCACAATGACGGGGATTACAGTGCTTCCGTGCTGGTGGATATGGAAGTGGCACTCTGGCTGAACTTCAAGATCGGCGGCCTCGTACTGGTTACGAACCAGCCGCACAAACCGGTCAAGCTGCGCTACAAGGCAATCGGGTTTGGGTTTGATTCGTCCGGATTGGATTCCCTGCACGTCGTGTTCGACCCTTCGAAAGGTTATACAATTGATCTCGCTGATTCCGGTTCACTCAAAGTATTACCCGCGCTGGGAGATAAGTTTGGTGATATCATACAGGTTCTCGGTGCGCGCATTGCGCGGACCAATCCCCTGAATGTGGAAGTTGATCTCGGAATGGCCGCCGATCTCGGGGTGTTTTCCATTGACAAATTTTCGTTCCGCGTACCCGTCGATCCGCTGGGGGTGCCAACCATTACCGCCCTGGGCGTGGGTGTGAATGTGGAGGGAGTCCTCAATGGGAAAGGGTATCTCGAAATAAAAGAAAATGGTTTCGCCGGACAGCTGGATGTGCTGCTTCCTTCAATCGGTCTCCGCATTGCGGGTTCACTCGCCATCCGGTCGGTGACAGAAGGCGATCGTTCGGCAATGGCCACCTTTGTGGCCATCACGGTGGAATACCCCTCCGGTATTCCGATGGGCGGGACAGGTCTTGCGATATTCGGATTCCTGGGACTGTTTGCCATGCATCACCGGCGCAACGAAACAGCAGGGGCCCGGAACCCGGCACTCGACTGGCTGGTGAACAGGGTGCAGGGTGATCCTACCAAAGTAACGGGCTGGGATCCTGCGCTTGATAAATGGGCATTTGGCCTTGGTGTGGTGGCGGGTACTATCGAGGGTGCGACCATCCTCAACATCAAGGGAATGCTTGCGCTTGAACTGCCTGGTCCGCGGGTACTGCTGTTTGTGAAAGCAGATATCCTGACCAAAAAACCGGAAACCAAAGCCGTGCCTACCGGCAAACTGATGGCAGTGGTGGATATCAGTCCGGCAAGGATCCTGATCGGAATTGAATTCGCCTACAAAATCGACAAAGTACTGGATCTTAAAATACCTGTCGAAGCCGGTTTCTTCATGGATGATATCAGTCATTTCTATGTGGATGCCGGTACCATTGCGCGGCCAGCAACGGCCAGAATCCTCCAGCTGTTTGATGGTACGGCTTACTTTATGCTGCATGGTGATGGTATTCCGGATTTCCCATTGGGTGCGCTGCAGGGTTTATCCGTGGCAACGGGTTTCAGGGTTTCGTTCATCTGGGGAAATACCAGTGTCGGTCTCTACCTGAAAGTAGCCGCAGGCTTTGATGTGGGCATCGGATTCCAGCCGCTGTTCTTTGCCGGCCGGGTCTACCTCGAAGGTGAATTGCGCCTGTTCATTATCAGTATCGAAGCACATGGCAAACTCGAATTCCTTTCAAACGGAATCAGGACAAGAATCAAAGGTGAGGTTTGCGGCAGGGTGGATTTCTTCTTCTTCTCGGTGAAAGGTTGTGTGAAGTTCAGCATCGGCAATAAACCCGATGTGCCGGACGCACCGCCACTTTTCAAAGAGCTGTTGCTGCAAAGCCGGTCATATGCCTTGCTCGATGGCAGCGGCGTGGACAGGGGAATCGACAATATCCTCTGCCATGGTACAAGCGACGGTTCGGTGCCTTCGACAGAAGTACGGAACGGCGATACGGTGATCCTGGCAGATACTTATGTACCGATCGATTCCATCCCGCTGATACAAATGGAAGTGGCACCCGAGGTGGTTGCGTCTTCTGCAATTGATGGTACCCTTTCTTCCGGATTGCCTGCTGGTTTCGGTGGCTGGCAAAAACGCGGGCAGAATTATCTCCGTTATACACTTGGAAGCGTCACGCTTAAACTGGTAGCCGTGAACGGACAAGCAGTACCTGCCGGAACAGCAGCGGTCATCGGTACCGAACGTCCTTATACCTGGCGTCATCCTGCACAACAGCCGGGTGGTGATGGCCTGCCGGTTGAACTTGCGTTGCTCGACTGGAAGCCGACAAATATCGACCGTGCGATGGTGCAGGGGCCGGAACTGGACAATGTTGTGGATGGCCGGTGGGGAGGTATCTGTACGCCCGTTGCCAAAGCAGCCCCCGTGCTCTGGTCGTTCCGGTACAGCCTGCTCGGTTCTTCTGCCGAAGGATGGCTGCTGAAAGGGGAGGTATGGCCGGACCAGCCGGGCTCCCACCGTTCGTCGGAACCCGACATTCAACTGAAAGTAAGGGAGACCTGGCGTACGGGTACGTTTGTGGATGCATTACTGGGTACGTCAGATGCAGTAGTGACGGGAATTTCAGCGGCATGCCCGCGCCCGCCACGCCGTCCGCTGCCCGATCATTTTATCCTGCACGACGAGCTGCTGACGCGTGCACGGGAACGGGTGCTGCCGGAGGATGATTCACCGGAAGGGTTTACGCCGGTAGTTCCGGTAAGGGAAATCCTCGGCCGGTCAATCGCTGCAAGACAGCAGCTCTGTGCGGCAAAAGTATTGCAGGCACCTTACGAGCGGCCGGTGAATACAGCGGCACTGACGGACAGTCCTTTTGCAGAACCACTCAGCCAGCTGGAGGCCCAGCTGAAAGAACAGCTGCGCGATGTGATCCGTCTCTCCGGTGGTCCGTTTACCGGTGAAGCCAGGCTGCTTGTTTATGCCCGGATCAAAATGGTGGATAAAGGATTGTTACGCTTCAGGGCGTTCAACAGCAAAGGCACTGAAGTGACCGTATCGGCCTCTTTTACGATGGTCGATGAGCTGCATCCTGTACCTGCACCATGGACCGACCAGAATGGCCCGTGGTGGGATGATGTATTCCTGGCCAGGCAATACTTCCGCGCACTGGAAAAACGTGGATGGGCCGAATTCATAGTGACAATAAAACTGCCGGAAGCAGTAGCAAAAATAGATATAGGTGTAAGCCCGCTCGTGGTCGCCATTGAAGAATTTGATATGAAGCCGCCCTCTTTTTACCTCGCGCTGGTGGAAGCCCTCTCGGTGTATGAAGTGCTGAGGGAAGAAGGGGATACTGAAGAATCCGGGGATGACCAGCAGGGACTGGAAGATGGCCTTACCAATTCAGCGCCTCTGCCTTGGCGGGATCGCAGACGAAGACTTTTTATACGGACAGCAAACCCCCGTCGAGCCTCGATCCCTGGGTTCTTGCGCAATTCCCGGGAGGTGGCGAGTTGTATCATTTTTACGAAGATCCTGTAGTGGTGGTATTCGCTACCGGCAATGTGCTGGCACTGTACAAGGCATATAAAAAATCACTGAAGGCTTTTGCAAAAGCAGCATCCTTCCGCGGGTCGGCGGGGACACCCGAAGCCGCATCTACCCAGTTGTTGCTGGATGATTATTTCCAGCCCCTGCAGGCAGCGATCCTTTCGCCCTGGCAGGCAACCGTCCGCCGGTTACTCGGGCAGAACACCTGTGGCAATTTTGATCCGGACAGCGAAGGTCATGGCCGGACAGTGCTGCCCTTCCTGCTCGACCCGATGACGGATTATATCATGGACCTGGAAATGCTGAATGAGAATGGTACCCTGTCGCCGGTTGATGGCCAGCGTCCATTGTACCGCCAGCATTTTACTACCTCCATGTATGCATCCAGGGAAGCATTCGGGGAAGATTTCAGGATCCGGTTTGCCGATGATGTAATCATGTCTGATCCGGCTTTGTTCCATGCTGCCGGTGAGGTGCTGAGCGACGAAAGTTTTGACCAGGCGGTGATAACAGCCGGTCTCGAATTCCGCGGCCGCAAAAAAGCCCCTGCAGTTACGGTATGCTGGTCGCAGGGCGATAACCCCGAACCCCTGGCCCTGTTCCTGGAATCGCCGGAACCCCTGTTTCGCCAGCGTCCCGAACCGGTGGCGGAGTATGCGCCGGATGGGGAGCATATCCAGCGCTGGACATTGCAGCCACAGGCTTGGTTATCGGTGGATGAACTGGTAAGGACCAATCCCGAAGTACTGGTGATCGACGGGGGTGATTTTGTGCGGGGGGCAACCAATACAAAATCTGTGACTGCGCTTACCCTGAAAGAATTCCGGAAGAAGTTTAACGGTCTCCGCCCGGTGGTGCCGCTGCCTCCGCCGCCCGTACCGGCTTCATTGGTAGAGCGGTTTGTGCGTGATGCCAGTGGTACGCGGGTGATGGTGATGCTGAAACCTGGTTCAAAGGGAAAAACGGTCAGTCTCGGACTTGCAAGAAAGCTGAACCCATTACTGGATAATGATCTCACGGATACACCCGTGTTGTTGTACGAAAAAGCATTAATCGCCGCTCCATGGGAGCCTATTAACTGATCAATATGAGTACCAGGTATGTTAACCCCGGTTTGTTCAATGTAAGCACACAACTTGTGCGGGTAGGTGACCGGCAAAGACCCGGATTGCGCTGGATCCTTCATCCTTCGCTCGGACTGCCGCTTTCCCTGTTCCAGGTCTGGCAGTACGGCGGGCAGGCCCAACTGAAGGGGAATGTGATTGCCGGAACCGTAATCCAGAATTCGAAACGATTGTACGAATGGTTCAGCGGTGATGCTGCCGTGGTGGAACTGACAGTAGATATCATTGCCGGTAATATTACAGCAACCGCATTCTCCGGTCCTTCAGGTGGCGGACAGGTGGTCGACCAGGTCACGCTGGGTGGTCCGGTCAATGCCGCGGTGATCCGCATGAAGGGTTGTGTGATCGCCAGTGTGGTGATCGACGGCAGTGCCAACGTCACCGGCTTCCGGATGATCTCGGCGAATGATTTTGTGAATGATCCCGGCTGGAGACTCGTGGAAGAAGTGGGCCTGCCGGTAGACAACCAGTTTGCCGTGACCGGATATCCGACAGGCCCGCAGGGCCCCGTAGGGGCGCCGGCCGATCCGCTGTCCGCCGCCATGATCCGCGTTCGCAATGGTACACCGGATCTGGGGTGGGATACAGTTACCGACCGTGGCACTGCCGTTCCCGCATTTGTAAAACCTGATCCGGAGCTGCTGGTGAAAAAGGAAATAAACCAGTTGATGGAAGCACTGCTGCAGCTCTTGGAGGAACAACCCGATCCGGCCCGCCAGGCTGAAACAGAAATCAGCATCCGAACCGATGCGCCGTCATCGATTCATGGAAGGACGGCCTCTGCCGAGTGGCAGTTGCAGGCGCAAGATGCGAAACTGCGCCCGCTTGATATGTTGCTGATGACGGCCGGTGTTGATTCGTATGCATCCCTCGCACTTGGGTTTGGCACAACACTCGGCGAAAATATAATTGAACATGCACGGGCCGCCAACCCGGCTCCATCCGGAGCATTCATGGTCACGGTGAAACACGAAATATTGATGGACCTTACCTGGGCCAGCGGGTTTCTTCCGATAAAATTTCCCTTCAATGGTGAATTCTGTGCGTTTTGTTTCCAGCATAAACCCTATCCACTGGATGCACCGGCTGGTCTTTTCACCAGCCAGCCGCAGGCCGTAAAAACGGAAACACCGGCAGAACAGGATGGACCCTGGCTTTCTACGATTAACCTCAACTGGCTGCGACCGGCAACAGGGGTTGCCTGGCTGGCCCGGCCAACAGGGTTTGCAATCACCCGCCAGCTTCCCGCAACTACGCCGGAATTCCGAATGCCAGATCGTTTGTCGGGTGGATGGATGCCTCTCACCCCCGTGATACCCGGACCGGAAGATGAAAATGCTTCCGTGCGTTTTGCAGACACCGCCGTACCCGAACCATTACCGGGAGAAGCGCCAGGCCAGGTGTACAGCGTTGCAGCACACGACTGGTTCGGACGCTGGGGCAATTGGATATCAGCCGACCATACCCGCCAGCGCGTGGCACCGCAGATACCCGCATTGCTGCTGGCCAGGCTGGAAGTAGCTCCGGGTGCGGGTCCGGCAAGAACCGCTGAAGCTGTTGCTGAATTCACCTGGGACTGGGCATTTCGTTCGCCAGCCAACGTGAGTATCCGTGTCCTGGTTCATGAAGATGGATCGGCAGTACCGGCTGTATCAGGATCCGTACTGGCCGTTGGAGCCCCGGCGGTTGCGGACACCATCATCGACTTTAATGGTACAGGAATCGATACGGCGCCTGCAGGGGTGGATCTGGTGGCAGAAGAAAGCAACGATACCATACGCAAATACAAAATAAGGATCGGCGGACTCGCTGTCAATTATGCGAACCAGGAACGGACAAAACTAAGTATTCGCATCCGGGGAACGGAACGGTTTGACCCTGCCGTTCCGAGTGCCTGGTCCCGCGATGTGACGGATGTAAATATCAGCCCGATCCCGCCACCTGCCCCATTTGTCCCGTCTGCCATGACCTGGTCGGCCATACCCGATCCGAAAGGTATTTCACGGATCCGGCTTACCTGGCCATCGACCGCACCAAAATATGCAGTCTACCTGGCTGATGAATCGGCACTGACCAGGGAGCTTGGCCTGCCATCACCTGAACTGCGCTCGCCTGCTGCCGCTCGCCTCCCGGCCCTGCGGGCAGCCGATATCACCAACGCGAGGAATGCATTCCGTAAAGTGGCGGATGGACTCCGCACCCCGGCATTTGAATTTGAATTTCCACGTGGTTCAGCGCTCATCCATTTTTTTGCCATCACGCCCATCAGTAATTCAGGAGTCGAGGGTCCATTGCCGGTTTCAGCGAATGATTATTTTGCTGTGTCCGTACCCCGCATCGTTATTCCCGAAACACCGGCGATCACAGGCCGTTCCGTAAACGGCAGGAACCGTCTTCGGATCACTGTCATGGAAACCCGCTGGCCTGCAGGCAGGGTTGAAATCTTCAGGACTACCAGGGATGTAAACACCATCACCATCGGCAGGATGGGTGCTCCATGGATCATAGCTGATGAAACCACTGCCGTTCGCGGGGCTGATTCCGTCAGCTGGGAACTGGAAGATACCGCCGTATATCCGGCATGGCAGGCAGTGTATTACCGGGTTGTCGCTTACGGCAGGGCGGATGTGGCGCAAGGCGAATTTGCCGGTCGTTCTGCAGCGTCGGATGTACTCGAAATGGTGGTGCCTTCCGTGAATGCACCTGTACTGGAAGATCTGCTGGCGGATGCGCAGCCTGGTGAAACAGCGTTCCTGCTCCTGCGTTTCCGCACCGATGCCGTGGCAGCACGCACGGTTGCAGGAACACATTCCGTCACATTGAAAATGTACGACGAAACAAACCAGCCGGTCACAAGAAGGGTGAGTGGTGATGGTCTCCGGTTTGTGAAAGCCGCAGCCATTCCCGGTTCCGCCGGAATGGAAGAAGAAATTTTCCGGTTTGATCCGGTGAATCCTGAACAGGGACTTATCTATGCCTGGATAAAAAACAACACACGGATGTTAGTGATTGAAATACGTGATCCGTCGGGCAGGCTTACCAGCAAAACACTCAAGCTATGACGAATGAAATTATTGCCGCAGCAGCGTTTAATCTCGGAGGGCTGGATGCAATGGGGATCAGTTCGGGCCAGCTGTCTGCCATCTGGGCCACCGGTACACCGGTCTATGACCAGTCAGCAATGACCCTGACACTCGACAGCAGCCAGACCTGGAAAGTGATGGCCGGTGGTTTTATCCGATGGACAGCCTTTGGTGTGCCATACCTGACCGATGAAACTTCCAGTCATCTGGAAGGGACGGTTGGAGTGCTGCAGATTCATCCGCAGGCCATGCTTCGCCTTCGCCGGCTCGCTGCAAAGCGATACGACGACCGGTCGGATGGTTTGTCCGTGCGGCCATTCCCCGCTTATATCGCGGTGCGGAACGGGGCACCGGACGACTGGACCACCGCGCTTGAAGACATGCAGCCGGACGATCCGCCACTGGCACCGGAAACGGGATTTATCGGGGAAGAACTCGGCAAAGGAGGGATCCTCAGTTTCCATGATGAACAGGGACTGATCATTGATCCGGTAGCAGTGGCCGTTATATTCAAAGACCTGCTCACGACATACAATGCACTCCTGCACAGCGATGGGGGTGATGTGGCTGATATCAGTTCGCAGGACGATGGCAAACTTGGAAAAATCGCCGGTCTGGCCACAGGCAACCGTATACACCTCATCAATGTTTTTGGTGAAAACTGGGATGTGACGGGCAATGACCAGGGCATCAGAATCGGATCAGGCCCGAAGCTGGAATTGCAGTTTGCTGACTGGCCTGCGGGTGAGTCTATTACACTCAGCAATGCCGCACGCAGTCTCCGTTTTGGTCTGTCCCCCGAAGGCACTTTGTCTGCCAATGAACTCAGGCTGCCCGCATTCCCGACAGGGGGTGACACCGTAACGCTGCCCAGGCAGTTTTTCCGGATCATGCTCGTCGATCTCAACCTCCATCTCCTTGGCAACAGGACCGACGACGAATTGCAGGGTATACTGGGAGTGGATGCGGAAACAATCAGGGAACCACTTCCGGTTGTACGGGAAGGGGATACCATAGAGTTCCTTACCGAGGGCGCATCCATGCTTGGTGCAGTCAACGAAACCCTTTCCGGTACCGGCTTCAGGCTGGTTGTGAGCCCGCTGGTCCAGCCAACGGGAATCCTGCCGTCTACTGCCGGCAGTAAGTGGCCTGCTTTCCCGGCACCCGCCTCCACGGCGGCTTCGCTTGATGCAGCCACTGCGACTTCGGCACGCTCGGCATTTACTGCGGCATTCGCAACTGGTTCCAATGACGTAGTGCTGACCTGGCCCGGCGGCAGTTTGCCCGCTGAAGCGTTTGTACGCGTGTATCCGCGGGTCGACCCGGGACCGGTGCTCGTACCACTGGCTGAAATGGAATTTGCCAAACGTGGTGATGGTGCGGCAGGTATAGTCCAGACCGCCGGTGCTCTGGTACTGCTGCTGAAAGATCCCTTCAATGCCGGCACAGCTCCACGCCCATCCAACGTAAAATTATTTTTTGACCTGCTGATCGTTACAAGAAACGGTGCTGTGAAAAAAATCCTGCTGGGCGGACTGGAGGCAACAATGGGAGCGGACCAGCCAGCCCCGGATACTACCGGACCGGCCAATAACCTGGGGTCGGTACCCGTGAATCAACTCGCATTTTCCCCTGCACCCATTCTTGGACTCACACCACCGGCCGTGCCAACAAGTGATAATCCGGTACTCAACGACAACGCGGATGCAGCACCCCGTGAAGGGACAAGATTCCGTACCATGGCAAGGAATGAAACCATCGTTGCTTCGCAGGAAGGTGCAACCCCTGCCTGGACAGCTGTATTAAGCGCAGGATGGCTGCGTCCTGCAAATGCTGTAGCCAACGCGCGACTGGGCAACCCGGGTAATTCAGCAGGTCCGGAGGAATCTGCCGGAGGGATTAAAATGAATGGCCTGCTGGCACAGGACCTGGCACGGGCGGCATTACGACGCACGCATCATATCATCCGCCGGCTTGATGAACTGGAAGAAGACCGGTGGAACAGCCCGGCATCCGGTACCAGCAGCATGGCCGGTGCCATCCTGCAGAATATTGCAGATACGGTGGAGACCCCTGGCATGTCCTTCATCCCCGATAGCGGTATTTCCACCTGGCCGGAATATATGAGTTCAGTTGCGTCCTCGCTGCCTTCCTCCTTAAGCTCGTTGCGGAATAAAGTCCCAACCCGTGGTGGGATCGATCGCTGGGTAGCTGAATTCAAAAGGGTGGCAAGCAGTGCAAGGATCGGTCGCCGGGATAGCCTCTGGGCACTCGGATGGGCGATCAGCAATGCGCGGAAACTGGTGTACATCGAAACAGCCCTTTTCGGAAGCACCGATGTGGAAGCCAATGAGTTCAAATGGGATCTTGTCAAACTCCTCAAAGAACGCCTCGAATCGGCGCGGAACCTGCGCCTGGTATTGGTCATTCCAAAACGGGTTCCCTTCGGGTCAGGATATGAATCTTTTGCGCAGCAGTTTTATAAACTGCGGAATGAAGCTATTGCGTCACTGCAGGCCGCAGCGCCGAAGCGGGTGACCGTCCTTCATCCTGTAGGATTTCCCGGGCGACCGGCAATCGTCAGGGGAATGACGGCAATTGTTGACGATGTCTGGGCCCTCTGCGGTAGCTCTACCTTTTCCCGGAGGGGACTGAGTTTTGACGGAAGCAATGATGTTTGTTTTACCGATAAAAAAATCAGTGGCGGAAGTTCGCAGGCAATCCGGATATTAAGAAGGAATGTCATGGCACGTGTCATCAATCTCAGTGCGCCCCAGGCCGGGGAATCCCTCAACCCGAACTGGACAAGATTATCCTTGCCCGTAAGCGCTGCTGAACTGTTCAGGGAAATCCTCGACAGGGGTGGTGATGGATTGGTGGAACCACTCTGGAAAGGGATTAAGGAAACCGATCTCCCCGCATTTGACCGGAAAATTGCGGACCCTGATGGCCGGGATTTCAACTCAGTTGCAGGGTTGTTTGCATCAGTGCTTGCAGCACTGGGGAATGCGCGTGTATAAATACACAGGAATGTGCAATCTGCGCCCCTAAATAATGGCTGAGCTAAGCTGTATAAGGCTCAGGTCAGTTGCGGTATGTTATTGGATGATTGCTGCTCAAATTTCAAAAGATATGAGAAAGAGTCTTGTGCTGTTAATCGTGATGGTTTTTGCTGCAACCGTAACCAATGCGCAGCTGGAAAAAGGAAATGTGCTGATCGGTGGTAATGTGGCCAATTTCAACCTCGGCCTGAAAAAAGGAAGTGCCTATAATATCAGCCTG
>SEAD01000109.1 GCA_004173355.1 Chitinophagaceae bacterium | reverse complement strand
CCCTGGGTATCCCCGCGCCGCGGAGCCATGAAGGAATCGATTTTCTGGTAGTGTTTTTGTAAGGCGTCGCGAACCCGGAAAGGATAGAAATTATTCAGGTTTGGTATATGTTCAAAAAGCACCACATCATAGTATTTTCCAGCGATCCTTTGTTCATACAAATCCGCCTGTTTATTGAACATGGCCACCCCGAGGTGATACCATAAAGGCACGCCGGGTCCTTTTTCCAGTTCAAATGGGATTTCCGTGGCCAGCGGGGTGAGTTCGCTCATGTTGAGTAATTTCAGGCCGGCTTTACCTTTTACCCGTGGGTCGGCCATTAGCCGGTCAATCCCCTCAACGGTACTCCTGGGCATATAAATTTTGCGGAACGCGGGCAGTTTGCTGAATGTCCAGTCTGCGTCCGTTACTTCCGGGGCTTCATGGCTGATCATATAGGTCTTCCGGTTGACTACATTCTCCCCATTGCCGGCCACGGCTTCAGCCGATGGCAGTGCCCTTTCGGCGATCCTTGAGATATACTTCCAGAAAATACCACTCCACCACAGCATCAGTCCGGCGAGGCCCACAGCCAGTGGTTTCAGTTTGGAGTAATCGATTTTCAGCAGTGATGCGAGCAGTGAAAAGATAAATGCAAAGGCAAAGCTGTGGTAGAAGATGTTATTGTCCGGAGGCGTGTAACTGGTTACCTGCAGGATGGCTGCCTCGGCAATAATACCCAGTGTCAGCAGCAGGAAGATCGTTTTTTTCCGGTCAACCAGCAGTTCCTTCCAGTTGCGGAACCAGGCAATGGACAGGATTACTATTATAAACAGGTAAAACTTCATCCACTGGGAATACAGGAAGAAGTCGTTCAGGATTTCAAAAAGGGAGAAACGCGAACTGTGCGGTGCCTGTCCGTGGTTGAACCAGTAGCCCATACTGTAGCGTGTCAGGGGCCAGATGATGACGGCGGCTGCCACGGCCAGCGAGGCGGTAAACAGGACCAATCCCTTCCATTGTCTTGCAGCAATGCTGTAATACAGGAGCAGCGCGTACGCCAGCAGCAGCGCCAGTGCCCCGCTATCCTGTTTGGTCAGGAACGAAAAAATGACGAATACAGCGGTAAGCGCAAGCCAGTACCAGCTTGGGCTGGCGGCGGTAATGTAACGCAGCAGGAAGGACAGGGCGATCAGTTCGTACACAATCACCGTGTGGTTGTACCATGGCCAGAAATTGAAAAACGAGAACGAGATACAATACAGGATCACCGAGAGGAACCGTACACCCGGCTGCACATCGAGGCTGCGGAGGATGCTGCGGAAGGCCAGGCCGGAGAGGATATTGATAAAAACCTGTGCCTTTACCAGTGTAATCATCTGTGCCCCGAAAATCTTGAAGAACAGGGCCGGGATCACCCAGTACATGCCACCCAGGGGCAGCCCGAAATCACGGAAAGGTATTTCCCCGTTGCTCATCCGGTACGCTCCCTCCCATGACAGGAAGATATTGACCCGGTAAGGGAAACTCATGAACAGCGGGATAGCGGCCAGGCCCACGATAAACAACAGCTCTGCGACCGATAAATAATTCTTTTTCAACCCCTTCCTTATGTCCATGAATCATACTATTTGCTGTAAACATAATAAAAATGTAACCACAAAGTGGGCTATTAAGTATGCAGTTTATGTTGTACTTTGGCGGCCAATTCATTATAAAGTGGAGTATATCAAGTTATTAAGACCGAAGGACTGGGCGAAGAATTTCTTCCTCTTCATTCCCCTCTTTTTTGCCGGTGAAATTTTCAATGTGCAGAAAGTAACCGACCTGGTGCTGGGTTTCCTCGCTTTCTCTGCGGTTGCCAGCAGCATCTATATAATGAACGATTACCGGGATGTGGAGGATGACCGCAAGCATCCTACCAAATGCAAACGTCCGATTGCCAGCGGTGCAGTATCCAAACCTGCGGCCATCATCATTGCTATCTCCCTGATCATACTGGGTTTTGGAGGTGCCTGGCTGATCCGCGACAAGTTCATGTTTGTGCTGGGGATCTATTTCATTATCAATTTTGCCTACTCATTCGGACTGAAAAATGTGTCTGTCCTTGATATTGTCATCCTTGCAGCAGGATTTGTGCTCAGGGTCAAAGCCGGTTCGGTGATCTCCTACACCCCGCTGTCAGAATGGATCATCATCATGGTCTTCCTGCTGGCACTGTTTATGGCTATCGGGAAACGCCGGGATGATGTGATCCTCAAACTGAGTTCGGGAGTGGATATGCGTAAATCGATCAAAGGTTATAACCTCGAACTCCTCAATACCCTGCTGGCACTGATCTGTGCCATTATCATCGTGGCCTACCTGATGTATACCATGGCGCCGGAAACCCGGCTGCGGCTGGGCACGGACAGGCTCTATTATACCTGCCTGTTTGTGATCGCCGGAATTATGCGATATTTGCAAATCATCTTTGTGCTGGCCGACTCCGGCTCCCCGACAAAAATCCTTTACAAAGACCGCTTCATACAGATTGTTTTAGTCCTGTGGATCGCAAGTTTTATAACAATTATTTACGTGAAAGACATAACACTCTTTAAATGATGAAGAAAACAATTGCCAACTGGGGTAATTACCCTGCTATGGTGAGCGATGAAACGGTTTTTTCACTTACTGACGAAGCAAAAAACTATGTGGCGAAAGAGGAAGGCTTTATTCCCCGCGGGAATGGCCGCTGTTACGGGGATGCATCACTTGCTGCCCATACCCTCTCCACACTGAAATACGACAAGATCCTTTCGTTTGACACCGCTAAGGGAATCCTCCATTGCCAGTCGGGCCTGACGCTCGACCGCATTCTCGAAGTGATTGTGCCCAAGGGATGGTTTCTCCCGGTCACACCCGGTACCAAATTCATCACCATCGGAGGTGCTGTTGCAAGTGATGTGCACGGCAAAAACCACCATGTTGATGGTTCTTTCTCTTCGCATATCCTCGAGATGGAAATACTCACCGGAGATGACCAGGTACTGACCTGCTCACCCACTATCAACAGCGACCTGTTCCAGGCTACCTGCGGTGGTATGGGACTGACCGGTGTGATCACCACGGTCAAATTCGACCTGAAAAAAATTGAAAGTTCCTTTATCAAACAGAGGCAGCTGAAAGCGGAGAACCTCGAACAGCTGATTGAATATTTTGAAAAGTACAGCCACTATACGTATTCGATGGCATGGATCGATTGCCTGAAGAAAGGGAAAAACTTTGGCCGCAGTATCCTCATCATGGGGGAACATGCCACGGTTGACCAGCTCAGCGAGTCGCAGAAAAAGGAACCGCTTAAACTGCCTGGTAAAAAGAAAATCACTTTCCCGTTCAACCTCCCTTCCTGGGTCCTGAACACTTTCACGGTGAAGGCCTTCAACTTCCTGTATTACGGCAAAAACTTCAAGAAGGAAATCAATAGCGTTATTCCTTATGAACCGTTTTTTTACCCGCTGGATGCCATCCATCACTGGAACCGGGGTTATGGGAAAAAAGGATTCGTACAATACCAGTTTGTACTTCCGCTTGAAAGCAAACAGGGCCTGGTTGAAATCATGCGGAAGATCAGCGACCGCGGTATGGGTTCATTCCTGGCCGTACTGAAAGTTTTTGGGAAACAGGACGACCTTATTTCTTTTCCGATGGAAGGATATACTCTTGCGCTGGACTTCCCCGTACGGAAAAACCTGTTTGCATTCCTCGATGAACTCGACCAGGTTGTGCTGGCATATGGCGGCCGGTTATACATGTCGAAGGATGCGCGGATGCAGCCGGCTATCCTTGAAGCCGGTTATCCGCGGCTCAATGAATTCAGGAAGATCGTACAACGTTACAACCCGGACAGCAGGATCCGTTCCGTGCAGTCCGACCGGTTAAACCTTACCAGGCCAACTAACTAATATGCCAACAGTTCTCATACTTGGTGCAACATCCGATATCGGATTTGCCATCGCGAAGAAATTTGCCTCCGCTAAATATGCCGTTCAACTTGCGGGCCGCAGCCTGACACAACTGGAACCCCTGGTGTCTGACCTGGCCATCCGTTTTGAAGTGCCGGTGACAGCCCATGTTTTTGATGTCACGGATACAACATCACACCCAACTTTTTATAAAAACCTTCCCTCCCCTCCCGATGTTACCGTTTGCGTGGTGGGCTATATGAAGGACAATGAAAAA
This sequence comes from Chitinophagaceae bacterium, assembly GCA_004173355.1. GTDB lineage: Bacteria > Bacteroidota > Bacteroidia > Chitinophagales > Chitinophagaceae > JBEVJC01. Next base: position 12,017 of record SEAD01000109.1, on the reverse strand, counting down.
GTAATTCTCGATCCGGCGGAAACGGCCCGTACCATTGCTACCAATTATAGCGGTCCTGTGTCGATCCTCAATATCATTTCGGCAGACTATGCCTCAAGGAAAGCAGGAACCATCGTGGGCATCAGCTCGGTTGCCGGCCTGCGTGGCCGACAGAGCAACTATATTTACGGGAGTGCGAAAGCCGGATTCACAGCCTATCTCAGCGGGCTGCGCAACCGGATGTTCCGGGAAAAGGTGCACGTAGTGACCGTGCTGCCGGGTTTTGTAAATACAAAAATGACGGCTGACCTCAAGCTGCCAAAACCACTCACGGCCCAGCCCGATGAAGTAGCGAAATCAGTGTTTACCGCTGTGGTAAAAAAGAAAAATACTATTTATTCCAAATGGTTCTGGCGCTGGATCATGTTTGTCATCACCTCCGTGCCTGAACCCATCTTCAAAAAGAAAACGCTTTGAAGAAAGATATTGCCTTCTTCGACTTTGATGGTACCATCACCACGAAGGATACCATGCTGGAGCTGATACGCTTCCATCATGGAAGCTTCCGTTTTTATGCAGGTTTCCTTGCCCTCTCGCCATGGATGGTAATGATGAAAGCCGGATTTATATCCAACCAGGCAACCAAGGAAAAGATGTTGACGCTTTTTTTTGGCGGAATGCCCGAGCAGCAGTTTAATGACCTCTGCCGCAGGTTTGCAGCGGAAAAAATCCCGGCACTGATTCGTCCTGCGGCACTGGAATACATCCGCATCCGGCAGGCCGAAGGCACCGAAACGGTACTCGTATCGGCATCGGCGGAAAATTGGCTGCGTGACTGGTGCAACGATAATCATTTCGCGCTGCTTGCAAGTATACTGGAAGTAAAACAGGGCAGGATCACGGGTAAGCTTGTTGGGATAAACTGCCATGGGGATGAAAAAGTCTGCCGGATCAGGGCCGCTTATAATCTTGAATCCTACAACCGGATCAGCTGCTTCGGTGATACCGGTGGCGACCGTCCGATGCTAGCGCTGGGCAATGATCCGCATTATAAACCGTTCCGCTGATTCGCTGGACCATCAACTGCTAAAAAACCCCGCCTCCCGTAACAGGAAAGCGGGGTTCTGTATTTTATGCCCAATTTATTTATCAGCGTTTCATAAATGTACAGCTCACCCTGGTGTTGATGTCAACCCCCACTTCAATGAAGTAAGTACCGGGCTGCAGTCGCGAGATATCCAGTTGTTTGTTCATGATGGATTCCGTCCGCATGAATGTTTCCTGGTGCACGACTTTACCATTGAGATCGAGTACGCGCAGGAGGCTGAGGTTGCTCATGGTCGGACTGCTGATCCGAAGCGTTACCTGCGTCACTGCAGCCGCGGGATTCGGGAAAACAATGGCGGTGGACTGTTTCACCACCGGGTTCACTTTCAGGAGCACCGTATCACGGCCGATGGCGCCTTCGTTGTCTGTCACTGAAAATTCGAATACATAATCACCGGCTTCAAGATCCCGCACTTCGGTATGGAATGAATCCAGTGCGGGGAGCCTTGCAGTGGACGGACCGCTGAGCTGCCGCCATTTTTGTGACACAATATAACCATCTGCATCATTCCCGATGCCTTCCAGCAGCGGTACATGCGGAAGAGTGACATCTTCCCTGGCTGTAGCTGCAAATGCGATCGGTGCTTCATTGGGCCGGCGGGTAACGGTCACCCTGATGGTGTCCGTGCCGGTAGCTCCGTCATCGTCGCGTACTTCCAGCCTGAACTGGTATACGCCCTCTTCCAATGCGGCTGCAACTGTTTGTCCCCCACCCAGGCTGGTAAGACTGGAGGATTCGGGCCCGCTGACCTTTGACCAGTTATAACTTACTACCACCCCGTCCACGTCTGTACCTGAACCGGTCAGGATCACACTGTTTGCAGGGAGCACTATTTCGATATCATCACCTGCTATTGCAACCGGTGCTGTGTTTGGCTCTGTATTTACGATAACGGTTACCGTATCGGCGCCGGATGCTGCATCGTCATCCGTTACAAGCAGGCGGAAACGATAGGTCCCTTCCACGAGGTTACGCACGATAGTGGCCGAACTGGATGCGCTGACAATCGTAGCCGCAGGGCCGGCGATTTTTGTCCAGCGATATGTTATTACAGTGCCATCAGTATCCGTTCCCGAACCAATAAGGGTGACTGAATTGGTGGGTAAGGTAATCACCTGGTCAGGACCGGCATCAGCTACCGGAGCCACATTTGCCGGAGGCACAATGGGCGCTGCATTTACCTGGATGGTCAAAGTATCCGCGCCAATGGCTCCGTCATTATCCGTGACCTGCAATCGGAAGCGGTATGTGCCTTCAGCAAGGTTGCTGATAATCGTCTGTGCACTGCCTGGATTTGCGATCGTGTGCTGTGCCGGACCGGCGATCCTTGACCAGCTGAAAGCCGTGATTGTACCGTCACTGTCAGTCCCGCGTCCCGTTACTGTTGTACTGTTCGCCGGAAGTACCAGCGTGATGTCGTTGCCTGCAATGGCTGTTGGTAATACGTTGGCAGGTGCGAGCACAATGATAGTTACGGTATCTGCTGCGGTGGCGCCATCGTCATCGGTGACCTGCAGCCGGAAGCGGTATTCGCCGGCTTCGAGACCGGTGATGGTAGTTATTGCCTGTGTGGGTGAAGTGATAGTGTAGTTATCAGGGCCATCAATTTTTGTCCAGCGGAATTCATCTACGGTGCCGTCTTCATCGTCGGCAGAGCCGGTCAGTGTTACGTTTCCGGGAAGGGTGAAAGACTGGTCGTTCCCCGCATCCACGGTTGGTGGCACATTGGGGGGTGGTGGTGCAGCGCCGGGATTTACCAGCACTGTTACCGTATCTGCATGCAGTGCCCCATCGTTGTCGCGTACCTGCAACCTGAACTGGTAGGTACCTGCAACCAGGTAGCTGACTGTTGTCAATGCAGCGTTGGGCGTAGCAATAATATGTTGTCCCGGACCACTGATCCTCGACCAGGTATAGGCCACCACCGTACCGTCGGCATCTGTGCCTGATCCTGCAAGGGTGACACTGTTGAGTGGCAGTGTGATGGACTGGTCAGCTCCTGCCTCTGCAACCGGCGGGATATTCGGCGGCGCTGGTAAGGGGTTAACGGTTAGAGTAATATTGTCCGCATGCACTGCCCCGGCATTATCGGTCACCTGCAGCCTGAACTGGTACACGCCTTCTGCAAGATTGGTTATAGTTGTCTGTGCTGCAGAGGGACTGATGATTGTGAATGCAGCAGGACCTGATACTTTTGTCCAGGCGTAACTGCTGATCGTGCCATCCTGGTCGCTCCCCGTACCGGAGAGCGTGACGGTGTTTACCGGGAGGGTAATAGACTGGTCAGCACCCGCATCCGCTACAGGCGGGATATTCACAGCTGCATTTACCGTCACCCTGACGGTATCCGCATCCGAAGCGCCGGAGTTATCGGTCACCGCAAACCGGAAAGCATATACTCCGACTGAAAGGTTGGTAATGCTGGTCTGTGCCGACGAAGGTGAAGTGATGGTAAATGAACCAGGACCTGAGATTTTTGTCCATGCCCTTGTATTTATTGTACCGTCATTGTCTGTTGCAGTCCCATTGAGCGTAACAGTATTCAACGGCAGTGTGATAACCTGGTCATTCCCGGCAGAGGCTATTGGCGGCTGGTTTGGTGTAAGGATCGGGGTGCGCACCTGTTTCAGCATCCACTCATAAATATTTTCGCCATTCTCCCGGTAGTTAGGATCATACCAGTTGTTCCAGCAGCAATGGCCCCCAACGTAATGTGTGTATTTGGCAGAACCAGGTGAAGTCAGGTTCATTATATCGCGGATCAGCCACATGTATCGCCCGTCCTGCGTTCCCTCAAAACCCCACCACTTGCCACCGGTTGCGGCATATATGGCAAAATTAGTAAGCAGCGGGTTGGCCGGTGGTGGTGCGGACATGGCAACCACAGACGCCGGGCGGAGAGCATATAATGGAGATGTATTGATATAGTTGTCCCAGCTGGATCCACCCATGGACAAACCGGTGAACGAAATTCGGTTGATATTCACCCGCCACCTGCGGATGATGGAATCGAGCTGGCGGTTGAGCGCGGCCGGTGATGGCCAGGTACTCGGCGGCTGCATTGAAATGACTATCGGTTTTTCCACCACACCATTTACGGTGAACTGCATATTATGCCCCTGCGCAACAAACCGGTTGGGTCCGTAACTAAGCAGTCGGTTCGGATCTGATCCCACTTCACCGATACCGGGAAGAAAGATGATCACGGGATATGTTTTTGTGGTATTGCTGTAGTCGTCCGGAAGATGGACGTACGCATTCCAGCCATTAATGCGTAACAGGTCGCCCTGTGCGCGAAGCGCAGCGGCCGAAAGGAGCAGGAAGGTGAACAGCAGGATGGTGTGGCTGCTGAAGCGGTTCCGTTTTCTCATAAAAAAAAGTGTACCCCGGTTGTTGGGTTGTCCATTGTTTGCTGCATAAAAGGAACAAATGTTCCTCCCATTAAATTATCGGTTCGGTGCTGGTGTCGGTCTGGCATTGATACGACCACAATGAATATGACTGCTTCATGGAAACAGGTCACATAATGGCGCACATTACATCAACCGGATAGTTAACAAGGGAGGAGAAACGGGAATGGACACGGTACAAGGGTTTGGTTTTCACAGATATTGTTTCCAGGGCTAAAGTAGCCCGCTGCGACACGTGTTGCAAGAGTACTAGTAGGTGACTTTTCTACGCTTGCCAGCCAGTATAACCCCTGCTATCATATTAGGATTATGCAAATACTATACCGTATCACGACTAAGTGTATTCACGGCGAATATATTTTAAAAGACCATAAGATCAAGTATCTGTTTTAAACAAAAACACGGAACATGTGGATAAACCGGATTTTGCAAAATTGCCTTTTTTACGGGTAACTGGTTAGGTGCAGGTAAGTGGATGCACCGGGAAAAATGGAAAAAATATTGGAATCCGTTGGCGTTGTCTATCAAATGCTTGCATGAGAATCCACGCCCTTGGGCGACTTCCCGGACACTCCCGGTACATGAAAAAAATTTGGGATTTCAAAAAAAACTCTACTTTTAACGGCCCCCATTCTACTCCAGTCATCCTCCCAAAGACAATTTAAGAATCCGGTTAAAGTCCATCGTGTCCACGTGGAAAATAACGACCCGTACCATAATGCGTGTCCATTTCCTTACTGTCCAGATACCAAACATTAAATTGTCTATTAAATGAAACGCAGAACTAATTGCCTGACATTGCTTGCCGCGATGTTATTTTTATCTCCATCCCTGATGGCCCAGGTTGATGGAGACTACCGTAGTTTATCAACCGGCGACTGGAGCAATGCAACGCGCTGGGAACGCTTTGACGGGGTGAGCTGGCTTCCGGCCACTGTTGTGCCCACCGCACTTAACGCCCAGACCATCACTATCCGTTCAGGACACAATGTGACTGTAGGTCTCGCACCCCAGATGGGCGACCAAGTTGTAGTTGCAGCTGGAGGTACGCTTACCATTAATACATCATTAACCATTGAAGACGGAGCTGGTACTGACCTGAGTGTACTGGGAAACCTAGTACTGAATGGTGGTACGCTGGCATCTGGTTCGGGCAGCCCTGTGTCGACCATAACATCGACCATGGACTGGTCGTCGGGAAACCTGTCGACGCCGCTGATTATTGCATCAGGTGCAGTCCTTACTATTAATGTTGGTACAAAAAACCTAAACTCTACCCTGACCAACAACGGTACTGTTAATGTACTGACCACGCTGATAAATTTCAATAACGGTGTGGTTGAAAATAATAGTTCGGTGATTGCCACGGCTGCCACGGGATTCAATTTCGGTTCAGGTACCAATTCATTCAATAACAATCCAGGGGGTACTTTTTCCAAGCAGAGTAATACCGGAAACCTGACATTTAATATCCCTCTGGTAAACGCCGGTACAGTTGATATTGCGAGCGGTGCGATCCTGGTGTCTTCCGCCAATTCACGCTTCATCAACTCCGGTAATGTTAATTTCTCCGGAGGGAATGGTATCACGCTTTCAGGTACACTCACGGGTAACAACCAGTTCAACTCTGGTTCCACTGTTACCGGTACCGGAACTGTCACCATTGCAGCTGCTACGGATGTTAACCTTGCGCTAACGCTTCCGGCTACCGTCAACCTTTCGTTGACACATGTAAATACAACGTCCCTCGCGGGTTCGGGAAGTCTTGGTATCAGTGGTGCAGCTACCTGGACCACGGGTATCCTTGCAGTACCCACTACGATCAACAGTGGTGGTTCGATTGCCATTGCGGGAAACAATGCAAAAACGCTGAGTACCACCCTTTCCAATAACGGAAGTATTAATTGGACTTCCAACAATCTTTCTTTCGCCGGTGGTGTAGTAAATAACAACTCCTCTTTTATCGCAACCGGTGATAACGCGTTCCAGCATACCAGTGGATTAAACAGTTTCAATAATAATCCTTCAGGCACCTTTACTAAAAATACCGGGACGGGCACCACCACTTTCAGTATTCCGGTTCACAACGAGGGTGCTTTCACCATCACATCCGGCACTACCCTGGTCAGCACGGTTAACGGGGCATTCACTAATACCGGAAGTATAAACCTGAACAATACTGCCCTCACCCTTTCAGGGAGCAACGCATCGGGAAACAGTTTTGGTGCAGGTACAAGCCTGACTGGTGCCGGGACAATTACTGCTACCACCAGCAACGCAGTGAACCTGCCGCTCATAGTTCCTGCAGGGATAACCCTAGCTTACGGCGGCAACCTGCAGACATTAGGGGGTTCGGGGTCGATAGCCATCAACGGTGATTTCCAGCTGGGCCAGGGCGTACTCACCGTACCTGTAACCATCAACGCTGCGGGTGCCATGAGCCTGGTTACCGGCACGCGTACCCTTTCCACAACACTCACCAATAACGGGACTACTGACTGGATCGCGGGAGATGTATCATTTAGCAACGGCTCAGTGTTGAATACAGGAACACTGACTCTAAGTGGTACCGGTAATTTCACTACAGTGGCGGCTACTACAAATGCATTTAATAATTCCGGCAGCCTGATTAAAACAAGTCCCGGCATCACTTCAATTGGTAATCTGGAAATTACAAGTTCCGGCCTGATCCGTATCGACGCAGGGACTGTGACCAAAGCCGGAACCAGTACATCGTTTACAAATACCGGTACTATTAACATTGCGTCAGGTGCCATCTTCAACCATTCCACTGTAGGTGTTACCGCAGCACTGATATTGGATGCAGGTACAACATTTGCCGGTGCGGGATTATTCCGCATCAATGGTACAACCAATGTGAATACCCCGGTAACATTCCCAGCTTCCCTCGCAATTGAGATGGGTACTGCAGGTTCGACCCTTACCGTGTCCGGCGCGGGGCCACTCCTGCTGCAGGGCGCAATGACCTGGGGTCTTGGTACACTGAACACCCCACTGACGATTGCGGGCGGGGCGACGCTCACCTCGGTAGCCGCCAAAACCATTGGTACCACTGTTACCAACAACGGGACAATCAACCTGACCGATCCTGCGGCGGCCAATAATATTGCACTGACCAACGGCAGCATCGTCAACAATGGACTGATCAATGACAACAACAATGGTAACAACCGCCAGTTTTCCAACAGCGGTGGTACAAATACCTTTGTCAACAACGGGACCTATCATAAATCAAGCAATGAGTTCCTGTCCACTTTCGCCAACGGCGTGAGCGTGACAAATAACAGCGGTGCTGTGTTCTCCGGTATCGGTGAAATTGTATTCGCCGGCGCGATCACTAATAACGGAATCCTGCAACCCGGCGACTTTGCGGGTGCTGCGGGTATCCTGCAGACAAGCGTGAATGCCATCACTGCGAAAGCAACCAATATCCGGGTGAAGATCCTGAACAGTACCGTACCGGGTGTTGGCCATGACCAGCTGAACGTACCTGCGGCTACAAACATCTCCACCGATACGCTGACAGTGATCGATAATGTGACTGCTCCATTCCCTGCGCAATACACCGTGATGACATCACCGCTGGTGAACGGGTTCGTTGGTACATTCGCACTTGTGCGTATGCCGGCAAACTATACCATTGCCTATAACTACACAACCAATCCATCAACCATCGTTGTTTCAAAAATCGGGGCCACCCTTCCTGTCACCTGGGGTGCCTTTACCGCGCAGGAGCGCAACAGCAGGGTGGATCTCCGGTTCAGCACACTGACGGAAGAAAATACTTCCCACTTCCTTGTCCAGCACTCAACCGATGGTGTGAGCTATCATGTGGTAGGCAAACTTCCTGCACAGGGCAACAGTGGTACGGAAGTGTTTTATAGCTATACGCACAATTCACCCGACCTCGCTGCTGTAAACTATTACCGCATCGAACAGGTGGACATCGACGGTAACAGCAAATACTCTTCAGTACGTCCGGTACGCTTCAACAATGGCCGCGTGGTTGCGGTGATGGTCACGCCAAACCCGGTGCGTGGAAGCATGCAGCTGAATATCCAGCAGTCTGACCTGCGCATCCAGCTGAGCTCGGCGAATGGTGCGGTTGTCCGCAACTGGAACTTCCAGAAAGGCGTGCATTCCGTTTCTGTCGACAATCTGCCGGCAGGGATTTACCAGCTGAGCGTCTTCGATAAAACAGGACGGATCGAAACACAGCAGATCGTCAAACAGTAAGAAAAATCAATGATCCCAACGGACCAATTGTTAACTGTTATATTTGATAGCATAAAAAAAGTGCTGACCAAAATGGTCAGCACTTTTTATTTTAAAGGGAAGCAATTACTGCTTTACAAGTTTACAGGTATATTGGTTCTGCAGGTCCACAGTTGCTACCACAACATAAAAACCCGCCGGCAGTTTTGAAATATCAAGGTCGCGGGTTACCGACGGAGTGGTGCGTTTGAAATGTTCCTGGTATACCAGTTTTTGTGACATATCATAGATCCGGATACTGGTCTGGCTCGTTGTGGTATTGGCATCAATCTTCAGGTTCACCCGATGACCCGTTGCCGGATTGGGGAACAGTGAAGCGGTTGACGGGGCTGCACCACGCACGGTGACCTTCACGGTGGCTGAAGCGGATGCACCGAGATTGTCCCAGGCAGTCAGTTCAACGGTGTATGTACCTTCTTCAAAACCTGTCAGCATGGCCTGCAGTGAGGCTGCATCGGAGATGGAAGGATGGCCTTTGCCATCAATCAGTTTCCAGGACACCGCACTGATGGATCCATCGCTGTCATACGCGCGGCCATTGAGCATCGCAACCGTGGCGGGTACCAGCACAGTGGTATCATTTCCTGCAAACACAACCGGCGGGTTATTGAGGGCTGCGCTGACACGGACCGATACATTGTCTTTTGCGATCGCGCCGCTGTTGTCTGTTACAGTCAGTTCCAACTGGTAAACACCTTCTTCCAGACCGGACAGCTTCAGTACCGTGCTGTTCACACCCTGCAGGCTGCCTGCCGCGGGGCCGCTCAGCTTGCGCCAGGTGAAGCTCACGATTGAACCGTCAGCATCGGTTGAGAGACTTGTCAGCGTAGTAGCATTCTCAGGCAGGACAAGTTCCACATCGGCACCGGCATTGGCTACAGGTGGCACATTTGCCGGTGGTGTTGCCGGACTTACTATTACCCGTACAGTATCAAGATCAGTTGCTCCATTGTTGTCCTGCACACGAAGCTGGAATTCATAAGTACCTGCTGCGAGCCCGGTTACGGCGGTCTGTATGGCCGAAGGGGATGCAATGGTAAAAGAAGACGGACCGGCAATTTTTGTCCAGGCCCATCCGGTGATGGTGCCATCCGGATCAGTGCTGCCGGCTCCGGACAGGTTTACATTATTCAGCGGAAGCGTGATGTATTTGTCGTTACCCGCAGCGGCAGTGGGTGCCACATTTGCCGGTGGCGGCGGAACGGATGCCGGATTCACTGTCACTTTTATGGTGTCGGAAGCAGTTGCGCCTTTGTCATCAGTTACGACAACGCGGAACTGGTAAGTACCCGCAACGAGACCGGTTACGGTAGTCTGCAGGGCACCTGGTGTGGCAATGGTAAACTGTGCCGGGCCTGCGATTTTTGTCCATCCATAACTGACTATTGTGCCGTCGCTATCGGTGCTGCCTGCAGCAGAAACGATGACACTGCTGGTTGGCAGAGTGATGGTGACGTCGCTGCCCGCAGCCGCTGCAGGGGGATTGTTTGGCGGCATGACCGCTGCATTTACAGTGACCTGCACGGTATCGGCCGCAGTTGCCCCGGCATTGTCTTTCACAACCAGACGAAACTGGTAGACACCTTCTTCAAGACCTGTGATGGTTGTCTGTGCTGCAGTAGCCGAGGTGATCGTGAATTTGGCCGGACCCGAAATTCTCGTCCAGGCGTACGATACAATCGTTCCGTCAGGATCATTGCTTCCCGAGCCATCCAGTGTGCTGCCGGAAACAGGAAGTGTAACAGACTTATCCGCTCCTGCCCTGGCAACCGGTGCCTGGTTCGGCGGAGGGGTCACATTCAGCCGGCTGAAAAGCCAGTCGATCGCCTCTTTTGAGGTGGAGAATGTATCGACGGCCGTACCCTGTTTAACTTCGATCAGCACGCCGCGCTGCGGTACTCCGATGCGTTTTACCTGGACAGGGAATGAGGTCACCATCGTATTGTCGGCCACCTGATCGGGAGCATTCGTACTGATTGACTGGGCTGCAGTTTTTGTTGCATCCACAATATAATTATTGCGGATCGCACCGGCGATGGCACGTTTATCATTGTTTGCGTGCTGGATGGCCCTCGTCTCAAAACCGGCGATAAGATTGTCCCTGACGGTTAGCTGCATTGGCGGAAACTTTCCGGGAAGGGTTGCTTCAAGTATATTGGAAGTAATGCCATTTACATAAATGCCGGCACCGGTTGTGTTGCCGATAAAGTTGTAATAGATATCGGTCTTTCCATACCCCATTGAGCCGACAGTACAGGATGTGCCGTTGTACACGAGATTGTTGTAGATCTTGCCGGTACAGTTACCACCCATCAGCAGTCCCCAGTTCTGTGAGCTAGCCGCAGCCCTGGATGCGTTCAGGATAATATTGTCGTGCATTTCCACGTAACGTGCAGAAGACGTCTGCATCGGATCCCAGCCAGTGCTGTCGATGATGTTATTATATATGAAAACGGAGTCCATCCGCACGGTCGGGCCATCGTTATTGGCCTGCGTGGTGCCACTCTGTGAAGTATGACCAACATACATGCCTTCATTGGCAGTGATATTATGGAAATAGTTGTCGTGGATCTTGATGTTCTTCATGATGAAGTTGTCGTATACCGTCCATGCATAGCTCGAATCGGAATATATTTTCATCTGGATACCGAGTGAGTTATTTTCAAACAACACCCCTTTGATTTCAAGATCTGTGACCATAGTGGTGGAAAGACCCCAGGCCGTGCTTGTAGTCTGGAAACCATACTCGATACCCTTGCTGCGGAGATAGGTGCCATCGATGATGACATGGTTTACAAAATTACTGTCACTCGTATTATTGTTGTTCTTCCCCAAGTGCCAGCGGGACGAAGGTCCACCGATTTCAACTACCTGACCGTTTGGTACCACTACGACCGGACATCCTTCATCACCCCCGAAATCGCCAAGATAGAGACGCCCGTACAAGCCGTTATTGTTCGGGTTGCGGTTGATTTTAATGGTGTCACCTCCCTGAATATCCATGCCGTCACGACGGAGGTACGGACGGACAAGATCCCAAGTGCTTGTTGCCGACAGAACCCAGGTTTTTGGTCCGCCTGTGCGACACGGAACGCGGTTTTTTTTCTGGTAGTCCACCACGGTTACATTGATGATATCACTGAGGATACTGATTCCTGACACATTGAGTACATCACATTTAAAGGAGTAAAAGCCGGGTTTCAGACCGCTGATGCTCGTAACCA
>SEAD01000243.1 GCA_004173355.1 Chitinophagaceae bacterium | reverse complement strand
GGTTATCCTGCCATCAAACCGCCATGGGGTGTGCTGGTAGCCATCAACCTGAACACGGGGGAGCAGTCATGGAATGTCCGGCTTGGGGAATATCCGGAACTAACAGCAAAGGGCATACCTTTGACCGGTACGGAAAACTATGGAGGTCCGGTAGTTACAGCCGGAGGATTATTGTTTATTGCCGCAACAAAAGATGAAAACTTCAGGGCGTTTGACAAGCGGACCGGGAAGTTGTTATGGGAAACCAAACTTCCAGCAGGGGGCTACGCCACCCCATCTACCTACTCTGTTGCCGGGAAACAGTATGTAGTGATTGCCGCAGGAGGTGGAAAAATGGGGACAAAATCCGCAGATACTTACGTAGCCTTTTCCCTGCCCTGATTGTAACATTTTGTTGGTTGCCGCTGCTGTTAACGGTTTGATAGCATCCCCGTGACAATTAGTTGCAGCGGGTTGGGTAACTTGCGGCGTGGTCTGATTATTGGACAAACTATTTTTGTTGTGGGAAATACTACTGGTGCTATAAAAAATCGTTATCCTTTTGACATGATTACTTCTTCGTCGCTCAATAATTTTAAAAGCCGTTTTTCCAACCGCGCAGACAACTATGTAAGGTATCGTCCGGGTTATCCCGCACCTGCCTTTGACCTGATGGAAAAACTTGCTTCACTGAATAAAGTGTCGTCTATCGTCGATATAGGTTCGGGTACGGGCTTGTTTTCGGAGCCATTGCTGGAACGGGGTTTTAGTGTAACGGGTGTGGAGCCGGCGGATGAAATGCGTCGTGCTGCCGAACAACGCCTGGCGCGTTTCTCTAAATTCAGCAGTTTGCCAGGTACTGCGGAAGAAACAGGTATTGAAGAAAATACGGTTGACCTGGTTACCATTGCCCAGACTTTCCATTGGCTGGATCATAACCTGACCCGCCAGGAATGCCAGCGGATCCTGAAAGCGGGAGGAAAGGTGGCACTGGCATGGAACCAGCAGCATGAAGAATCTGAATTTGAAAAAGAATACACGAAACTGCGTGAGACCTATCGGCTCTACCCGCCGGTGGCAACGGTGATTGATGAAAAGCTCATCCATGAGTTTTTCAGCGATGGCAGCATCGAACGTTTTGTTTTTCCCAACCCGCAGGTGTTGAATTTTGAATCATTGAAAGGACAGTTACTTTCAAAATCTTATAGCCCGCTTCCTGGTCATGAATCATACGAGACCATGATTAACCACCTGATCCGCCTGTTTGTGCGTTCCAACGACAATGGATTTGTGACGCTGAATTACGAGACCGTAGTGTACTGCGGTGAACTGGCTTCCTGAGCCGCTTTGGAAACTGCCAGGTCAACCGGCCGCGCCAGCACCTGAAGCCTGTGCCTGGTGTTGTTGAAGCAGGCAGCAGAGTGTGATCATAACCAGCAGGTCTTTATGGGAAGATCGTTCCAGCGCTACGGACGGTTGGATATGATAGGTGGTCCTGAAACCTTTCCAGCTGAAAGATGAAACAATCGAAAGCACGGGTTCTTTATTCGCATCCTGCAGTTCATACTTCCCTTTCCAGAAACCCTTCAGTCGCAGGTGGTATTGTTCGCTGATCACATCAAAATAGGTATTGAGTTCTGTGCCCTTGCGCCATGTCAGTTTATAGGTGGCCAGTACCCGTCCATCCTGGGTTATTTCAGTAGAGGTATGCCATACTCCTTTTGGCCGGAGAATATAAGTACTGCCATCGGCCATGGTCAGGTCGGCCTTTGACGTTGACCATTTATGGTAAACGGCCCTTCCTTTTTCGATGTCATTGCGGGTCAGTACCAGGTTCCTTGAGCCCTGTCGCGTAGCCTTGTAGTCGTCCATATAATTACCAATATAAAAAAAATCCCGCAACGGATGCTGCAGGATTAAACGGGATGGGATTTATGAGGTACTGAACCCTAATTAATTTTGTCTTTCAGTTTTCTGATCAGCAATGATGATTTCTTTTGCTTTTTCCCCGGGGAGTCGCTGCTGTTGGTGGAACTGCTGTCGCCCGTCAGCACCTGTTCCACCAATTCCTTTTTTGTAAAAGTGCTGCCGGAAGCGGTTCCGGTGGAATTGTCACCAGCAGGCATCTTTACTTTTTGTTTCGCCACTATTTCGCCTTTCAGCCATTCCTTCACGAATGCCGTAACGGCTGTGTTCACTTCCCGGCCGGCACGGTACATGGCTTTCCACTTCCGGCTTTTCTTTTCGTAGTCCGGATTGGTGAATTTTTTCTTCCTCCCGGTCTCAGTCAGTGTGGCATTGAAGTCGACGGAACCCACCAACAAAAGGTACTCTTCGAGTCTTGCCTTCACCATTACTGCCGGGTCAGCCGGATAGGCTCTCTGCCATTTGGTAAGATTGGGATGCGGATCTTCGTAACCAGCCAACTGCTGGCGTTGTTTTTTCACACCCTCCTCCATCTGCGGGATATAGGCAGCCATAGTTTTTTCCTTCTTCATATCCGCGAGGGATTTTTCGCTGTCCTTCAGGTCTTTGCGGAATGCAGCCATTTGTTCAGCATCCGGCCGCCATGGTTCCTGGGTTGGTTTCGCCTTCTCCCTTTTTCCCTGGTACTGTGCGGCGAACTCCTCACTGTTGACGAACGTTTTCACATATTCACAAAGCGACTTGGCGTAGGCAACTTTATCACCTGTGATAATTGCTTTCAGGTCTTTGACATACGGGGTTTTGAAATGATTGATCTCGCTGTACATGTCAGCTCCATCATCTTCCTGGAAGGTTGTTTCCCCATCATTACTGAAATCGCCGGCGAGGTTGCCCAGGATATAGGTGCGCGCGGTGTACTGGCTTAATCCAAGTGTACTGATTATATCTTCTGCCAGTTTTACGAATCCAAGTGTCACGAAGACGGTGGCTGTTGCAAATATTCGTTTCATACGTATGTTTTTATTGGTTACTATCAATTGAAAATATTCTTCAGCGAATCAAACAAACCGGGAGCCTGCGCACTGTTACTGATGGTTGGCTGGAGACCGTTTGTTTCTATTGATTTTACTACTGCCTTCAATTCGTTCACAACGGCGGTCTGTCCAGCATTCCCGATTTTGGTATTCCGAAAGCTGGTCTCGATATTTTCCCTGCCCGATGCCGGAAGGGGTTTTGTTGTTTCAGAAGTGGCAACCAGTATTCCGTCCTTGTTGTAATGGTAGATTGTGGATTCGCCGTCGGTTTGCATGTTCCATCCCGGCATCCTGACCGGCAGGTCGTAGGAACCCACTGTGTTTCCCTTATCGTCCAGGATCAGTGCCGTGGCTCCGTCGTCTGTTACGAAAGTCAGTTGTCCGATCCCGGTGTTGAATTCATTAGCGGGTAACAACTGCAGTTCGCCGAATCCTACTTCAAATTTCACCTTGGGTGCCTGGTATTTTTTTGCACAGGGTGCCGCCATCATTTTTTTCATAAGCTCGTTTGCAATTTTAGCATTGCGGAGCTGCTCTTTGTTGAGCAGCGGTGCCAGTTCATCGAGTTCATTGCCATTCTTCTGGTTGAGTTTCTTTATCTGTTCAGTCAGGCGCTTATCGATCGATTCATTTACCACGGCGTCGGGAATCCCGTTTACTTTCCTGAATGCCTTGCTCAGACCACGGTCTATTGCGGAGTTAACGGCGCCCTGGCCAGGTGAAACACTTCCGTCCGAGGTTTTCATAAACGGATTGATACCCGGTTGGGCTATGTCTTTGCCGATCCCGTAGCCAATGCTTACATTGGGCACCGGTCCATCGGCCTTTATCCCGAAAGGATTATCGTCGAGATTTTTTGCGCCAGCCTGTAC
>SEAD01000006.1 GCA_004173355.1 Chitinophagaceae bacterium | reverse complement strand
CCACCACCGGTATAGATATAATCACTCAGGCTCTGGAAAATACGGCTGCCACTTTGCTGTGACAGGGTATTTGCAATGATCGCCGAATAGGGATCCGATTCAGAAGCACGGCCATAAAGCAGGCGGCGCTGGTCAGGGATATACCCGTCAAGGATATTGAACGATCCATACCACTTCAGCTTGAGGTCGGTCAGCAGGCTATGCTCGCCGGTTACCTGGGTGGTAAAGAAGGTATTCTGTTTGAAACGGAATTCAGAACCAGTCAGCATGAAGTCAGGACGCGATACATCGGTACCATTCCGCTCGGTCACATAGTTGCTGGTATTGACATTCACCAGCGTTTTAACCGAGATTTTGTTTGACGGGTTCAGCTGCACGCTGATGCTGCCGAGTGCACCGGCAGAAACTTCCTGCAGGTAACGGTCATCATCAAAATCACTTTCGATTGACAGGTTGTTGTCCGCATCGATAATATTCCGGCGGTTCAGCAGTGCCTGGAAACGGTTGGTCTTATTGTATATAATACCAAAGTTGCCACCCACCGTCTTCCCAAAAATCTTTTTGTTGAAACCTCCGTTTGCCTGGAAAGAAGTGTTGATCGGCGAATTCACCTCATCAGCCACCCAGGCATTCCGCATTCCCTGGCCGATGGCAGTTTTTTCTGCAGGGGTCAGCTGGTTGAATGCGTACTTGGTGGTATAACCTTTAGGAAAACCGCGGGTGCCATCATCGATACCAAGGAAATCAAGCTTGCCTCCCTGGTCTTTCAGGAATTTTTTCCCAACGGTCTGTGAATTGACACCAGTACCGATCTGGATATTAAAGAACCCTTTCGTCGGGATATCCTTTGTATTTACCTGGATCAGTCCACCTGCCCACTCACCGGGATATTCCGGAACGAAGGCCTTATTGATAACGATATTATCAATCATCTGGGCAGGGATCAGTTCGAAGGAAAAGGTTTTACGATCAGGCTCCGTGCTGGTCAGCAGGATCCCGTTCAGCATTGCCTGGTTGTAACGGTCAGCCAGACCACGCACCACGAGGAATCGTCCATCCTGGATAGAAGCACCAGGCGTACGTTTCAATACCTCACCGGTGTTGCGGTCCGGTGAACGGCGGATGCTCTCTGCCGAGATCACCGAAGCCACCGTGTTGGTGTTTTTCTGGAAGGCGATCAGCGAAGCGGTGGACTCCCGGCGGGCAGTTGTTGCCTGCGACCGTACCACCACCCCTTCAATCTCCTTGCTCTGTACCTCAAGTGTAATGTTGAGTTCATTTACATTATCAGTTGTTACCTCCACCTCACTTACGGTTTTGGCAAGATATCCGATAGCAGAAAACTCGATTGTGTATTTTTTCCCGGTGGCGAGGTTAAAGGTATAACGACCTTCAACATCGGTAGTGGTACCACCGGCTACCCCGACAAGCTTCACCGAAGCTCCCTGTACGGGTTCATTTTTGTCATTGATAACCTTTCCGGAGAGTTTTACCTGTGCATTCGCAAAGGAGAAGGTCATCAGTGAAAGAAACAGTAATTGCAGCCTGAAACGCATAGCAGTAATTTCCGGCAAAGGAATACCCGCAACATTACCGCGGTGTTACGCCAGCGTTAAGCAATTGTGATCGCAATGTTACCGCAATATTAACAGGCCAACTATATATTGATAATCAATATATTACCACTTTCAAGTTTGTGCGCTGAGGCAAAAAAACAAGCAACAGGCCAAAACGGCCAATCCCTATATTAAGGAATCATTAATTATCGGGATTTTGCTCCTTTAGGGATGGGAAGCAGGCTATTTTCGCGGCAGATAAAATAACCTCATGGGACTTAACTCTTTTCTCAAGATTTTTATGCCGAAAAACCGGGTGTTTTTCGAGCTCTTTGAACAGGTAGCCGATAATGTGGCCGAGATGGGCACCATTATGAAAAAGGTGGTGGCCGAGATCGATTTCGATAAACGCGCGGTGCTGATCAAAATGATCGAAGACTTTGAACATGCCAATGATGAACTCACCCACAGCATTTTCACTGAACTGGGGCGCAACTTCATCACGCCATTTGACCGTGAAGACATCCACTACCTGGCGACCTCACTCGATGATATCGCAGACTATATATATGCATCCGCAAAGAAGATCAACTTCTACCGCGTCAATCCCAATGATATGGGGATGCAGAAAATGGCCGAACTGATCGAACAGGGTGCACAACAGATCTGTATCGCCGTGAAAGAACTGCGTGATATGAAAAATATGCGCAATATTACCGAAGCCCTGGTGAAGATCAACAGCATCGAGAACCAGGCAGATGATGTATTTGATATGAGCATTGAACGTCTCTTCGATACCGAACCCGATGCAAAAGAGGTAATCAAGAAACGCGAGATCTACCAGGTAATGGAAATCGTGACCGACAAATGTGAGGACGCGAGCAATGTGATCGAGTCAATCATTATCAAATACGCCTAAGCTACCTCCGATCTCAACCTGAATTATGAGCACTTTCTTAATAGTTATCATAGCACTGGCCCTGGTCTTTGATTACATCAACGGTTTCCACGATGCGGCGAACTCTATTGCCACCGTGGTTTCGACCAAGGTCCTGACCCCATTCCAGGCTGTACTCTGGGCCGCGCTGTTCAACTTCGTCGCCTTCTTTATCTTCAAGGACCATGGAGTGGCCAACACCATCGCCAAAACGGTAAAGACCGACTTCATCACCCTCGAGGTGATCTTCTCGGGTCTGGTGGCAGCCATTATCTGGAACCTGTTCACGTGGTGGAGAGGTATCCCTTCCTCTTCCTCGCATACGCTGATCGGGGGACTGATCGGCGCCGCGCTCGCACACACGGGTTCATTCGACGCCATTAACTCCTCACCGGTTATCCAGATTGCACTCTTTATCCTGCTGGCACCGCTGATTGGTATGTTCATGGCCTTTGTGATCTCCCTCTGGTTTATCTATTCATTCCGCAAGGGATGGGGACCACGGATCTTTTCCGTATCCGTTATCATATTCATTCTCCTTTTCCTTGCCTTTGCCCTGGAAACGGACGTCACGAAACTCAAAACCCACTACGAAGCTTATATCTGGAAGGTGGTGTTCCACGGCGAAAACTTTAAATGGATCCTGCTTTCACTGATCGTACTGATCATGGCCGGCTTCTCCCTCTTCCTCAGCCGCCTCAACGCCCATAAGGCCAATATCTGGTTCAAACGTTTGCAGCTCGTGTCCTCGGCCATCTTCAGTGTAGGCCACGGAGGTAATGATGCCCAGAAAGTAATGGGTGTGATCATGGCCGCACTCATCGTGAGCGACCCGGTCCGTTACAATATCGGGCACATGGAATGGTGGATCCCGCTGGCATGTTATTCGGCTATCGCACTCGGTACAATGAGTGGTGGCTGGAAGATCGTAAAGACAATGGGGACGCGCATTACAAAGGTTACACCCTTCGAAGGTGTGGCTGCTGAAACAGCCGGTGCACTTACCTTATTTATCACGGAAGCACTCAAAATCCCGGTCAGTACCACACATACCATCACCGGTGCTATCATGGGTGTGGGTGCCACCAAACGCCTCTCGGCCGTCCGCTGGGGTGTTACCATCAACCTCGTATGGGCCTGGATCCTCACCATTCCCGTAAGCGCACTGATCGCCCTTGGAGTGTATCACCTGGTGCACGCTATAATCTGATTATTGCAGAGTTTCTACATATTTTATTAGAAAAAGTTCCCGACTTTTGCCGGGAACTTTTTTTATATGCCTAAAATTCTCGTAACAGGTGGCTGCGGCTACATCGGTGCTCACACAATCGTTGACCTGGTTGAAAACGGTTATGAAGTAATTTCAGTAGATAACAACAGCCGTTCGCACCCCGGCATACTTGCAGGTGTGGAACGGATCACGGGTAAAAAAGTCAAAAACTACAAAGTTGACCTCTGCAACTTCGATGACACGTTTGCCATTTTCCAGGAAAACGCGGATATCGACGGCATCATCCACTTCGCAGCTTACAAAGCTGTAGGCGAGTCGGTAGACAAACCCCTGATTTATTTTGAAAACAACCTCGGCTCGCTGATCAACCTGCTCAAATGTGTACAGGAATTCAGCATCCCCAATTTTGTTTTCTCTTCCTCCTGCACAGTATATGGTAACCCCGATGTGATCCCGGTGACCGAAACCACAGTCACCAAACCGGCCGAATCACCCTATGGTGCCACCAAACAGATGGGTGAGGAAATCATCCGTGATTTTGCAAGAAGCTCCGGCACAAAGGCCATCCTGCTCCGTTACTTCAACCCGGTAGGTGCCCACAGTTCAAATGTGATCGGTGAAATGCCGATTGGCCGCCCGCAGAACCTCGTACCTGCCATCACCCAGACCGCCATCGGTAAAATCCCGAAAATGGTGGTGTACGGCGACGATTACGACACCCGCGACGGCTCCTGCATCCGCGACTTCATCCATGTCAGCGATATCGCACATGCCCATACACTCGCCATCCAGTACGTGGAAAAGGCAGAAGGCAAACTCAACCACAGCGTTTTCAACCTTGGCACCGGAAACGGTGTTACAGTACTCGAAGCCATCAAATCATTCGAAAAAGTGAGCGGGGTAAAACTGAATTACGAAATCGGGCCACGCCGCCAGGGCGATGTGATCGCCATTTATGCCAATAATGACCTTGCGGTCAATGAACTGGGCTGGAAAACGAAGTACGGTCTCGATGAAATGATGGCAACCGCCTGGGAGTGGGAAAAAAGACTGAAAGCCGACGCCGCAATATTTGGTGCCCCGCCGCCTGAACTGAATTGATTTTCCAACGATCTTTATAACCCGGCAATCAGCCGGAAACAGCATTACCCGGGGCAACCCGCACAACACATTTATTATGGCATTAAAGGATATCCAACCGACAGGAAATAAAGACACCCGCAGTGGTTTTGGCGATGGCATCGTGGAAGCAGCAAGGAAGAACTCCAATGTGGTGGCCCTCACGGCCGATCTCGCGGGTTCCATGAAACTGAACCAGTTCATCAAGGAGTTCCCCGAACGTTTCATCCAGGTCGGCATTGCAGAAGCAAATATGATCGGTATCGGTGCGGGTATGACTATTGGCGGCAAGATCCCTTTCACCACTACGTTTGCCAACTTCTCAACGGGTCGCGTGTACGATCAGATCCGCCAGTCGGTGGCCTACAGTAACAAAAACGTAAAAATCTGCGCATCCCATGCGGGTCTCACACTGGGTGAAGACGGTGCCACACACCAGATCCTCGAGGATATCGGCCTGATGAAAATGCTGCCGGGCATGACCGTGATCGTGCCATGCGATTACGCACAGACCAAGGCCGCAACAGAAGCCATCGCCGAGTATGAAGGCCCGGTGTACCTGCGTTTCGGCCGGCCGGTATGGCCCATCTTCACCAAGGAATCCGATTTCAAAATCGGTAAGGCACAGGTTTTTTCCGAAGGAACAGATGTGACCATCTTTGCCTGCGGACACCTGGTATGGACCGCCATCCAGGCCGGTATCGAACTGGAAGCAAAAGGCCTCAGCGTGGAAGTGATCAATATTCACACCATCAAACCGCTGGATGAAGAGGCAGTACTCAAATCAATCAAAAAAACCAGGGCAGTAGTTACTGCCGAGGAACATAATATTATCGGTGGCCTTGGAGATGCAATCGCACAGGTGGCTGCGAAACACTTCCCCGTGCCGATCGAATATGTGGGCACAAAGGATACTTTTGGCGAAAGCGGAACCCCCAAGGACCTGCTGAAGAAATACGGTCTGGATACCCCGGATATCGTAGCTGCCGCAGAAAAAGTAATCGCCCGCAAAAACGGTTAAACATTTCCCTTTCCCGCAGGTCTGACCTGTATAAATAGTACGAATGGCCCAACCAGCGGCATCAGATGCCGAATTGCTGATTCAGTTTCGCGAACCTGCCACAAAGGAGCGGGCCTATACCACGCTGATCCGGAAATACCAGGAGAAACTCTACTGGCATATCCGCCGCATGGTGGTAGACCATGATGACGCTAACGACGTATTACAGAATGTTTTTATAAGGGTCTGGAAAGGACTGGAGAATTTCCGGGAGGACAGCCAGCTCTATACCTGGCTCTACCGGATCGCGACCAATGAAAGCCTGACCTTCCTTGAACAGCAGAAAAAACGCTCCTCCATCAGTCTCAGCGATGAGGATTCCGGCCTGTCGGATAAAGTGAAGGCAGATGAAGGTTTCGACGCCAACAAACTGGAGTGGAAATTGCAGCTCGCCATCCAGGCACTGCCTGACAAACAACGGGTAGTGTTCAGTCTCCGGTACTATGATGAAATGCCCTACGAGGAAATGAGTAAAGTACTGGAAACCAGCGAAGGAGCGCTGAAAGCCAGCTATCACCACGCCGTAAAAAAAGTAGAAGATTATATCCTCAACCATTAAACCCAACGCGGGAAAGATGGTCTGAAATACGACAAATGCCACACAGCAAACACATATCAGATGAACTGAACGAACTGCAGAGTTCACTTGGCACCCGGGATCTTCCGGGTACCGGTTTTGCAGTGCCGCAAGGATACTTTGATGGGTTTGCCGCGGGTATGCTCGCCAGGGTGTTGTTGCTCGATGAGCTGGAGGGGCTTTCCCCCCTGCTCGCAAATGCCCCGAAGAGTATTCCTTACAGTGTGCCAGCGGGTTATTTCCAATCGTTGGACCCAATGATCCCGAACCGGGATGAAGAATTGTCACCCTTACTTTCGGGGTTAAAAACGAAGAAAACATTCAGTTTACCCGAAGGGTATTTTGACCAGCTCACCCGTGAACAACAGGAAGAGCCGGCCCGGCTGGTCACGATGCATGGACCGGAGGAAGAACTTTCCCCGCTGCTCGCGGGCATTTCCAGGAAGATGCCGAATAACATTCCATCCGGTTATTTCGATACCCTGGACCCAATGGTCTCAGTGAACGGACAGCCGCTGGTTACGAGTCAGACCGGAGGAAAACTGGTGCGGATGGGAGGTTTCAACTGGAAACGGTATGTGGCTGCGGCTTCCGTATTGCTGGTTGTTTCGCTTGGTACATTTTTGTATACCAGCCGTGAAAAGTCGCCCGTGGTTGATCTTGCCACAATCCCTACCGAGGCGATCATCGATGTGGTCGGTGATCCTGCCAAACAGGTGATTTCTTCCGTTGATAAAAACGATGCCGCAGAGATCAGCCAGCTGGTAAAAAATGTACCGGCAAAAGATATACAGGCTTTTTTAAACGAGCTGGGAACCGAGGAGTCTGATATGGACGATGATCCACTACTTAACTAAGATGAAAAGACTTTTACTTATATTTTCTTTACTGCTTGCCACCGCCTTCCACCTGTCCGCACAGGAGGACGATGATGCGGATGAAAGCATCCGTGATAAAATGGGCGAGTACATCCAGAAAAAACTGGGTCTCAGCAGTGATGAAGCGAAAAAATTCCAGCCCACATTCGTGCAGTATTTCAAGGACTGGCGTTCGGCGATCCGCGACAACCGGGGTGATGTGCTGAAAAGGAAACAGGCAGTTGCTGATGTGCAGGTACGGTACCGCGACCGTTTCAAGGGGATCATCGGTGAGCAGAAGAGCAATCAGGTCTTCAACCACCAGCGCGATTTTATCAACCAGTTAAGGGAAGAAGTCAAGGACCGGCGACGGGACAACAACCGGCGGCGGAATTAAAATACCAGGACCCGTATCAGGCTGATACGGGTTTTTTTATGCCTTCAATACAGGGGTTTTGATATCGTGGTAAAAAAGAAAAGTCCAGTTTTCCAGGGCTCCCTTTTCCCACCAGTCCTGCCGCAGTTCCATCGCCTTTTTACCATCGTGGTCATATTTCGCAGCAAACCGTTGTTTCATCTGTGAGAGCTGCGGCGCATCATCGGCGCCGAAAAATACCACCTCCCCTTCATCCCGGATCCAGAACACCTGGTGGAAGACCGAGTGCGCACAGGTGACCTGGTATTCGATATAATTATCAATAATGCCATGGTCTTCCGTAAGCAATACCACATTACTGGCCGAACGGAGGGCAGCGATCTCATCAGGGATATAACTTGGCAAACCCTTTTCCAGCGCGGCTTCCAGCTCACGCTGCTGCACATAGTATGTAGCGTTGGGAAAACAAAGCCGGCTGCGGTCCGTCTCGTCCGATACCCCGCCCGCATGGTCCTTATGAAGGTGGCTCATCAGGACTTTCGTTATAGATGAAGGAGCCACACCCGCAGCCCCGAGGTTTTTCACCAGCTGCATGGCGCCGCCGTTGTCAGCGAAACCCAGGCCGGTATCAATGAGCAACACATCCTTTGAAGTGATGACCACAAAAGGCTGGATTTCGACCAGCAGGCTGCCTGCGGGGCGCGACTTCAACTGGTCGGTGCTGTCGTCGAAGGGGACAAACTGTTTGGTCTTGTCGATCGTGAATGAACCTTCGGAAACCGGGATGATTTTCATTGCGCAAATGTCGGCCTTTCAACGCAAAACCCGGCTTTCCCATAACATTAACAATTCCCCCGGGAGAGTCGTGTACATTTGGGAATGAAGCCACATCTACCACTGCTGTTGTTGCCCCTTTTCTACTGCGTCAACGTTGGCTGGTCGCAGGACCAGCTGAAGGGTGTGGTTCGCTCCTCCCAGACCGGCTTGCCGATGGTGAATGTATCTGTCCGCAACCTGAATTCAAAAAAGGTAACCCTGACTAACGGCGAAGGCCGGTACAGTATCGCAGCAGCGGAAGACGATTCCATTATTTTTTCCATCACGGCTTATTTTCCCGATACTATAAAACTGACTTACGGCCAGCTACTCACATCCTATGATCCGGAATTGCTGATGGATATGAAGTCGCTGAAGAATGTAACCGTGCGGTCCAACTACGGCTACGATTCGCTGCGCCGCGCATCAGACTATAAGGAGCTGACTGACCGTATGCGGGGGATTACCGGGGGAAACCGTCCCACCGACGGTGTGGGTGTATCACTCAGTCCGCTCAGTTATTTTTCCCAGCGGGCAAAAAAACAAAGGAAGGCCAGGCGTAACATGGAAAGCCGCGAGGAAGAAGCCTATGTGGATGATAAATTTTCGGCCTTTAACGTGGCCCGCCTTACCCGCCTGCAGGGTGATTCACTCAGCCTGTTTATGTACATGTACCGCCCTTCCTACAAGCAGGCGCGAAAAATGGACCGCGATGATATCACCGAATATATCAGCGAAAAGCTGGTGATGTTCCGTCAGCGGAGCAGGGAGGAAGAATAACCCTTATCGCAGCACCATCTGCCTGTCGGCATCCAGTCGCACCAGGATAAAGATCATCACCGAAAACGTCAGCAAGGACGCACCGCCATAACTGATCAGCGGCAGCGGGATCCCGATTACCGGGGCCAGTCCGATGGTCATGGCAATATTGATTCCCATATGGAAAAAGAACACGGATGCCACACCATAGGCATAACAGCGGCTGAACACACTTCGCTGCCTTTCAGCTACCGCAACAATCCGGAATAACAGGAGGATGTATACACCCAGCAGGATGAAGCAACCCACAAACCCGAATCCTTCCCCGATAGTATCAAAGATAAAGTCGGTCCGTTGCTCCGGCACAAAACCATAACGGGTTTGTGTTCCCTTCAGCAGTCCTTTTCCAAGGACGCCACCGCTGCCAATCGCAATCTTGGATTGTTTCACGTTGTAATCGGCGGTATTGGTTTTTTTCTTGTCACTCGCCGGCGCCGGTGCGGATCCTTCCACAAACCCACGTGAATATTCATCCGGTACATCGCGGCCAATTGTACTGTAAATCCGTTCAACCTGGTGTTTACCCAGTACAGATTTGAAAATAAACGGCACACCAAAACGCTGTATGCCCACGCAGATCACGCAGAGCACTGCAATTTTGAACAGCAGCGATTTATCACGCCGGATCTGGCGACGCATCAGCAGGGCCACCAGTACGGCCAGCCCGATCAGTATAAATGCGAGTGTATTGGGCTCCAGCAGCAACGTTGCAACCACGAGCACCGCCACGGCGAATCCGATAATGAGGATACCGGAAGGCAGGCCTTCGCGATACATCACGAGTGAGAACGAAAAGAATACCAGTGCCAGACCGGTTTCCTTCTGCGCGATGGTGATCACTGCCGGGACCAGTGCGATGGCGGCGGCAATAAGCTGGGAGCGGGTTTTGGAGAAATCCGTTTCCGGCCTGGAGAGGTATTTTGCGAGGGCAAGTGCAACGGGGATCTTGCAGAATTCCGCGGGCTGGAGGTTGAAGCTGCCGAGTTTGATGATCGATTCCGTACCGCTGATATTTGTATGCAGCGGAAATACCAGCAGCAACATGAAGATCCCGGCGGCGTACCAGAGATTGGCAGTGGCAGGGAAAAACTTACTATCTGTCAGCAGGATAAACAACCCGATGATGCCGGATACCCCAAAAAAGTAAAGCTGTTTACTGTAATCCGTTTTGAATCCAAGGAAACTCTGCAGGATCGGGTCACCTTCCTTGTACGTTGCGCCGAATACGGCCGTGATGCCGATAGCCACCAGCAGCAGGTAGATCCCGATGAGGGACCAGTCAATGCCTTTTGATATTGCAGGGTCACGCTGGCTCATACGATCGGGTTATTTGAACGGGTCCTTGAATTCTTTTCATTGGGTAACACTGCGATGAGTTCCGGACGGTCGCTTCGAACGGGGCTGCCGCCGTTATTGACCGGGACCAATGGTTTGCGGGCAGCGGGTGTGAGCACTGCGAGATTACTATTGCTGTCGCTGAGTCCGGCCTGTTCATTGTCGATCCCCGGCATCCGGATACCCGCATAGGTCTCTACCTCTTCGGGGGAAAGTGATGCATAACTTTTATTCAGGAACCGGCGGAGATAGGTGCTGTCCTTTGTCTTGCGGAACCATTCATTGGCCCTCGCAGAGTCGGTGATGAATTGTAATTTTTTCAGGTACGCCGGCATGATGTTCGTGTTGGCGATGCGCTCAAAGTCAGCCTTGCTGCGGGTTGTAAGCGAGTCAAGCAGGTATTTCTCCATCATCATCCGGGAAATCGGACCGGCCCATGTACCACCATACCCGGCATTTTCCACTACCACTGCCACACATATTTTCGGATCATCCTTGGGGGCGAAACAAACAAACATGGAGTTATTCGGGAGGTCAATCTTTTTGCCCTGCAGGATAGTGGAGTTCTGGGCGGTACCGGTTTTTGCACAGACTTCAATACCTGGAATGGCTGCCGAGCGGGCCGTACCCACCCGTACCACATCGGCCATACCTTCGATGGTAGCGCGGTAAGCGGTATCGGAGATATGCGTCAGCACTTCATGTTTCTGGCGGTAGCGGTTCACGTATACCGAATCGGCTTCGGATTCGCTGTCGATCCGGCTTACAAAATGGGGGGTGTAAAAAAAACCTTTATTGGCGATGATACACATCGCATTGGCGAGTTGTAACGGTGTGGCAGTCATTTTATCCTGCCCGATTCCAAGGGTCAGGTTGGTGCAGGAGCTCCATGATCCACGGTATTCCTTGTTGTAAACAGCCGTGTCAGGGATATTGCCTTTGTCCTCGCTGGGAAGGTCGATACCAAGACGGACACCAAGACCAAATTTGTTCATGTATTCTTTCCAGTGCATGTACCCTTTCTTCACACCGCCATACTTCGAGTTGTCGGCGGCCATGCGGTACACGTGGGTGAAGTAGGAGTTGCAGGAATTGGCGATGGCGAGACGGAGATTGGCTGCGTGTCCGCCACCGGAGTGCGTACAGGCCGGTTTGCCATTTCCGCAAAGTGTATAACGGCCACCACAAGGGAAACCATAGGCTGGCGTGATCAGGCCTTCATCGAGCGCTACCAGGCCACCCATTGGTTTAAAGGTGGAACCCGGCGGATATTGTCCTTTGATGGCGCGGTTCAGTAACGGACCGGCCACATCGAGTACCAGCCGGCTGTAGTTTTTATTTTTCTCCGGACCGGTCAGCTGGTTGGGGTCAAATGTGGGACCCGAGGCCATGGCCAGGATGCCGCCTGTTTTGGGATCGATGGCAACCACTGCCCCCACTTTGTTGGCCAGTAATTGTTCAGCCATCTGCTGCAGTTCGATATCGATCGAGGTGCGGAGACCGCGACCGGCCACGGCAGCAGTATCAAAAACACCGTTCTCGTAGTTGCCCACCAGCCGGTTTTTGTTATCCTTGATCAGGTGCTGAACACCTCGCTGGCCCATCAGCACGCGTTCATAGTTGGATTCGAGACCGCTCTTGCCGATGTAATCACCCATCCGGTAGAAGTTACCCGACCGCTCAATATCCCGCGTGTCGGCTTCATTGATATACCCAAGGATATGCGCTGCCGCATTGTAGGGATACACGCGAACCGGACGTTCCACCATGGCAAAGCCCGGGTATTTCCAGCTGTTTTCCTCAAAACGTGCCTGCATCTGCGGGGTGAGAAGCGACTGGAAAGTGGATGGACGGATTGCCTTGTTTTTGAAAATAGCATCCCTGATCCGTTTATTGAATTCTGCGGTATCGATCTCCATCATCCGGCAGAAACTGGTGGTGTCAAAGTTTTTAACCTCCGCCGGTGTGACCACCAGGTCAAACATGATCTGGTTGTTGAGGATCGGTCGGTTTTTCCGGTCGTAGATGATTCCACGCTCGGGCCATACCACTTTTGGGAAAACCGCATTGTCCATGGCCAGCTGACTGTATTTCCCCGATACCACCTGCAGGTTAAAAAGCTGCGCGACGATTATCAGGAACGAGAGGAAAAAGATGAGCCGTATAATGCGGCTGCGGGACTGGTTAAACACAGACATAGGTCAGATAGAATAAAAAGATTTCCGGATGCAGTTTGCCTGTAAGGCGTCTGGGAGATTATTCTATACAAAGTACGAAATGATATTCGCCGTTTCCAAATGTTTGACCGAATAAATTTTACAGGAAGCTTGCCCCGCCTAAGTTTTAACAGGCTATCAGCAAACGCGCAGCAATGCATGGATGAAAACCATTAAGCTGTGTTGGTACGGTACTTCATTTTGCGGGTGAAGAGCAACTCGGTTACAATCACGAGCAGCATACTGATAGCGGTAGTTGAAAGGACCTTCACCACGAAATCGATGAACGATCCGAAATCGAGGTATTCAAGGAAAGTGAGGTAGAGATGATGGAAGATTGTGAGCACCAGCACGTACACCAGGTAAGGCGTCCAGCCCATTGCCTTTGGCGATGGTTCCCGGTAGTTGAATTCGCTGGGATCCTTGGGTGTAAGGATGTTGATGAGGAAGGGCCGGACGTACGCGATCAGCAGGCAGGCCGCTGCATGCAGACCGGGTGTATTGGTGAAATAGTCCAGCGCAAGCCCCGTCAGGAAACCGATAACCAGCAACCCGAACCGGGAAACGGAAAACGGCAGCCAGAGGATAAACAGGTAATAGATATACGGGATAATATACCGGTGCAGCGGCGGGATCTCATCCAGGACGTACACCTGCACAAGGATAAACACGGCGAACCGCAGTATATTTTTTAACAGGTCACTCAACGTCTCGGCTTTTTGACTTCCTCTACTTTCTTTTCTGTGTCTTTGTATAACTGGTCCAGCTCCGCGTACTCAAGGTTCTCCACCACCATCACCTGCTGCAGGTCATTGAAGTTGGCGGTGGTTTTTATGCGCAGTACGTAGAAGTTGGTGGAATTGTCGGGAACTATTTCGGCCACGGTACCCACCATGTGACCCGAAGGATAACTCAGGGAAAACTTACCCGTGAGGATGGTATCACCAATCACCAGGGAATCACTTTTAGGGATATTACTCAGTACCAGCAGTCGCGGGTTGGCCCCGTCCCAGGTCAGGTTACCGGAGCTCTGCGATTTCTTTACGATTACGTTGACCCGGTTCTGCACATTGATCAGGCTCATCACCTGGCTGTAATTGGCGCTGACGTTGATGACTTTCCCGACCAGCCCGCCATTGGAACTGAACACGCCCATATCATCCTTGATACCCTGGTTGGCCCCGCGGTTGATCTGCACATAGTTGCGGTCACTGTTCACTGTACTCCGCACCACCTGCGCATCGCGCCATGCATACAGCCGGTACTTGCCGCTGGTATCGTACCTGACCGAATCACGGATATACCTGGCCGTGGAATCGTAGGCCAGGAAGTTGGACGGCTGCAGGTTCATGAGCGAATCGTTCATGCGCAGCAGCCGGCGGTTTTCCTCCTTCATGCGGAAGAAATCCTCAAATGTGTTGTACTGGGAATTGAAGAAACCGGTTACCTCATTTGCCGCGGCCAGTCCTTTGGCGCGGTGGAAGTGGTTGTACCGGTAAAGCGTCCATAACGCCAGCGCCTGTAATACCAGGAATGCCAGCAGCACGGAAAAGCGGCGTATGAAACGGAATATATTACGCAAGTAAAAATCTTATCGCATTACAAAAGGATACTTATCGTAATTCTTCAGGGCGATGCCGGTACCGCGAACCACACTTTTCAGCGGATCGTCGGCAACGTGCACCGGAAGTTTGATTTTCTGGCTCAGGCGTTTGTCAAGCCCGCGCAGCAGTGCACCACCACCTGTCAGGTATAAGCCCCGGCGGTAAATATCGGCAGCCAGCTCGGGCGGCGTTTGTTCCAGGGCCTTGAGGATGGCTTCCTCGATTTTGAAAATGCTTTTATCAAGCGCCTCGGCGATTTCCTGGAAACTGACCATGATCTGTTTCGGGATACCGGTTACAAGGTCACGACCATTTACAGGGATATCATCGGGAGGGTTTTCAAGGTCTTTCATCGCGGCACCTACATTGATCTTGATCTGCTCAGCTGTCCTTTCGCCGATCAGCAGGCTATGGTAACGGCGGAGTGCTTCCATAATGTCGGCGGTGAATTCATCACCGGCGATCCGGATACTCTGGTCGCAAACGATACCCGCGAGGGCGATCACGGTAATACCTGTGGTACCACCACCGATGTCGATGATCATATTTCCCACCGGCTCTTCCACATCTATCCCAATACCCAGGGCCGCAGCCATAGGCTCATGTAATAAGTAAACTTCCTTGGCACCCGCCTGCTCGGCGCTGTCGCGAACGGCCCTTTTTTCCACCTCGGTAATGGAGGAAGGAATGCAGATCATCATCCTCCAGCTTGGGGGGAAAAGCGGCTTTTTGGGGTATACCAGTTTGATCAGCTCACGGATCATCAGTTCCGCGGCGTTAAAATCGGCAATCACACCATCCTTCAGGGGGCGGACGGTCCGGATGCTCTCGTGCGTCTTTTCGTGCATCATGAGGGCTTTTTTCCCCACTGCAAGTACTTCCTTCGGATTGTTCCTGTTCAGCGCGACAATGCTCGGCTCATTCACCGCGACAACGTCGTTATGTATGATGAGGGTATTGGCGGTACCCAGGTCCATTGCGATCTCTTGTGTGAAGAAGTTGAAAAGTCCCATTCTATGTGATTGGATTTAATGTGTGCAAAGTTGAAGGAATAATTTGAATTGGCAAAGTCGGCTATCGTCCACAAAAACATTCTGTCGTTCCATATCCGCCATCCATGCTGCTTTGACGGTGATCGCACAAGTTACTCTTTATTATCACACAGAACTCTTTGTATGGCATAGAACGAAGGGATTCCCTTTCTATTTTGCCGCCCTGCATATATTCTGTGGATTTTTTGATCCGCTACCGCAAATGGCAACCCCGGCAGGTAACTGTGGCTGTTATAAAACTGGCACAGTAATAGCATTTCTGCATCAATCCCAAATTCAAAAACAACCTATTCCCCAAAAGAGAGATTTATGAGAAAAATTTCCCTCCTCGTCCTTCTTGTTGCTGGTCTTTCAATCCAGCAGGTAAGCGCCCAGTCAGATTACAAAACAGCAGCCGGTGTCACCATCGACTTCGGAACCGGCCAGACCATGGTAGGTCCCGCTGTGAAGCACTTTTTCCAGCCAAACCATGCCGGCCAGTTTGAGGTCCTGTTTGGCAACAATTACACTATTATCGAGGCATTTTACCAGTACCATGGCCAGATTGAAAACGCTTCCGGCCTGAAATGGTATGCCGGTGTCGGACCTGGTGTTGGTCTTTACGAAGGTGGTTCCAACTTCCTGTTGCGTCCGCTGGGTGGCCTGGACTACAAAATCAACAACGTTCCGCTGAACTTCAACTTTGACTGGAGGCCAACGCTGACCTTCTTTGATGGCGACTCCGATTTTGAAGCTGCGCGTTTCTCCTTCGGTTTACGTTTTACGTTCGGAAAATAATCCGTTACACTTCTACATATAACAGTCACACTTATCGATCGTGATGGAGGTGTCCGTACAACGGACACCTTTTTTTATGCCTGGAAAAAAGGCCGGAAAGTGGCTATGGGTAAGGGTCCTGGCTAGCTGCTATGTACAAAACCCAGCGTCGCTTCGATGGCGTGCGGGAGCTGCGGCAACCGGGTGCGCTCGATCAGGAAACTGTTCAGCTGTGCGATTTCCCGGAAGATATAATGTTTGTCAGCTGCACCCCGCAGGTACTCTTTTCCTGTGCTGCCGCCGGTGCCGATCCGGGTACCGATCATCCGGTGCACCATATTCATGTGCCGGTACCTCCAGGAACTGAGTTGTTCGTCAATTTCAAGTAACCCGTTCAGCAGCTGGAAGGGAAGCTGCAGGATAGGATATCCGCGGTAAAGCATGATAAACAGTGCCGCGCGGTTTGCCGCCGGGGAAAGGGTGTTGCCCTCCGGCAACCCGCCCTGGCCGAGGAAGAGACTGTCAAAATAGCCCAGGTTGTTTTTTTCCGTATCGGAAAGGCTGAGGTCAAGCTGGTAGCGGTATTCAGACCAAAAAACATGTGTGCCCGGATGGGGAGCATGCGCTTCCAGGCCGGACCAGTCATGGTCTGGTTCAAAAAACGGCAATCGTTCCAGCCAGCTGTTGAGCAGCTGCAGGAGCGACTGGTTATTCTCGGCTCTTTTAATGATTTCCACCTGCCCGGGGCGGAGCTGGGCGGTGTAATACTCCCGGCCATGCCGTTGCTCAAACTTCAGGCCCAGCTTGGCTTCCAGTTCCTTGAACTGCCAGCTCTGGAATCCCGAAGCCGGGCGGAGCATGTTGCGGAACTCGAGGAAATCCATTGGTGTCATGGTTTCCATGATATCGATCTGCTGCACCAGTACCCGCAGGATGGTTACGCAACGGTTCATCCGGTGGACCACGGTCTGCAGTTCGGGTGAATTATCATTCAGGGAAGGGCGGGCCATTATTTCCAGCATCGAATCCAGTTCGTAGTGCAGTTGTTTGAACCAAAGCTCGTAGGCCTGGTGGATCACCACAAACAACATCTCGTCATGTGCGTGCGCACCGAGTTTATCACTTTCCAGTGCCTGGGCGCTGAGGATTTTGTCAAGCTGGAGATAATCGTGGTAATGGACTTCCATAATCGTCGTTTTCCGGACCGGTTATTCTTCTTCCCCTGCTATTTCCGTATCGGTCATGAATTCATACCCGATATCATTGCGGAAATACATGCCGTCGAAGCCGATATAACCCAGCACATCCAGTGAAGTATTCACGGCTTCAGTGAGATCCGAACCAAATGAGGTAACGGTAAACACCCGTCCGCCATTGGTGATGATTTTGCCATCACGGGCGGTAGTGCCCGCCTGGAACACCATGGACTGTTTACCATAATTGTCTTCCAGGCCTGTGATCTCATACCCTTTTTCAATGGGTCCCGGATATCCGTGGCTGACGGCAACGACCGTTGCCGCGGCGCGGGGATCCGTCTGTATGGTTGTTTTGTGTAATTCCTTCTTCGAGGCGGCGATGCAGAGACCCACCAGGTCATTTTCCAGGCGGGGAATCACTACTTCAGTTTCCGGATCGCCCATGCGGCAGTTGTATTCGATCACGTATGGCTCGCCGCCTACATTGATCAGGCCGATAAATATAAAACCGGTGTACTCGATGTTTTCCCTGCGAAGCCCTTCCACCGTGGGTTTGATCACGCGGTCATCCACCTTTTTCATGAAATCGGATGTGGCAAAAGGCACCGGGCTTACCGCTCCCATCCCACCCGTCATCAGGCCCTTGTCGCCTTCGCCGATGCGTTTGTAATCCTTGGCTTCGGGCAGGGTCAGGTAACTGTTGCCGTCGGTGAGCACAAATACGCTTAATTCGATACCGGTCAGGAAATCTTCCACCACCACTTTCTTGCTGGCGTCGCCAAACTTTGAACGCTGGATCATCAGCTCGAACTCGGCCACCGCTTCCACATGGTTGAGGCAGATCACCACCCCTTTGCCGGCGGCAAGTCCGTCGGCTTTAAGCACCACGGGCAGCGTATGGTTCTGGAGGTATTCGACGCCTTCTTCGTAATTGTCGATGGTGAATTCGCGGTAGGCGGCAGTTGGGATACCGTGGCGCGACATGAATGCTTTTGCAAAACCCTTGCTGCCTTCCAGCTGGGCACCGGCTTTTGATGGACCGATGAAATGGATCTTCGCCAGCTCCTCATGGCCTTTGAAGTAGTCATAGATCCCGTTTACCAGTGGTTCTTCAGGCCCTACAATTACCAGTTCAATATTTTCGAACAGGCAGAATTTTCCTACTGCCGCAAAGTCATTGATATCAAGGTCTACATTATTTCCGATCCGCGCTGTACCGGGGTTGCCCGGCGCAATAAACAGGGGGTTCGTCCACACACTCTGGCTGAGTTTCCACGCGAGGGCGTGTTCCCGGCCACCCGATCCTAATAGTAAGATTCTCATAATTGGTTTTGTCAGGGATTTACGTGTGCAATATCGGCATCAATACCAAAGAATCGCCGAAAAAATTTTGAGTGGTCATTTTTGCTTATTTTGCCCGGCCCCCAGAGGGTTAAAGGCATCACCAAACTCAAATTATGACTGATACAGGTAGCAAACTGTTCAATGAGGGCCGTCCGTCCAAGGGACATCCTCCCGGCCTCGCGGTACTCTTTACAACAGAAATGTGGGAGCGATTCAATTACTACGGGATGCGGGCGATCCTCATGTTGTTCATGACCAAAGCGATGCTCTTCGACTATCCCTTTGCAGCCAATCTTTATGGGAGTTATACCGGACTGATTTACCTCACGCCGCTGATTGGTGGTTTTGTAGCTGACCGATTTTGGGGAAACAAACGTTCAATCCTGATCGGCGGACTGGTAATGGCACTCGGGGAGTTCATCCTGTTCTTTTGCGGATCATTCACTTCCACTAACCCGGAAATGGCGGGCCTGCTTTTCTATACCGGACTTGGCTTCATGATCGCGGGTAATGGTTTTTTCAAACCGAATATCTCGTCAATGGTCGGCCAGCTCTACCCCAAAGGTGATATCCGGATCGACCCGGCTTACACCATATTCTACATGGGAATCAACACCGGGGGTGTACTGGGACCGCTGGTCTGCGGTTACCTGGCGGAAATGAATGGAAATAACGACGATTTCAAATGGGCTTTTCTTGCAGGTGGTATAGGGATGCTGATCAGCGTGCTGATCCAGAAACTGTTCCAGGACAAATACCTGGTCGATCCCGAGGGAAACCAGCTCGGCAACACCCCGGTGCAGCCGGTGGAAGAAACCGGCATCGGCGCATCCGCACTGGATGTGCCCCTGAAAAAATCACTCTGGCTTAACCCCGCCGCTGTGGTGGCGGGCCTTGCGGTTTTTATCGCGGTATGTATCGCGGCATTATATATCGATGCCACCAAAATCAGTTACCTCGCATGGCTGATGCTTGCCGCAGTGATCTTTATCGCGTATATCATTTATTCAGACAAATCACTCGATGGCATTGCCAAACAGAAAGTCTCGGTAATATTTATTGTATCCTTTTTCGTGGTATTCTTCTGGGCGGCTTTTGAGCAGGCCGGTGCATCGCTGACCATTTTTGCGGATGAACAGACCAACCGCAACCTTGGCTTCTTCGAAATGCCGGCCAGCTGGTTCCAGTCATTCAACTCCTTTTTTGTAGTACTGTTTGCCCCCGTCTTCGCATTGATCTGGACCAAAATGGGTAAAAAACAACCATCTGCTCCCACGAAAATGGCTATCGGCCTGCTCTTGCTGGCATTGGGTTACCTGTGGATCGCATTCGGTGTGAAGGAAGCCGGCCCCGGTGTGAAAGTCAGCATCATCTGGCTCACCGGGATGTATGCGCTGCATACCTGGGGCGAACTCTGTCTCTCACCGATCGGTTTATCACTGGTCAACAAGCTGTCCCCATTCAAATTCGCATCCCTGCTTATGGCAGTGTGGTTCCTTGCAAACGCCGCCGCCAATAAATTTGCGGGGGTGCTCAGCGCATTGTATCCAAAAGACGGCAGCACGCAATTCCTCGGATTCGAAATTGGCTCCCAATACGAGTTCTTTATGCTGTTTGTGATCATGGCAGGTATCGCATCACTGGTGCTTTTCCTGCTCACCAAACAACTCCAGAAGATGATGCATGGCATCAAATAAAACAACAGTCACTTTATATGGAAGGGAACATCATTGTTCCCTTCTTCATTTATAACCCATCCGTCACTAAAGAATCCTTATGTGGAAGAGCCATCCCAGAGCATTACCCTTTCTCTTTTTTTCCGAAATGTGGGAACGATTCGGTTACTACCTGATGATCGGGATTTTCACCTTTTACCTGAAGGATAAGGCCGATGGTTTTAATATGGATGAAAAGGAATCGGCAAGCCTGTACGGAACCTTTATCGCGCTGGTATTTTTCACCCCCTTCCTCGGCGGCCTGCTGGCAGACCGCACCCTGGGTTACCGCCGCTCGATCATTGGCGGGGGGATTATGATGGGTCTGGGTTACTGCCTGATGGGGATCCACAATATCCCGATGCTCTACACCTCCATGGCACTCGTCATCATCGGTAACGGGTTTTTCAAACCCAATATCTCGACCCTGCTCGGGAATGTGTATTCCACCCCGGAATACATCGCGCGGAAGGATGAGGGCTATAATATCTTTTACATGGGGATCAACCTGGGTGGCTTTATCTGCAATTTTTTTGGCGCGGTCCTGTTGAACACTCTTGGCTGGGCCGCCGCATTCGCAGCCGCGGGCGTGGGCATGTTTATCGGTGTTGTCATATTTGTTATCGGCACACGGCATTACAAGGATTTTGATACACGCAAACCCCTGCAGCCAGGGGATATGCCGCTTGGCCGCATCATTGCCCTGGTGATCGTGCCGGCGCTGGTGTTTGGTGCCATCGGATGGTTTATCAAAGGGGAGGATTCCATTTTCGACTCCAACTCAACCGATGCTTTCATTTTTGCCTGTATCCCGGTCCTGCTGTTTTATACAATGATCATGGTCCGGAGTAATAAGGCAGAACGCCCGGCAGTGGCAGCTATGCTGGCAGTGTTCGCGGTGGTAATCCTGTTCTGGGCCATTTTCAAACAGAACGGATCGGCGCTGAATACCTGGGCGAGCCGTTACACGGAACGTCATGTGGAGGGGAACGTCGGGAATGTATTGTCGCGTCTGCGGCTCACGGACACGGTTTATTATAAAAAATCCACCGTGACCCTTACCGATGCGCAGTTCAGGAAAGTCAGGCAGGATGGCCAGGAAATGACCGGAGAGGAATACCCGGCTTACTTCAGGAATATGGACCGGTCGGCGCTGGCAGATGGGGATTATGTCAAAACCTGGTCGCCAAGCCTTAGCCAATCCATCAACCCCTTCTGGGTAATTGTGCTCACTCCCTTACTGGTAGCGCTTTTCAGCTGGATGCGAAGACGCGGGAAGGCGCCCACCACCACCACCAAGATCGCCTTCGGATTGCTGATCTCGGCGCTGAGTGTACTGGTAATGGTGGCGGCAGTGAAAGCCGGGAACAATGGCGCGGAAAAAGTACAGGTCTGGTGGCTGTTCGGCAGTTATGGGGTGATCACCCTGGGCGAACTCCTGCTCAGTCCGATGGGACTGTCGCTGGTTTCGCGACTGAGCCCGGTCCGTATCACCAGCCTCATGATGGGCGGATGGTTCGTTTCCACCTCCATCGGCAACAAACTCAGCGGGATCCTGGCCAGCCAGTGGGATGCTTACGACGACAAGGCCGATTATTTCTGGCTGAACTTCATCCTGCTTTTTGCCGCAGCAATTTTCCTGTTCATTATCCTGAAATGGCTCAATAAAGTAATGAGGGAGAAAGGGGTTAACTGATTTCCCCGGTCACATAGGGACAAAACAAAAGCGGCTCAAAAGAGAGCCGCTTTTTCCGCTAAGCAGTTAGAAATGGCGGAGATTTAAAACCAACTAAATCAAAAAAAATTATAAGCAGTTAATTCGGCCACCCGCATTAAAATGCACGGGCACTATAAAGAGACAAGGAGTGTTTCGGGTATGCTGCGTGGAAATGAAAAAAAAAGCAAAAATTTTCCCATTTTGGGTAAAAAAAATGGCAGACTTTGATAGTCTGCCATTTTACGTATGTTGATTTTATAAGATTTAAAACCAGGATCCGATAAATGTTTCGCTTGCCCCGGTGTCTTTCAGCCGGCGGCGGCGAAGACGGACATTCCGGCGGTGTGCGATCATTGATCCGATCATCATCGGGATAAACAGGAAGATCAGTGGCGGGATACCCATAAAGGAAACCCACTTTCCACCAAAATGGCGGCGCATCGGACGGCGGAGGCGTTCCGCAATCAGGTACATACCCGGCACCATGATCAGGGTCATGAAGAACGCGAAGGTCAGACCGAAGATAATGGTCCAGCTCAACGGTTTCCAGAATGCCACGTTGTCTCCCCCGAAGAAGATATGCGGGTTCAGGTTTTCAAAGAGGGTGATAAAGTTGATATTGAACCCAACGGCCAGCGGGATCAGCGCAAGGATGGCAGCCAGGGCAGTCAGCAATACCGGGATAATCCGGGTCTTACCCGCAAGGATCACGGCTTCACGGGTTTTCATTCCCCGCCCGCGTAACTCATCGGCAAATTCGATCACCAGGATACCGTTTTTGATTACGATACCCGCCAGACCAAGGATACCCACACCTGTCATTACGATGGACACATCCATACCTGTAATGGCAAAGCCAAGTAATACCCCGATCACACTGAATATGATTTCCGTAAGGATAATGATCGATTTGCTGACCGAGTTGAATTGCAGTACGAGGATAAACAGGATCATCAGGAGCGCGATCACCAATGCCTTACCCAGGAAGGCACCGGTCTCAGCCTGTTGTTCCCCCTCACCCGTCTGGGCGATGGTTACATCATCCGACTTGGCCTTGAAACCTGCGATCAGCTGCGTCAGCTGCGTATTTACTGAAGTGGGCGTATAACCCTGCGACTCCAGTACGTTCGATTTCAGTGTGATCACCCTTTTCTGGTTTTTGCGCTTGACGCTACCCAAGGTACTGCTGAGATCAAACTTCACCAGTGATGTCAGCGGAACCGATTTGACCACACCGCCGTTTGCCATATCCTGGAAACGGATATTCATGTTCAGCAGGTCGACCAGGTTTTTGCGCTGCAGTTCATTGTTCCGCAACTGGATCTTGTATTCATCCTCACCGTCCTTGACCTTGGAAATTTCCTTACCATATAGTGCGGTCCGCATCTGCATACCCACCTGGGCGGAGGATACACCTTCGATCCCGGCGCGCTCACGGTCAACCGTCACCGCTACCTCGGGGTTGGTGAGGTCCACATCCATTTTCAGTTCTTCCACACCAGGTACCTGGATACTATCGAGATAGTTTTTCAGGGCAACCGCGGTTTTTATCAGTTCATCAAAATCTTCCGAAGCCACCTCAATGTTCACCGGCGGTTCGGTAGGCGGACCATTCTGTTCCTGGTCTACCGAAAGCTCCGCACCCGGGATACCTTTTACCACGCTCCGGATTGAATCGAGGATCGGACGGGTGGATGCCCCTTCGCGTTTTTCAAACTCCACAAATGAAACCTGGATCCGGCCAAGTTCGGGGCGTGTACTGCGGTCGCCGCTCGTCGGGTCACTCGCACCAATCGCCACGTTGGCAATCACACTCTCCACGATCGGATTCTTTTTACCATTCTCCATACCCAGTACACCATACACTTTCTTCTCCAGTGTTTTGGTTACAGAGTCGGTGTATTCAATATCAGTACCCACGGGCAGTTTCAGGTATACATAAATCTGGTTGGGTTCACCACCGGGGAAGAACACGATCTTGTTATGACCCGCGCCTACCGAAATCCCGAAGATTACGACAGTCACGATCAGCAGCACCACGGTTCCCAGCAGGATGTGGACCGGCCTCCAGCCTTTCAGTACCCAGCGGAGGAGGTCTTCATAGTGTCCCATGATCCATGGAAGTACCCGGTTCTGGAACCGGTGGATCATACCTTCGATCACATAGGTGTTCAGCACGATCAGGATGCTGAGGAAAATCAGCAGGTTGCCCAGGAATGGCGCACCCGCGAGATCCAGCAGCACACCCAGCCCGAGGAATACCCAGAGGATCGGTTTGCGGAATACATCCGATTTCTTTTTCACATGGCCATCTTCCTCGTGGTTCATGAAGTCCACCGCAAACACGGGGTTCATGATAAAGGCCACGATCAGGGAAGCCGCGAGGGTAAAGATCAGCATCGCCGGCAGGTAAATCATGAACTTACCAATGATACCGGGCCAGAACAGGAGCGGGAAGAATGGCGCCAGCGTGGTCATGGTACCTGCGAGTACGGGGATAAACACTTCCCCTGCCGCTTCGATAGCTGATTTCTGGGCCGACTTCTTACCCTTGCCTTCCATAAAGATCCGGTGGGTATTCTCAATCACCACAATGGCATCATCCACAATAATACCCAGTCCGAAGAGCAGGGCAAAGAGTACAATGAAGTTCAGTGTTACGTGTGAACCGATGATGATATCCGCCACCGGGAGGAATACGAACGCCACGAACATACTCAGCGGCACTGAAAGGGCCACGAAGAAGGCATTGGTCACCCCCATGAAGAACATCAGGATCAGCAGAACCAGTACGAAACCGATAACGATGGAGTTAACCAGTTCATTGAATGAGGTCCGGGTAGTCTTGCTCTGGTCACCGGTGACCACCACTTCCAGGTCTTTCGGGAATTTATCCGCCTTCAGTTCTTCGGTAATTTTTTTAACCGCATCCGAGGTTTCAATCAGGTTTTCCCCCGCACGTTTGATGATGTTAAGGGTGATTACGTTTTTGCCATCGAGACGGGCGTATGATTCTTTTTCGCGGATGGTATCCCGTACCTGCGCGATATCTTTCAGGTAAATGGGCGCACCGCGGGTGTTACGGACAACGATCTTCTCCAGGTCACCGGCTGTTTTTACCTGGCCTTTCAGCTGCATGGTGCGTTTCATGTTGCCTACTTCCAGCAGGCCGCCGGTAATATCCAGGTTTTCCGATTTCACCGCCTGTTCGATATTATCGAAGGTGATGCCGGTCGCCTGCATGCGGTTATTGTCTACGTTGATCTGGAACTCGCGTTCAGGAGCACCCACCAGGTCTACCCGGTTGATCTGCGTCAGTTCCTCGAGACGGTCCTGCAGGTCTTCGGCATACTCTTTCAGTTTGACCACATCATAGTTGCCACTCACGTTCACATACATGATCGGCTGGTCGGAGAAGCTGACCTCAAGCGCTGTTGGTTCTTCGGTCAGGTCGGTCGGCAGGTCCTGTTTGGCCTTGTCGATCGCGTCCTTGACCTTCTGCAGGGCGATATCCACTTTTACATCGGTGCCAAACTCAACGGTAATGGCCGAGAAATCCTGGATCGATGTACTCGTGGTCTTCGTGATTTTTGCACCCGTGATCCCTTTGATCTGTTTTTCGATCGGCTGGGTCACGAGGTTTTCAATGTCTTTCGGAGAGTTCCCTACATAAATGGTCTGGATGTAAATTGTCGGGATGACAATGTCGGGAAACTGCTCCTTCGGCAATGTCACAAACTGCATCACACCCCAGAGAGTAACAAGGATCATCAGCAGGTATACTGATGTCTTGTTCTTCACGCTCCAGGTAGTGGGCTTGAATTGTTTGGACTTGACTGTTAACAGATTTAAGAGACTACTCATAATATTCGTTTAGTAACAGTTGGTGCACAGGAAGTGTCAGCTGTTAGTTAGGTATGCCTTATCAGTTTGCAGCCGTGGTGATGGACTGGCCATCAAACAGCCCCTGGAATCCTTCGGAAATAACTTTATCCCCGACGGCGAGTCCGGATTTTATTTCCAGTTTATCACGGTAGATCTCCCCTACCTGTACCGGTTTTTTGCGGGCGACCATTTTTTTGTTTTCGGTTGCGGCCACCATCACAAACTTGCCCTGTTCATCGTTCTGCAGGGTGTTCACCGGAATGGTGATGGCATCATCTGCCGCGTAATCCTGGATTTGTGCGAGAGCCACCTGGTTCGGACGAAGACCTGCATCGTTGGGCAGTTTCGCCTCTACGAAGAAGCTCCGTGTTGCCGGGTCGATCAGTTTACCCGCAACACTGACTTTTGAATTGATCACGCGGTTATTGAGTTCAGGGAGGGTGATCCGGAGGTTGGTACCTACCTGCACACGGGAAATATAATTTTCCGGAACCTGCACCAGTACCTTCAGGTCGCCGGTATTGACGATCCGGATGCCGGTAGCGGGGTTACCCGCTGATGCAGCGGAAAAGGATTCACCGACCCTTACATTCACTACATCAATAGTTCCGCTGATCTCTGCGGTCACGTTGGCCTGTCCTGCTGTTTCCTGCGCCAGTTTTACCTGTGCCCTTGCTGCATTCAGTTGTG
Source organism: Chitinophagaceae bacterium (assembly GCA_004173355.1). Classification (GTDB taxonomy): domain Bacteria; phylum Bacteroidota; class Bacteroidia; order Chitinophagales; family Chitinophagaceae; genus JBEVJC01. Next base: position 71,858 of record SEAD01000006.1, on the reverse strand, counting down.
CCTGCGCATTGTCCGCATTGGTGCGGGCCTGCAGTACCTGCACTTCCGTACCAATATTGTTTTTCCAGAGATTCTGCTGGCGCTCGTATACACTTTCGAGGAGTTTAACCTGTGATTCAAGTCCCGCAATATTCGCCTGCGCAGCAACCACCTGCTGGCGTGCCAGTTCATTATCGACCGTGAGGATCAGCTGGCCCTTGCGGACTGTCTGCCCTTGTTTCACATGGATGGAACGTACCACACCACCCATTCCGCGCGGCGATACCATCGCCACATTCTGTGCGTCTACCTTGCCCTGCAGGTCGATAAAGTGGGTGAATGTATCGGTACCCACGGTAGTCAATGCTACCAGTTTGGCTTTTGCTTCGGCGTATGTGGGATCTTCCTTCACGATTTCAGCGGTCAGTTTGGCTACCTTATCGTTGGTTTCCTGTTGTTCTTTCTTGAGCTTTTCGAGTTCTTCTTTTTTCTTCGCCAGTGGGTCTTTCGCCCCGCCACCGCAGGAAGCGAGAAGCACCAGTACGGCCGCGGCCATCGCGATGTTAGCTATACGTTGCATATTATTTGATTTATTGGTCATGGTATCAGGTTAAATTTTGCCGGTTGCTTTCAGGAAGTCAACACGTGCGATGATCGCATTGTACAATGCGTTGATATAATTGGTTTGTGCCAGTTTCAGGTCCGACTGTGCCGTATTGATTTCGGTCTGGGATCCGGTACCGACTTCAAATTTCTTTTTGGTCTGGTTAAACACATTTTCCGCAAGGGCCATATTCTTCTTCTGGTATTCCAGGTTGTTGATGGCTGCAGAGAAATTGTTACGCGCGGTTTCGATATCGCTGTCTATCTGGATTTTCAGCTGCTCGCGCAGGTTGGTTGCCTTTCGCTCTTCGAGCCGTGCCTTGTTGATCCGTGAGTTGACGGCAAACCCGGAGAAGATCGGCACTTTCAGGTCAAGGGTAAACGCCGATACATTGAACCAGTTGCGGTTGCCTTTGAAAATGTCAAACTGGTCGCGCTGGGCATTCCGGTTATAGTAACCATTCAGTGAAAGCGTTGGGATCTTGGAAAGCTTGTAACGCTGGACGTCATACTGCCGCAGTTTCACACCGAGGTTGGCATATTCAAAATCGGGGCGTTGTTCGTAGCTGAACTGTGACGCTTCCAGCACACCATCCGCCACCTGCTGGTCGCTGATAGTGTCCGTCAGGCGAAGCGAATCCCGCAAAGGCATACCCATTAATACTTTCAGGGCGAGGTAGCCATTCCGGATCTGGTTCGTTGCGTTGACACGTTCGGTCATCAGGTTGGCCAGCTGGACTTCAGCACGATCCACATCCATTTTTTCGGCGAAGCCGTTATCATACATGATCCTGGTATCGCGGCTGAGGCTGCGGATGCGGGCGATATTGGAGTCAATGAGTTCAATCTGCGTCTTGCTGACCACCAGCTGGTAATATACTTTGTGGATATTGGTACGGATCGCCTGTTCGGTGACCTCCACGTTTTTTAACTGGAAATCGATCAGCGTACCACGAGCCTGCAGACCGGTAAACACCTGGCCATCGAACAGGATCTGGCTCACCGCGGCGCCGTAAGTGGAGTTCCATTTAAGACCAAAGGCTACTTCTGCAAATTCCCCCTGGTTGCCTCCGAAAAACTCGGCCGGTACCAGGCTTACCGGGATCTTGGCATTGTAAACAAGATTTGCATTCGCACTCAGCTGCGGGTAAGCACTCCCCGTTACCTCGCGGTTGGTCTGCTGCTGTACCTGCACATCGAGCAGCGCATTTTTTACCTGCACATTATTCTTTGAAGCATAGTCCACGGCCTGCTGGATCGTGAACTCATGGACCTGCGGGGTCCTCGCGGAATCAACCGCCGATTGCGCCGACCCGCTGAAGGGCAGCACCAGCAGGGCGATCATCCCTTTCAGTGTGTATCTGATTTTATTCGTCATAGCGTTGATTTAGTTGGATAAAGATTTCCGTGACCGGGCATCGGCATACTTCTGCGCCTGTTTATGGCCCTTCTGCGACACCAGCCCGTATATAAAAAGCTCCATGATTATCCCGGTGGTTTCACTCAGCGCATATTTTCCCGGGGGAAATATGCTTACATCAAATGCCATCATCATCGATTCCAGGCGGAACTTGCTGATCACATCTACGTTGAGGTCGGGACGGTACAACTCCTCGGCAATCCCCCGCTCGATATTGGCATGCACCATTTTCGTGAGGAACTTGCTTTTGTACTGGTTAAACATTTCGTAAGTCCGGGAATGGAATTTCTTGAGATCGTGAAGCAGCATGGGGTTCATGTTGCTGAATTCCTCCATGATCTCTTCAAGGGTGATAAACAACTCGTGGATGGCATCCTTCGCTTCGGACTGGCAGGCAATACACTCCCCCTGCATGCGGGCAATATGGGCGGTGAAAACGGCATCCACCAGCTCATCCTTGTCGGCATAGTACTGGTACAGCGTTTTCTTCGACATGCCAAGGTTGTTGGCAATATCGTCCATCGACACAGAGCGGATTCCGTATTGCATATACAATTCGGCCGCTTTCAGCATTATCCTTTCTTTTGCCTCCATCCAGGGTTTTAAGGCCACAAAACTATGGAAACTTTTTTCGTTGCGAAAGTTTCCATCACTTTATTTTTCCATTCATCCCTGCTGCATACCATATCCGTGACTGTTGATACCCTGATGCCCCGGGTCCCGTTCGCGTTTACCCTTATTTTTTTTACATTCCCTCCCCGGTGTTTTTCACATGGTACCCGGACCATCTATATATTACCTTTGCCTCATTATGCCATTCACTCAAAAAGCACTGAAAACCACATCCCGCGCACGTTTCAGGAAACTGATGCGGTATTTCCTGCAGGGTATGATCATCCTTGCCCCGATTTTTATCACGGGTTACGCAGTGTATTCGCTGTTCGACTGGATCGATAACCTGCTCCGCCGCTGGGTGGATATCCCCGGGCTTGGGTTTGTAATCATACTGGTTTTCACTGTGCTCGTGGGGTGGATCAGCTCGAGTTTCCTGATGGGTGGTGCACTGAGTTTCTTTGACCAGGTAATGGAACGAACGCCCGTTATCAAATTCATCTACTCCTCCACCAAGGACTTTTTTGAGGCCTTCGCAGGTGACAAGAAAAAATTCAGCCGCGCCGTCATTGCCAGCATTTTTGCGGAAGATGTCTGGATCGTCGGCTTCCTGACGGATGAGGAAATGGCCAAGTTTGATATGGGGGCGGACATGGTGGCGGTGTACGTACCACAGTCTTACAACTTTGCCGGCCAGCTCTACCTCCTGCCACGTTCGAAAGTGCGCATGATTGAACGCATCAGCTCGGGCCAGGCCATGAAATATGCGGTGACCGGCGGGGTGGTGGACCTTGAGGATGAAACGCCTGTCACCCTCGAAGAAGCACAGCCACCATTGAAATAGGGCGGTTGCTTTTACCCGGCACCGGTTACACATCACTGTTTACTGTTACGATAACCCTTAACTATCGTAACACATGAAATCTCTTTTAGCTGCTGCGGCAATCCTGCTCACCGCCCATACCTGCTTCTGCTGGGGCTTTTATGGCCACCGCCAGATCAATTACTATGCAGTGTTCCTGCTCCCTCCGGAAATGCTGCTGTTTTATAAAAAACATATCGGCTTCCTGCAGGAACATGCCGTGGATCCGGACAAACGACGTTATGCGGTGACCGCCGAAGCCCCGCGGCATTTCCTGGATATCGACCGCTACGGGACCTACCCCTATGATTCACTGCCACGCGAGTGGAACCGGGCAGTGGAACGGTATACCGCAGATACCCTCAATGCCCATGGTATCGTACCCTGGTGGATCCAGGTCATGCTGGCACGACTCACCGCGGCCTTCCGCGACAAGGACCCGGCGCGCATCCTGAAAAACTCGGCAGAGCTTGGCCATTATATCGCCGACTCACATGTACCCCTGCATGCCACCCGTAACCATAACGGCCAGTACACCAACCAGAAAGGCATCCATGGTTTCTGGGAAAGCCGGGTGCCGGAGCTGCTTGCAGACCGTGAATGGGATTTTTTTATCGGCCAGGCAGCCTATATCCGCGACCCGCTGCGTTACAGCTGGGACCGCCTGCTGGAAAGCGCTGCGGCGGTGGACACGGTACTCAAGACCGAAAAAGCGCTCTCCGCGCGGTTTCCGGCGGACCAGGTGTACAGCTTCGAGGAACGGAATTCAGTGGTCACGCGCCAGTATTCCTCGGCCTACACAAGGGCCTATGATGCCTCCATGAAGGGCATGGTGGAACGCCGCATGCGGGTTTCCATCTTTTCCGTTGCCAGTTTCTGGTACACGGCATGGGTAAATGCCGGGCAGCCGGACCTGGGCAAGCTGTCCGACAGGGGATTTGGCGAAAACGACCTGCGTGATTTTGAGGAACTGAACCAGGCATGGAAAAAAGCAGGCGAATCGGGTGACCACTGATGCTTCTATATTTTCCTACATTTGCATCCTCTGGTAAAGGTCATAAAATATTAACCCCGTGGTTCACAATTTCAACTCAGGTCCCTCTATCCTCCCTAAAGAAGTATTCGAAGAAGCCAGCCGTGCCATCCTTGATTTTAACGGGTCGGGGCTCTCGATCCTCGAAATCGGCCACCGCACACCGGCATTCCAGGCAGTAATGGATGAGGCCCGGAGCCTGGTCAGGGAACTGATGAAACTGGACAATGACCACGAAGTGCTCTTCCTTCACGGCGGAGCGTCCACCCAGTTTTTCCAGATCCCGATGAACCTGCTCAATGAAAATGATGTGGCGGCTTACACCGACACCGATGTCTGGGGCAGCAAGGCTACCAAGGAAGCGAAAATCTTCGGGCATGTGGAAACAGTGGCCAGCAGCAAGGACGAGGGTTATACCTTCCTGCCGAAAGGATTCCATGTGCCGGCTACATCGCGATACCTGCATATCACTACCAATAACACTATATATGGTACACAATGGCGTGACCTCCAGCCATTCTATAATTATAATGTGCCACTGGTCGCCGATATGAGTAGTGATATCCTGAGCCGAGAACTCGATTTCAACAAATTCAGCCTGATCTATGCCGGTGCCCAGAAAAATGTAGGCGCGGCAGGCGTCAACCTTGTGGTGGTTGATAAAAATATCCTCGGCACGGTTGATCGCAGAATCCCCGCAATGATGGATTACCGCCTGCATATCGAAAACGGCTCCATGCTCAACACCCCGCCGGTATTTGCAGTATATGTCTGCCTGCTGACCCTCCGTTGGGTAAAGAAGAATGGCGGCGTGGCACTGATCGAAAAGAAGAATGAGGAAAAAGCAAAACATTTCTACGATACACTTGACTCACTGCCCTTATTCCGTGGCACCGTTGCCCTGGAAGACCGCAGCCATATGAATGCCGTATTTGTCGCGAAGGACCCCGTTGTGGAAACCGAATTCCTCGATCTCTGTAAAAAAGAAGGAATGTATGGTATCAAAGGTTACCGCACCGTTGGTGGTTTCCGTGTATCAATGTACAATGCAATGAGCCTCGAAAACCTCAGCGCACTGACTGACCTCATGAAACATTTCGCACAAACAAAAGGATAAACCAATTATCACTCCATGGCTATCATCAACCCGTTTAAAGCTCTCCGACCAAACCCGCAACAGGCACCAGCTGTAGCATCCCGTCCCTACGATGTTCTGAACCGTGAAGAGGCAGCTGCCGAAGCAGCCGGCAACCCGGTTTCCTTCCTGCATATCACCAAGGCCGAGATCGACCTGCCTTCGGACACCGACCTGCACAGTCCGGAAGTTTATGAAAAAGCAAAAGACAACCTGAAACAGTTTATCGACGATAATATCCTCTTTACCGAAACACGCGACTGCTACTACATCTACACCCTTGTCATGGACGGGCGCAGCCAGACCGGTCTTGTATGTGTATCGGCCGTGGAAGACTATTTCAATGATGTGATAAAGAAACATGAGTTCACCCGCCCTGAAAAAGAACAGGACCGGATCGATCACATGCGCACCATCCTGGCACAGACCGGCAACGTATTCCTTGCATATAACAATGTGGCGGAACTCGATGAGCTGATCACTGACTGGAAAAGCAGCCATGATGCCTTGTATGATTTCGTGGCAGACGACGGGATCGGTCACACGATCTGGTCAGTCAACGAATCATCCGTGGTGGAAAAAATCACCAGCCTCTTTGCCGAAAAAGTACCGGCAACCTATATCGCCGATGGCCACCACCGCGCTGCTTCCGCAGCAAAAGTGAGCAAGTCGGTGCCGGGCAGCGATGCGGCACAATACTTCCTGACCACGATCTTCCCTGCAAGCGAACTCGCTATCCTCGATTACAACCGGGTGGTGAAAGACCTCAACGGACATACTGCCGCCGACCTGCTGAAGGCAATCGAAAAAGACTTCACCGTAACGGAAGCGGGTGATGCGGTAAAACCGGCGGAACTGCACCAGTTCGGCATGTATTTGGATAAAAAGTGGTACGTCCTCAATTCACGGCCAGGCACTTACCAGACTGATCCCGTGGGCGTCCTGGATGTATCGATCCTGTCGGAAAACATCCTCGATAAACTGCTTGGCATCAAAGACCAGCGCACCGACAAACGCATCGATTTTGTGGGCGGTATCCGCGGGGTGAAAGAACTTGTAAAAAGGGTGGACAGCGGCGAAATGAAAGTAGCATTCAGCTTATATCCGGTCACTATCAGGCAACTTTTTGACATCGCCGACAGCGGTAATGTAATGCCTCCGAAAAGCACCTGGTTTGAACCAAAACTCCGGGATGGCCTGCTCACGCATGTGATCGGGTAAAGACAGATGCAACCCCCGCGGGGAAACTGCTATCTGGTAATCGAACTGTTACTTAACACTATATTATGAAGTTATTCCTGGCCCTTTTTACTGCCATTCTCACGGTGACCGCATCCATCGCACAGCAGCCTGCCGCAACCGCCGCGCAGACACCACTCGAATCGGCGCGTACCTACATGCGCGCAGGTGATTTCGATAATGCCATCATCGTATTAAAACGCGCATTGCAGGCTGATTCCAAAAACGTGGATATGCAGAAGGAACTCGTGATGAGTTACTTCTACAAACGTGATTATGCCAATGCGCAGGACGGCGTGAAAGTGTTGCTGGATAATGATAACGCAGATGTGGTGAGCTACCAGATCGCCGGTAATGTATACAAGGCACTGGAACAGGTGAAGGAAGCCGACAAGATGTACAAAAAAGGGCTGAAAAAATTCCCGCAGAGCGGTCCGCTCTACAGTGAATACGGTGAGCTGCTCTGGTCTTCGAAAAACTTTTCCGCAATTGACTACTGGGAGAAAGGGATCCAGGTGGACCCGTCGTACAGCGGGAATTATTACAATGCAGCCCTCTACTATTTTTATACAAAGGAAAAAGTCTGGAACCTGATCTATGGTGAGATTTTCGTAAACATGGAAAGCCTCTCCCAGCGCGGTACCGCTATGAAGGAAATGCTGCTGAAAGGTTACAAGGAAAAACTTTTTGAAGACGTGGATATCCTGAAAGGCCAGGAAAAAAACAAGAGTGAATTTGCGCGCGCGTTCCTGGGTACTATGGCCAAACAATCACTGATGGTCAACCGCGGCATCAATGTGGAAGTACTCACACAGGTACGGATCAAATTCCTCCTGGAATGGTACAAGGAAAACGCGGCAAAATACCCGTTCCGCCTGTTTGACGAACAACGCCTGCTGCTCCGCGAAGGTTTGTTTGAAGCTTACAACCAGTGGCTTTTCGGTGCAGCCGAAAACCTGGCGGCCTACGACAGCTGGACAAAATCACATGCGGAACAATTCGAAAAACTGGATAAGTTCTTCCGTAACCGGGTGTTTAAAATGCCGGCCGGACAATACTACCAGCCAAAATAATCAGGAGCAAAGCGTCGTCCGGACTATCCAGGCGGCCGGCAGACATAAGATTTCTGTAAAAGCCTGTCCCGCCGGGATGCAGGCTTTTTTATGTTTTGAATTTTGACTAATTTGTCCGCGTAGAAAAGATCATGATGCGCTCATATTCTAAATAAGGCTTTGCGATATGGAATTCCCCAATTACCGGTTATTTGATGCCGTCCGTCTCCAGCTGGAAAAGTTTCCCAAGACCGATATGCTCAATGCCAAAAGCAATGGCAGCTGGAAAGGTTACTCAACACAGGAAGTAGATACACTTGTCAACCGTTTTTCCGCCGGCCTGCGCCGGAAAGGGATCAGCGGCAATAATTTTACCGCCGACAGCAGCGATAAGGTGGCCATCATCAGCCAGAACCGCCCGGAATGGATCTTTACCGATCTCGCCGTGCAGCAGCTTGGTGCAGTACTGGTGCCGATTTACCCGACCACAAATCCACTCGAACTTGAATTTATCCTCAATGATGCACAGGCAAAAATCATATTTGTTGCAGATGCCGCATTGCTGGAAAAAGTAAACAGTGTGATTGGTAATGTACCCTCCATTACCAACGTGTATACTTTTGATGAAATAGCAGGCAGCAACAATTACAGGGATCTGCTGGTTGACCCATCCGGCGGGGAACAGCAGGAGCTGGACGATATAAAAAAATCAGTTCCCAATACCCATACTGCCACGATTATTTACACATCGGGAACTACCGGTACACCAAAGGGTGTAATGCTGAGCCACGCAAATATTTTCAGCAATATCTATTTCTCAAGACAGAGCTTTCCATTCCCCGACGCACCGGACCAGAAGGTGCTCAGCTTCCTGCCACTGAACCATATTTTCGAAAAGATGGTGACCTATATCTATCTCTTTAGTGGTATCAGCATCTATTATGCGGAAAGTATGGAGACGATCGCCGACAACCTCCGCGAGGTTAAACCGGATGGCTTTACCACCGTACCGCGCCTGCTCGAAAAGGTGTACGAACGGATCATGGGCAAAGGAAATGAACTGAAAGGAATAAAGCGGGCCTTGTTTTTCTGGAGCGTGGGTCTGGGACTGAAATATGAAACATCGGGAAAATCGGCATTTTATAATTTCCAGCTCGGGATCGCACGCAAGCTGGTCTTCAGCAAATGGCGCGAAGCGCTCGGTGGAAAAATCAGTTTTATCATTACGGGCGGCGCAGCCGCATCTTCCAAACTTCTCCGCATCTTTACCGCCGCCGGCATCCCGGTGTATGAGGGTTACGGACCAACGGAAAACAGCCCTGTTATCTGTGTCAACCGCAAGGGCGACCCGCATTTCGGAACGGTGGGACCACCCATTGATGGTGTGGAAGTAAAACTGGCAGAGGACGGCGAAATCCTTACCCGCAGCGCATCTGTGATGCAGGGTTATTACAAGCGGCCCGACCTGACAGCCGAAACCATGAGGGATGGCTGGTTACTGACCGGGGATATCGGCGTGTTCGAAGGGAAAAACCTCAAAATCACGGACCGCAAAAAAGAACTGTTCAAAACCAGCGGTGGCAAATATGTTGCCCCGCAACCGATCGAAAATAAAATGAAGGAAAGCCGCCTGATCGAACAGATCCTGGTGGTAGGTGCCGGCGAAAAATTTGTAGGTGCGCTGATTGTGCCCTCCATGCCGATGCTGAAGGAATGGATGAAGGAACACGACCTGGCCTTTACTACAAAGGAGGATGCCATCTGTAATCCCGAAGTACTCAAACTCATGCGGGAAACGGTGGACAAGTACAATGAAAACTTCAACCATGTGGAACAGATCAAAAAGTTTGAACTGCTCTGCAATGAATGGAGTGTGGATACAGGTGAAATGACTCCCAAACTATCCATGAAACGGAAGGTGATCATGGAAAAGTTCAGGGACAATATCGGGAAGATTTACGCCGCACAATAACCATGCGGCGGTCTGCATAAATGAATAAACACAGAAACGCCGTTAATTACTCATTCGACGATTTTATCCGGCAGCACCGGGCCGATATCACTGATACCACGCTACTGAGTGCGGACGAACTGGGCAGTTGCCGTCGGGAATACATCGAACACCTCATCCGCGAGGAAACCGGTGAACTCGGTGAAGTGGAAAAGTCAGTCGCACGCAGCATCAGCCAGCATAGATTTATTTCCCCGAAAAAGAAAAAGACAACTGACCCTGGGTTGGGCAGCCGGTTGGCGGATAAGGTTGCGGCATTCGGCGGCAGCTGGAAATTTATCATCTCTTTTTTCGCCGTACTCATTGCATGGATGGCAGTGAATGTCGTGTTGTTCAACAATAAGGGGTTTGATCCCTATCCCTTCATCCTGCTCAACCTGATTCTCAGTTGCACTGCGGCTATACAGGCACCCATCATAATGATGAGCCAGAACCGGACCGAAGAAAAAGACCGCGAGCGAGCCGAACAGGACTACATGACCAACCTGAAAGCTGAAGTGGAGATCCGTATGCTGCATGAAAAAATGGACTATATCCTGAATCACCAGAATAAACGCCTGATCGAAATACAACGGCTGCAAGTGGAAATGATGGAGAATATTTCAAAGCGGCTTGACCAGATGGGTCGGGCATAGTTTGTCCCGCCAATCCCTGATGGTAGCTTAGCCAAGTTCCGTGACCAGCTTCTCCCATTCCGCTTCCAGCGACCCGTTAAAAGCAGGCACCCCGGCCCGGCGGTACCAGTACAGGGCGTTACCCTGGTCACCTTCCTGCCGGTGCAGGTAGGCATGAATCCTGGCAGAAGCCGGGTCAGGCAGGTCCTGGATCAGCTCATGGGACCGCTCCCAATCCCCCTTTGCATCATACCAAAGTGCCTGCAGGTATATATTCTGGCCGGTTTCGGGCTGACGGTTTTGCAGCGTCTCCCTGAATTTTGCTGGTTCCATTCCCAAATTTAGCAAAGGCACCGGAAACTCAAGGCGCGACCGGGCCGGAAGGATTATTTTTGCTGCCAGTTTGTCCAGCCCGGACTATCTGGAACAAGCCTTGATAATAGGGGCTGAACCTTAAAATTCACAAAACAGATTTTATGCAAGAAAAAGGTACTATCTCGATACACACGGAGAATATCTTCCCGATCATCAAGAAATTCCTGTACTCTGACCATGAGATTTTCCTGCGCGAGCTGGTATCCAATGCCGTGGATGCCACGCAGAAAATCAAACGCCTGTCTTCACTTGGCCAGTACAAAGGGGGACTCGGTGAGCTTCGCGTGGAAGTGGCATTTGACAAGGACCAGAAAACGATCACCATCAGCGACAGGGGTCTTGGTATGACCGCAGATGAGATCAAAAAATACATCAACCAGATTGCCTTTTCAGGGGCAACGGAATTCGTGGAGAAATTCAAGGATTCAAAAGATGCCAACGAGCTGATCGGGAAATTCGGTCTCGGCTTCTACTCCGCCTTTATGGTGGCTGAGAAGGTGGAGATCCAGACCCTCTCCTACCAGGAAGGCGCTGCACCGGTTCGCTGGTTCAGCGATGGCAGCACCGAATTTGAACTCACCGACGGCACCCGTAGCGAGCGCGGTACCGATATCATCCTGCATGTAAATGCCGAGTCGGAAGAATTCCTCGAAGAAAGCCGTCTCCGCGAAATCCTGAACAAGTACTGTTCTTTCCTTCCCGTGCCGATTAAATTTGGCACCAAAAGTGAATCGGAGCCGGATGGGGAAGATGAAGAAGGAAAACCGAAGAGCAAACAGGTGGAAGTAGACAATATCATCAACAACACCACCCCGATCTGGACCAAATCCCCCTCTTCGCTGACCGACGACGACTATATACGGTTCTACCAGGAACTGTACCCCTTCGCGGAGGAGCCGCTGTTCTGGATCCACCTCAACGTGGACTATCCGTTCAACCTCACCGGTGTCCTGTATTTCCCGAAAGTGAAAAAGGACATGGACCTGAAACCCAATAAAATCAAACTTTTCAGCCGCCAGGTATTCATCACGGATGAAGTAAAGGATATCGTTCCGGAGTTCCTGATGCTGCTGCACGGTGTGATCGATTCGCCGGATATCCCGCTCAACGTATCGCGGAGTTTCCTGCAGGCGGATGGTAACGTGAAAAAAATCAACACCTATATCACAAAAAAAGTAGGTGATAAATTATCCGAGCTCTACAAAAAAGACCGCAAGGCATACGAAGAAAAATGGCCTGATATCGGCCTGTTTGTAAAGTACGGGATGATTACCGACGATAAGTTCTTCGACAAGGGTAAAGAGTTTGTATTGCTCAACAATACAAAGAGTGAACACTTCACGCTTGATGAATATGCAGAGAAAGTAAAACCGTTACAGACCGATAAGGATGGCAATGTGATTTACCTCTATGCCACTGACCCTGGAAAACAGGATTCCTTTATCCAGTCCGCCCAGGCAAGGAGTTATGATGTACTGGTGATGGAAGGTCCGCTGGACAATCATTTCATCAGCCACCTCGAACGTAAACTGGAAAAAACACAGGTAAAACGTGTTGACTCCGGTACGGCAGATACGCTGATTTCGAAAGATGAAACGATTGCATCGGTCCTCACCGAAGACCAGCAGGCATCCGTGAAAACCGTGTTTGAAAAAACAATCACCAAACCCGGGATGAATGTAGCGGTGGAGAGTCTTTCACCGGACGAACTGCCGGTAACCATTACCATGGACGAGTTCATGCGCCGCATGAAAGACATGGCTGCAATGGGCGGTGGGGGAATGAGCTTCTATGGTTCAATGCCGGATAACTATAAGGTTACCGTAAATGGCAACCACCCGCTGATCAACCGAATCCTTTCACTGGAAGACGAAACAGAAAAAAGCAAACTTGCCCGCCAGGCATTTGACCTCGGACTGCTGTCGCAGGGAATGCTGACGGGTGCTGAACTGACGGAGTTTGTAAAGAACAGTGTCAGCACACTTACCGGTTCCAAAAACTGATAAGCTGATCGTATAAAACAAGTCCCCGGGTTTATAAATCCCGGGGACTTTTTCGTTTATCAAAGGTCATTGATAGGCCTGTATTTGGGCACCAGTGATTTCATAATAAACCAGGCTACAAGGTAGGATACGGCGCAGATCGTAAACATAATGGTATAACCTGTTTGTATATGACCCAAAGCCTTGTAATGGTCAAATAACCCACCACCAAGTTTAGACATCACTACCCCGCCCATACCACCTGCCATGCCCCCTATACCCACCACCGAACCTATCGCTTTCTTCGGGAACATATCCGACACGGTCGTGAAGATGTTTGCGCTCCATGCCTGGTGTGCTGAAGCACCGACACCGATCAGGAATACGGGGATCCAGAAACTAATATCCCCAAGTGGTTGCGCCAGGAGTACCACCAGCGGAAAACAGGCGATCAGGAACATTGCCTTCATCCGGCCATCATACGGCTGCAGCCCCTTTTTAATATAATACATCGGGAACCAGCCTCCGCCAACACTGCCGATCATGGCCATTGTATACAACAATGCCAGGGGCAACTGGATACTCGAACCGGTCATCCCAAACTGAGCTTTCAGGTATGCGGGTAACCAGAAGAGGAAAAACCACCATACACCATCGGTCAGGAATTTCCCGATCGCAAATGCCCAGGTCTGCCGGTAACCCAGCAGCCGGATCCACGAAACCTTCGCAGGTACTTCTGGTATCACAGGTGCTGCTACCACATCCGTTTCACTTTTTATATTCTGTGCGCTATCGTTATGTTCGTTATCACTGTTGATGTAGGCGAGTTCAGGAGCTTTCAGCAATTTTTGCTTTTCCGGTTTTTCATAGAGGAATAACCAGAAAAATAACCACACAAACCCAATGACGCCAACAAAAATAAAGGCCGCTTCCCAGCCCCAGTGCTGGTAAATCCATGGCACGGTCAGGGGTGCGAGCACCGCCCCGATATTTGCACCTGAGTTGAATATACCGGTAGCTAACGAGCGCTCCTTTTTTGGAAAATATTCTGCTGTTGCCTTGATGGCTGCGGGGAAATTACCGGCTTCACCAAATGCAAGCACTGCCCGCGCCAGCATGAAACCCACAACCGATACCGACAGCGCACCTACCCCGGCAAACCCGAGTGCACTCACTGCCGCCTCACCCATCGGAATAGCAAATGCATGGACCATTGCACCCAGTGACCAGATGATAATGGACCAGGCATACCCCCATCTTGTACCAAGCCGGTCAACGATCCTGCCCGCGACCAGCATGGAGAGGGCGTAGGTGAATTGGAAAACTGCGGTGATATTTGCGTAGTCGGTATTGGTCCATTTAAAAATCTCTTCCAGTTTTGGCTGCAGTAAACTCAGCACCTGCCGGTCAAGATAGTTAACGGTCGTTGCGAAGAAAAGCAGGGCGCAGATAGTCCACCTGAACCGCCCGATTTGTTGTTTCATACAGTGTCGTTAGATCGTTGTTTGTTACTCGCGGTACTGCTTCACCAGGTCCAGCGCCTTTTCGGTGAGATCGGTAATGCGGAAATATTCCCTGTTCTCGAGTATAGCTTTCGTCACCAGTTTACTTCCAAGCCCCACGGCACAGACCCCCGCATTAAACCAGGCAAACATATTTTCCTTTTCAATTTCCACACCACCGGTTGGCATGAATTCTATTTCCGGAAACAATTCCCTGACACCGCTCACAAACGCCGGCCCTACTACATTTCCCGGGAAAACCTTTACCAGCCTGCATCCTGCCTTACCTGCCTCGTGGACTTCGGTCGGTGTCATACAACCCGGAATCCACAATACCTTGTTGATATAAGCGATATCGGCCACATCGGCATCAAACACGGGACTGATCAGGAAATCGGCACCGGCGTCGATAAACCTGCGTGCCTGTTCTGCAGTGCGGATAGTGCCCACGGCAATCACCAGCCCTTCGAGCTCTGACTTTAATGCAGCCAGCACACGGAAATTGTCCAGCGCGGCTTCGCCACGATTGGTAAATTCTATCACCCGCACGCCCGCTTTATAGAGGGCTTTCACCACCTCCACACATACCACCGGGTCATTGTGGTAAAACAGGGGCAGTATCCCCTGTTCTTTCACCTGTGCTATAAAATTTTCCTGGTTATCCATTTGCTTTGATTGAAAGTGTATTCAAAACTTTTTTTACATCTTCTGCTGACTGGCGGCTGGCATCACCCTGCTCATGCAGTTTACCAACCGCTGCAGCCGCGGCAAAATCGATGGTCTCCTCCGCAGTGGAACCGTTATACAATCCATAAATAAGACCGCCCATAAAACAATCACCCGAACCCACGCGATCCACCACATCGGTAATGCGGAAATGACCGGATACCTGCACCTCCCCCTGCTGATCAATAACCGCGAAGTATTCATCCGCCAGCCGGAAGGTATACGCGATGGTTTTAACCAATGGATAGCTTTCGCGCACCATAACCATGCTCTCTTTTGCAGCACTGACCAATTCGGATGTGCTCCGGCCCGCACTGTCGCTGATCGGTGATGGAATACCCAGCAGGCTTTCCACCGCCCAGGTATTTCCCATCACAACATGGCAATGTTTTACCAGCACATTCATTATATCCGGTGGCCGCACCCCATACTGCCAGAGTTTGGCGCGATAGTTCAGGTCAACCGAGATGGTGAGACCCAGTCTGGATGCGGCTTCCAGCGCTTCCAGACAAAGTGCCGCCGTATGTGTTGTCAATGCAGGGCTGATAGCACTGAAATGAAACCAGCTGTATCCCGCCAGGGTTTTGTCCCAATCGATCACACCCGGCTGCAAGCCAGCAAAGGCAGACCCGGCACGGTCGTAGATCACCCCGGCATTTTTCAGGTCGGCACCCTGTGGTAAATAATACACCCCGATCCTCCCCTCTGAGCGGTGGATGGGTGATGGATCAATACCCCTTGCACGGATCGCAGTAATGATTTCATCGGCGAGGTAATGATCCGGCAGTGCGGTACAGTAGCCAACGGGAATCTTCCAGTTGGCCAGCGCAGTAGCTGCATTGAGCTCCGCCCCGCCTACATACACCGGCATGGAAGCGGAACTGATCCATTCGCCATCGAGCACCGGCGACATCCGCAATAACAATTCACCAAAACAAAAAACCATACGTTATTATTGATGCAACTGGCCCCCTGGTGTGGATTTTCCTTTTCCGGGGGAGGCCCAGTTAAAATAATTCTTTGCATTGTAGTAACAGATATCCTGCACCAGCTTGCCGAGCCATTCGATATCATCCGGCAGTTCACCTGCTTCCACATCATCGCCAAACAGGTCGCAGACGATCCTGCGGAAATACTCATGACGGGGGAACGACAGGAAACTCCGTGAATCAGTCAGCATACCGACGAAACGGCTGACCAGACCCATGGTTGACAAGGTATTCAGCTGCCTGGTCATACCATCCTTCTGGTCGAGGAACCACCAGGCGGATCCCCACTGGATTTTGCCTGCAGATGAACCATCGTTGAAGTTGCCGGTCATGGTTGCCAGCATTTCATTGTCTGATGGATTCAGGTTGTACAGGATTGTTTTTGTGAGTTTATTTTCCCGGTCAAGCCGGTCAAGGAATTTCGCGGTATTTTTTGCATGGTTGAAATCACCCATCGAATCCCAGCCGGTATCCGGACCGAGCGATTTCATCATCCGGGTATTGTTATTCCGGATCACACCAAAATGGTATTGCTGTACCCAACCCTTTTCCCAGTCCCACAGGGCAAACTGGTGCAGCATCGCCGAGCGGAACTTATTCACCTTCGTTGAGTCCAGGTGGATACCGCTTCGTGCCTGGTTAAAGATACCGCTGATCTCTTCATCGGAATAATCGTCTGCATAAAACTCTTCGATCCCGTGATCGGAAATCACGCAACCCATGGTGGCAAAAAATTCATGGCGTTTGCGGAGTGCAGCAAGGTAATCATCAAATCCTTCGATGGCCATGCCGGATGCAGCACCCAACGCCGTGACGTATTGGTTGAACGCCGTTGTGTCCCCGGTGTTCATGGCTTTGTCCGGACGAAAGGCAGGCAGGACCGGTATTTCAAATCCGCTGTCTTTTATTACCTGGTGATGGGCAAGGGAGTCCACCGGGTCATCCGTGGTACACA
This sequence comes from Chitinophagaceae bacterium, assembly GCA_004173355.1. GTDB lineage: Bacteria > Bacteroidota > Bacteroidia > Chitinophagales > Chitinophagaceae > JBEVJC01. The sequence goes on along the minus strand of SEAD01000006.1, from coordinate 54,769 downwards.
CCACTTCCACATTCATCCTTCGCAGGAGATTGCGAACGGAGAATTCTTTTGATTTCAGTTGTTCATTACATGCATCATAGATCCTGCGCGCACTACCGGCATCCAGCAGTTCATTGATCCCGAAATAACGTTGTAGTTCAAGATGGGTCCAGTGGTACAGCGGGTTCCGCATGGTATAGGGCACGGTCCCGGCCCAGGCACGGAACTTCTCCCAGTCGCTTGCCCCACCGGTACAATATGTTTCATCCACCCCGTTGGCCCGCATCCCACGCCATTTGTAATGGTCACCTGCGAGCCAGAGTTGTGTAATATTTTCAAACGATGTATCAGCGGCAATCTGTTCCGGCGGCAGGTGGCAATGATAATCGATAATGGGAAGATCCTTTGCGAACCCGTGATAGAGTCGCTCCGCAGTGGGGGTCTTCAGTAAAAAATTTTCGTCGAGGAATTTTTTCATCACAAGCTTTTTTTGGTTCGGGTGCCGGCCTTGTCCGGTTGGCTGCTAGTTCGTTTTCTGCACGGGACTTTCGATTTCAACGGGTGATTTTTTTGCCAGTCCCAGCATCCACTTTACCCATTCCATTGTAGCCGGGTAGTTTTCAAAATCGGGAGTCAGTTTCCGGCCATCGATATATTCATTATAAATCCAGGGATCACCAAGTGCTACCACAAAGCCTTTACCGGAAGCGGCTACGGCCATCACATTGATATCGCCTTTGGCTAAGACGGTTTCAGCCGGAGCCTTCACATCGAGCGAACTGAACTCCTTGATGAAAAGTTTCCTGGTTTTTTCACCAAATACCCTGCTGCCAGCGGGTGTCATCACCACACCCTGTTCAAACGTATCGTCGATTACGGTGTTCTGTTTGTCTTCGTTGAACCGGAGACCGAATTCCGCAGCCAGTTCATTCAGGTGGGTAAATTCTGCATTGCCCTTGTCGTTACCCATCAGCAGCAGTACGCCGCCGGCGTCCACCCATTGTTTGATATATCTGATATCTTCTTTCAGCAGGAAATGCGGATCGGGGGTTTCCTTTTCCGTGTCCGGATCTACGATAATATACATGGAAACCTGTTGCCTGGTCAGGTCGGCGGCGGAGCCCTGCAGACTGGTAATCGTCGCGCCCTGTGCACGGAATATTTCCCCGAGCATATGATAGCCGCTGTTGGAGCGGTCTTCCAGGGTATAATGCCAGCGTTCCTCTTTGCCGAAGGCATTTTTCTGCCATTCGTTATTGTAATAATAATCGAGCAGTACTTTTTTTCCTTTGCCCACTGCTGCAGTTTCCTGTTTTTCTATTTCGGTGGCAAGCAGGATAAACGATCCGACACGTGCAGGGTCATTCATAAATGATTCGCGGAGCGAGGAGATCCGTCTACCGGCCGTTTTCGCGGTGGTTGTCTCCCTGTCGTTGGTACCGGTCTTTTTATCTTCCGCTACCTGGTTTGCGGGTTTCGGGCGCACCCGCCCATTGGATGTTTTGCTGCCTTTTGAAGGAACTGCGTTACCTGGACCTGGATCCGTACTCCCTTTTTCACCACGACCGGTTGTTGTTTTCGCACCACGGAACTGCTGCTGGATATAGTCGTATGACTTCCTGGAGAGCCTCGCGTATTCGGCTTCGACGTAACCGAGCCGTGCCCCTTTTGCAAAAATGTAAGCAATGAGCGCAGTGGTTGCGTATTCACCGGCTTCATCGGTTTTGCCGGCTGCGGGCCATTTACCGGTGGCCGTATCCTGTGCGAGCCGGAGTTTTTTTGCATCAGCCTGCAGCATCGTCAGCAGGTCTTTCCAAATTTTTTTATCCGTTGGTATTTTATCAAGGGCATACAGTAGCGACAGGGAAAGCAATGGCCTTTCTTCATATGTGAGGGTTCGCTGTTGCAGACTCCTGAAACCCGCAAGTATAGCGGGGTACAAAGAGTCCAGCTGGAAGAGGCTGGTATAGGCCGCATTAAACGCCAGGGCTTCCGCGACTTTGATGGCGGCTGTATTTCCCGGGGGCAGATTGATGGTTGAACGGAAAATGGTCTCCGCTGCTTTGCGATAGCGGTCTTTTTTTGTGACCTCATAAGCCAGCAGGATCTGTGCTGCAGCGGAAGCATCACCTGCTGGTAATAGTTTCAGCGAACCATCTGTATGCACGAGCTGGTCGGCTGTTTTATTTATATAGCTGAAATATTTGCCGTTGCCGGTGGCATCCCAAACTGCTTCGAGCGATAATAACAGGATGGAAATTTTTGCGGCGTCCGTCCTGCCGGAGCTGATGGAACTGCTGTCGTTAAATGCACTTATTGCCGCATCGGCCATCTGCACACCGGCATTACGCTGCTGGGCATTGGTCCGGAGGCAAACAAGGAGGCATACTAACCAGGCTGTCTTTTTCATTTCGTATACATTTCTGCCCGGGGCTCCGCCGTGGTGGATCCCGGCTTACAATTTAAGTCTGCCAGCCAACAAGCACTGGTCCTGCCGGCCCTTTTTCTACGCAATCGATAACGTAACCGATCGTTACATCTTCATGGCCTGCCGGCCAAAAAGTTTCCATCCGCCTTTATCTTTCTGCCACACCTGCATGACCCGCAGGTTGACCTCACCGGGTTTATTGTTGTCATCGGTAGTTGCGTGCAGGATATGCCGCACGATGGCGGTTTTTCCGCTGATGGTAATGACCTGATCTTTGATGTCGATCGTGACCCAGCCTGACTGGCCCGATACAATTCGTGAAATAAACTGTTGTTTACCTTCTACCATACCGGTGCTGTGTCCGTAGTTAAGGCTGTCCACTACAATCCGGCCGAGCACTTCCCCGTTGGCATCAATCATGGCCTGGTGCAATTCAGCCACTGCTACTTTTACCAGGGGGACTTGTTTTGATTGTGAAAAACCAAAAAGGGCGTTACACAGCAAAACGATCGTTAGCATTATTTTTCCCATAAAAACAATTGTGTCCTGAAATATAAGCAATATCGCGGGGACCATTGCAGGTCCGGGAGTTATGATGTATTTTATCCATGAATCCAATCTTTTATGAATGGTATGTTAAACCCTGGCAGTATCAGCAGGTCTCATACCCCAAACACCGACATTATGAAACCTTTCAGGAAATTACTTATCTGCACCCTTGCCGGTGGTTTATCCATCAGCACGGCAAATGCACAGGATGCAGACTCTACGGGACTTCCAGGGGACCAGTTCAGTCTCGCAGCTGCTCTTGACCTTTTCAAAAAAGCATCCTCCCCCGAAGATTTTGAGAAGCTGCTCAATACGGAAGGCAATGATGCGAACAATCTTGACCTCAATGCCGATGGTGAGACAGACTATGTAAAAGTCATTGATAAAAAAGAGGGCGACCTGCATGTGTTTGTCCTTCAGGTGGCGGTCTCGGAAACCGAAGACCAGGATATTGCAACGATCGAGCTCGAAAAAACCGGCGAGTCCACGGCCGTGCTGCAGATAGTGGGTGATGAAGATATTTATGGGGAAGAAACGATTGTGGAACCGACCGAAGGTGATGCCGCTGCCTTCCTGACCGGCAACCGGGAAGAACACGGTCCCGCATTCGTTGAATACAATGGTGTCATTGTAAATGTGTGGTTATGGCCATCGGTGCGTTATGTTTATGCGCCAGCTTATGTGGCATGGCGTTCACCGTTCCGCTGGCGGGCTCACCCGATGTGGTGGCGTCCGTGGCGACCGGTCAGTTTCGCAGTATTCCATCCGCGTCGCGTTGTATATGGACCACGGTATGCAATTGTGACTACCCGTCGTGTCACACGTGCGCGTGTGTTTTACCGCCCTGCCCGCGTAACATCAGTTACTGTCGCACATCGTCATTCGGCGAATGTGACGAGGTATCGCTCCACCAGGACCACCACAACCGTCACGGGACCACGTGGTAAGGTATCACGCAAGACTACTACTGTTACCGGACCGCGTGGTAATAAAGTAAAACGTACAAAACTGAGGAGGAATTAACGCGAGCGGACAACCCGCGGGGCCACTAGCGCAGCTTTTGCAAAAGCTCCCCTTTCTCTTCCCGTTTCGATTTTTCAATCAGGGGCACCGCCTCTGCTTTACGGTCTTCCCGGATCAATGCCAGACCCGCATACCAATAAGTATCATCGAGGAAAACACTTTTGCCTGTGCTGATTACCTTATTGAAATAGGACAATGCCTTCGGGGCATCACCCTGCGCCAGCCAGGCGGATCCGAGGAAATAATTCAGCGTGTCATTTGCCGGCGATGACTTCACCAGTAACTCCCAGGTTTTGATCGCGGCGGCATGATCCCCTTTTTTATAATCGATCATCGCCCGGTCGAAGTCATAATTATCGGAAGTGGAACCCATCGCCGAAAGAAGACCCGGGTCTTTTTCATAGTAAGATGCATAGATCCCATTCTGCTGTGGTCCGCGACCAAGGGCAAACCATGTCCCGATGCCCACTACCGCAATGACAGAAGCCGCTACCAGCCATCGTTTCAGCCCGCCTATCCGAGGCGGCGCCTGCTCCTCCTGTTTGCCCGCTTGTAATCCGGCATGGAAGCCTTTCATTTGCTCCGCAACCGACACCTCCCTGATGCCGGTAATCAGCAAACGGATTTCAGCGGTCTGCGCCCGGAGCACGGGGTCTGTATCCAGCTCCGATTCAAATGCAGCAGTTTCGCCCGGCTCCATCCGGAGGGTCAGGTATCGCTCGATCCGTTCGAGTACTTCAGGTGATATGTCAGGATATTGATCCAAGTTTTCTATTTAGTCTTTAAAAAATCCTTCAGCTTCTGCAGGCAGCGGTATTTTGTATTCCGTGCGGTGGCATCGGTCCAGTCGAATGCCTGGGCTATTTCACCCATCGATTCCTTTTTAAAATAGAACCGGGTGAGTACCTCCTGGCAATTCCGGCCCAGTTTCGTAAAATTCTCCCGCACCGCCTTCAGGTAAGCCGCCTGTTGCGGCTCCACTTCCTCATCCTGCGGCTGGTCAACCTGCTCTTCCACCAGCGGTACCGTTTTGAGATAACGCCCCGAGCGCAGGTGGTCCATCCATTTATTCCTTGCAATACGGTACAGGTAACCGGCCAGTGCGGTGTCATTTTCGGGAACAAAACGATCGAGCTGGATATTGCGCCAGCAGGCAATGAAGGCTTCCTGGAAAAGATCACGCGCTTCGTCGGCGGATCCGTTATTGGCCAGGACGAACTTCTCCACCCGGGGATAGTTTTCCTGGTACAAGGCCTTCAAAACGAGATTATCATCTGCCTTGATGGCAACGATCTGTTGCAGGGCGGTGGGGTTCGTGGTAGCTTTTTCCTGACGCATAAAGTCAGGCAAAAGATACCTAAAAAATCAATCCTGCTCCCAATCGCGTGCTATTTTTCCAGTGTTTCCACTCATTGGACGATCATACAGTCCTGGTTCCGGGAATACATCGGTCAACAGGGTGAAATGTCATCAGCTGCCGGGCAGGCAAGCCTTACATCATCTGGAAAACCTGGAGATGGTTGCCGCAGGTATCTTCAAAAACCGCCATGGTAACCGTTCCCATCAGGGTGGGTGCCATGCTGAATTTTACACCCGCCTTCAAAAGGCGGTCATATTCTGCCTGTACATCGTCCACCAGGAAACCGGTCACCGGGATCCCCGCGCTGAATAATTCCTGCTGGTACACCCGCGCAGGCGCGAACGCCATTGGTTCAAGTACCACTTCCGTTCCATCCGGTTCATCGGCAGCAACCACCGTGAGCCAGCGATGGGCGCCCATCGGAATATCATGTTTTTTTACAAAGCCGAGTACGGAAGTATAAAATGCGGCGGCCTTTTCCTGGTCATCGACCATAATACTTAACAAACGAACCTTCATCCTGGTATTTTTTTAGTGTGCCTGCAATCTGCAAAATCATACGGAAGCCTGCCTCTCCGATCCTGCTTTTTTTGCCAGGCGGACAATACCGGCCGAACGGAAAGAGGAAGGACTGACCCCGGTTTTCCGTTTGAACAATCCGGCAAAACTGGTCGGGCTCCCAAACCCTACCTGGTAGCACGTATCCAGCACCGAATGTCCCTCACTGAGCAGGGCCATCGACTTTCGGATGCGGACATCCGTCAGGTACCGGGCGGGACTGGTACCATATAGCCGCCTGAACCGCCGCGCAAAATGAAACGGGGACACCATCGCCCCGCGGGCCAGGCTCGCCAGCGAATGCGGCCCGGCATAATCAAGGTCCATCAGGTTTTTTGCGCGCACCACCCGCTGGCTGCTCTCCGTATCATAACCCATTTCCGCGCGGAGACGGATCATTTCACGTTCAAAATATAACATATCAATTGTTTAAACGCCATAACCGGTCACAGACTGGTTTCCGTTCCCCAATGTAAGAAAACCGCCATGAATGCGGTAATCCGCGAACCCGGAAACGACAACCGCCATAGCCCCCAGCACTGCCGGTTTTTTCCAACTTTATTTATACTTTTTTGTATAAATAGCGGTACTTTTGCCGCAAATTAGAAGACGACCTAAACGCCCCCTATTATGATGGATGAAAAACTCAGTATTGAAGAGCAGGTCTTAAGCGAGTATAAATACGGGTTTGTGACGGAAATCGAGGCTGATGAAGCTCCTAAAGGTCTGGATGAGAGCACAATACGTTTTATCAGCGCGAAAAAGAATGAACCGCAGTGGATGCTTGACTGGCGCCTGAAGGCTTTCGCCCAATGGCAGAAGATGACAGAACCCAACTGGGCCAATATCGATTACCCGGCAATCAATTACCAGGACATAATCTATTACTCCGCCCCCAAACAAAAGATTACCGTCGACAGCCTGGATGATATCGATCCGGAACTCCGGAAGACTTTTGAGAAACTGGGGATCTCGCTCGACGAGCAGAAACGCCTCTCCGGTGTGGCTGTGGATGCGGTGATCGACAGCGTATCCATTGCAACCACTTTCAAAGGCCAGCTGGCCGAGCAGGGAATTATTTTCTGTTCAATCAGCGAAGCCATCCAGGACCACCCCGAGCTGGTAAAAAAATACCTTGGCTCCGTGGTGCCTGCTACCGACAACTTTTTCTCGGCCCTGAACGCAGCCGTGTTCAGTGACGGGTCTTTCTGTTATATCCCGAAAGGTGTTCGCTGCCCGATGGAGCTCAGCACGTATTTCCGGATCAATGCCCAGGGCACCGGCCAGTTTGAGCGCACCCTGCTGATCGCCGACGAAGGTGCCTATGTGAGCTACCTCGAAGGATGTACCGCTCCCATGCGTGATGAAAACCAGCTGCATGCCGCGGTAGTGGAACTGATCGCCATGGACGATGCCGAAATCAAATATTCAACTGTGCAGAACTGGTATCCCGGTGACAAGGACGGCAAAGGCGGGATCTACAACTTCGTGACCAAACGCGGGATCTGCCATCACCGTGCGAAGATCTCCTGGACGCAGGTGGAAACCGGTTCCTCCATTACCTGGAAATACCCGAGTGTGATCCTGAAAGGTGATAATTCAACGGGTGAGTTCTATTCCGTAGCAGTTACCAATAACCACCAGCAGGCCGATACCGGAACCAAGATCCAGCACCTCGGGAAAAACACCCGCAGCCGGATCGTATCGAAAGGTATTTCCGCAGGTGTGAGCCAGAACAGCTACCGTGGCCTCGTGCACGTGAGCAAAAAAGCGGACAACGCACGGAACTACTCGCAGTGTGACTCGCTGCTCCTGGGTGATAAATGCGGTGCCCATACATTCCCGTATATCGAAGTAAAAAATAATACGGCTGTGGTAGAGCATGAAGCCACCACATCCAAAGTAGGTGAAGACCAGATTTTCTATTGCAACCAGCGCGGTATCGATACCGAAACTGCGGTGGCATTGATAATTAACGGGTTTGCCCGTGAAGTGATGAACCAGCTCCCGATGGAGTTTGCAGTGGAAGCACAGAAATTATTAGCTATCAGTCTGGAAGGTAGCGTCGGATAAACACACAAAAAACAAGCAAAGCATATGTTGCGTATCGAAAATCTGCAGGCAGGTATTGAAGGAAAACAGATCCTGAAAGGGATAAACCTGGATATTAAACCAGGTGAGGTACATGCCATCATGGGACCAAACGGTTCCGGAAAAAGCACCCTGGCATCCGTACTCGCCGGCAGGCAGGACTACACCGTGACCGGTGGTTCTGTAACGTTTGAAGGAAAAGACCTCCTGGACCTCTCCCCTGAAGCACGCGCTGCAGAAGGAGTGTTCCTTGGTTTCCAGTATCCGGTGGAAATCCCGGGACTGAGCACGACTAACTTCGTAAAAACTGCCGTGAATGAAGTACGCAAGTACCGCGGACAGGAACCTCTCGATGCGGTGTCGTTCCTCAAAATGATGAAGGAGAAAATGGCCCTGATGGAAATGGACCAGGTAATGCTGAGCCGCTCCCTGAATGAAGGCTTCTCCGGCGGGGAAAAGAAAAGGAATGAAATTTTCCAGATGGCGATGCTCAATCCGAAACTCGCGATCCTCGATGAAACCGACTCCGGTCTGGATATCGATGCAATCCGTGTGGTAGCTACAGGGGTAAATAAACTCCGCAGCAAGGACAACGCCGTACTCGCCATCACACACTACCAGCGCCTGCTTGATTACCTCGTACCGGATTTCGTACACGTACTCTGGAATGGCCGTATCGTAAAATCAGGTACCAAGGAACTGGCACTTGAACTCGAAGAACGCGGTTATGATCATATCAAGGCGGAGATCGGACAGGAAGTGGAAGCTTAATCTCAACTCAAATTACTAATGAACAATATCTCCTATTTAAAGGAAAAGTTTGACGAGATCCAGTCGGACAGCAGCGCACTCGCGGGAATCCGCAACAAGGCGTTTGCATCGTACGAGAAACTGGGTATCCCCTCAGTGCGTCACGAGGAGTGGAAGTACACCCGCGTAACCGGGATTTTTAATGACACCCTGAAAATCGGCGCCATCCACCCGGTGTCGGTCGAAGTGGAAGATTTCGAGAGCCTGCGACTGCCGGGTTATGAATCGGCCAACCAGCTGGTGTTTGTAAATGGCGTATTCAGCTCGGGTCTTTCGGTGATCCTTTCCCCATCACTCAATGTAAGCAGTCTCGAAGAGGCGGCTGGCAATGAATACAGCGAAATAGTCGCGAAAAATTTTAACAACAGCGCCAGGTATATCGACGATGGTATCAATGCCCTCAACACGGCATTTATCCATGGGGCACTGTTTATCAATGTAAAAAAGAACAAGGCCGTTGAACACCCGGTGTATATCTATAATATCACCGATGCGCGTTCAGAAGCCGTGTTATCCCAGCCACGCAGCCTCGTGCATGTAGCGGAAAATGCCCAGATCGAAATCGTGGAGACCTACCATACCATTGGCGCAAGCGAAAGTATCGTGAACCAGGTGATGGAAATCGTGGTGGAAAAAGAGGCCTTTGTATACTACTACAAAATCCAGAATGATACCACCCATGCCAGCCAGGTAAGCACCACGCATATCCGGCAGGTAGGCAAGAGTTTTGCGCAGTCGGTTACGATTTCGCTCAGCGGGAATATTGTCCGCAATAACCTGCACATGGTGCTCGAGGCAGAATTTGCCGAAGCGCACATGTATGGACTCTACCTGCAGAAAGGCAGCAGCCATGTCGACAACCACACGCTGGTTGACCATGCTGTTCCCAATTGCGAAAGCAACGAGTTATATAAAGGTATCCTTGATGATAATTCCGTAGGGGTGTTTAACGGTAAGATTTTTGTACGTAAGGATGCACAGAAAACGAATGCCTTCCAGTCGAACAAAAACGTATTACTCTCCCCCACTGCGAGTGTGAATACCAAACCGCAGCTGGAAATTTTTGCAGATGATGTGAAATGTTCGCATGGATGTACCATCGGCAGCCTCGACCCGGAAGCGCTGTTTTACCTGCAGTCAAGAGGTATCCCGCACAAAGCCGCGCTGGCGCTGCTGCTGCAGGGTTTTGCGGTGGATGTGGTAAGCCAGATCAAACCATCGGCGATCAGGACATATGTGGAAGAAATGATTTTGGAAAGATTAAGCGCAGAAGCATGACAACATTAACGGCCCCCGTTCCGGTTACACTCCATGTGGAAGAAATCCGCAAACAGTTTCCCATATTACAACGGGAAGTGAAGGGAAGGCCGTTGGTGTATCTTGACAACGCGGCCACCACGCAGAAGCCACAGGTGGTGATCGACGCCTTGGTAAATTATTACACCGGATACAATGCGAATATCCATCGCGGGATCCATACCCTGGCCGAAGAAGCCACCACGGCATTTGAAGCTACCCGGGATACCGCCCGCGCATTTATCAATGCCCCTGCCCGCGAAGAAGTGATTTTTACCACCGGCACTACCGATGGAATCAACCTGGTAGCGGCTTCCTGGGGCAGGGCAAATGTAAGCGCAGGTGATGAAGTGATCGTGACGGGGATGGAGCACCATTCCAATATCGTGCCCTGGCAGATCTTATGTGAGGAGAAAAAAGCGATCCTGAAAGTGATCCCGGTTACGGATAAGGGGGAACTGGACCTGGATGTTTATAAATCCCTTCTTTCCCCAAAAACAAAAATCGTATCGGTGGTGCATGTATCCAATGCACTGGGTACGGTAAACCCGGTAAAGGAAATTGTGGCACTCGCCCACCAGGCTGGTGCGCTCGCGCTGGTGGATGGAGCGCAGTCAAGCGTACATCTTGAAATTGATGTACAGGATATGGATTGCGATTTTTTTGTCCTGTCGGCGCACAAACTGTACGGTCCAACCGGTGTGGGTGTGTTGTATGGTAAAAAAGACATCCTCAACGCCATGCCGCCTTATCGCGGTGGCGGGGAGATGATCAGGGAAGTGACATTTGAAGAAACTACCTATAACGAACTTCCCTATAAATTTGAAGCGGGTACGCCGAATATCGCCGACGTGATTGCCTTTAAGGCGGCCATGGACTTCGTGCAGGCGACCGGCAAAAAAGCGGTGGCGGCCTACGAGCAGGAGCTCGTGGAATATGCCACTGCAAAACTGGAAACACTACCCGGCCTTCGTATTGTGGGCCAGGGCGCCTACAAGGCCAGTGTGGTTTCTTTTGTGGTGGAGGGCGTACACCCCGCCGATATCGGGGTACTACTCGACAACCAGGGTATTGCGGTACGCACCGGCAATCATTGCGCACAGCCATTGATGGATAAATTCTGTATCCCCGGTACGGTACGTGCATCGTTTGCGATGTACAACACAAAGGAGGAAGTGGATTTACTGGCTGCGGCGCTGGCGAAAGCCATTAAAATGCTGTCGTAGGGGTTGGTGCAGGCTCGGTTGTCACAAATAACCGTTTATTCACGAAGCGATGATTTTAAGATGAGCGAAACAACGACTATACGGGAAACGGAAAAAGAGATCATTGAGGAGTTTGGATTGTTTGACAGCTGGGAAGACAAGTACGAATACCTGATTGACCTTGGTAAACGCCTGCCCCCGCTGGCTGAGGTCCACAAGACGGAAGCAAACATGGTGAAAGGCTGCCAGAGTACGGTATGGCTGACGGCTGAATACAGGGATGGTACCGTGGCGTTCAGTGCCGACAGTAATACGGTCATCACAAAAGGGCTGATCAGTATGCTGGTACGGGTGTTGTCCGGCCATCGTCCCGATGAGATCATTGAAGCACCGCTTGATTTTATAAAAGAGATTGGCATGACCACACATCTTGCCCCTACCCGTTCAAACGGGCTGGCAGCGATGGTCCGCCAGATGAAAAATTTCGCATTGGCCTTTAAAGTCAAAAATGAAATGTGATGGAGAACCAGGAATTAAAAGAAATCGACACAACGCAACTGAAGGAAAAAGTCATTGACTGCCTGAAAACAATTTTTGACCCTGAGTTGCCGGTAAATATTTATGAGCTCGGGCTGATTTACGAGGTAGAAATCATGCCACTCAATAATGTGCAGATCGTGATGACGCTTACTGCGCCGAGTTGCCCGGCAGCACAATCACTGCCCATTGAAGTTGACCAGAAAGTACGTGAAATCGAAGGGGTGAAAGATGTGTATGTGTCCGTTACCTGGACACCCGCCTGGAACAAAACAATGATGTCCGAAGTAGCCCAGCTGGAACTGGGATTCATGTAATACTTTATAACAAAGCTCATGAAAATCACCTCGCAGGAAGAATACGGTTTACGGGTCCTGATCCGCATCGCAGGTTGTAATTCAGCCACTGGTTTGAGTATACCCCAGCTCAGCGAAGAAGAAGGTATTACCAGTCATTATGTGGCCAAACTCACCCGCCTGCTCCGGATGGCCGGGTTTATCAATTCGACGAAAGGCACCAAGGGAGGTTATATCCTTGCCCGTCCCGCGACGGAGATTATCATTAATGATGTGCTGAAAGCCCTTGGCGGCGCCATCTACAGCCAGTCGTTCAAACCATCCAATGACGGCGGTCTCGAACTTTGTACCAATTCAGTGGATTGTACCGCCCGCTCCCTCTGGCAGATGATCCAGTTTACCGTTGACCAGCTCCTGAACCAGGTCACGCTCCAAAGCCTGGTCAATCCCGATAAAGATGGCGCTGCGAGAAGCCTCGAGGCGATGCTGCGGCCGGCGATTGAAAAGCAGTTGATGAAAAATGCGGGATTCGTCAGCAACTAACGCTTTCTCCGGTCAACCTGTTTTCCCGGGAACTTAGCCGTTGCCGGAAATGCCCGATTACAAATACCCTTTCAGTAATCCCCTGATCAGGCCCATCCGCACTTTCAGGTGTGCAGGCTCCTTTACAAAGCCATAAAAACCGTCATGGCTTTCATGGAAACCCATGTAAAAAATCCAGAACCCGAGCGAGATCCAGGGGATCAGTTCCAGTTCCGTGTCGCTGATCGGACGGACTGAACGGTATGCCTCAACAAAAACCATAAATGACCTTTCGCCTTCTTCCTTTGGTTGTCTTCCAACATGGATATCCAGTTGGATATGCACCCAGAATGTCATGAGGTCGAGCAGTAACCATCCGTGCCCGAGGAAATCAAAATCAAACAACGTTACCCTATTGCCCGCATCAAAGTGGTAATTCTTTGGCAGCAGGTCAAATTGTATGAACCCTGATCCGAAAGCTGAGGTATCAGTCCGGTTGATCTTTGCTTCAATTTTCGCAAACGATTCCTCCAGCCACCGCAGGTCTTCCGGTGCACTGGCAAAATATGGGCGCACGCGTCGGAGCGGCTCATGCAACATGGTTTCGGTTGTAAAGACCCTGTCGCCCGCCACCGGTACTTCCCTTGCTGAGATAGTATGATAGGTGGCCACTTCCTTACCCAGGCTGGTCAGCTGCTCGTCGCTCATAAGATGAAATGACCGGCCTTCGGCAAAACTGAAAAGCACTGCCAGTCGGTCACCCTCCGGGGCATGAAGCACATTGATGAGTTTTCCATCGACATCCCGTAACGGGAAAGAAACAGAGACCCCTGATTCACGGAGTTTGTCAAGCAGGTCCGTTTCCCGCTCCACATGCGCGCGTGTCCGTAATCCATGACGATAAACCCGAAGGATATATTTTGATGCAACGTTGTGAACCAGGTATGTGTCACCAACTCCACGAAGGATGAAACTACATTCGCAGCCATTGATTCCGTAAGCGACTTCCAGCCACGCGGCGAGGGCCTCGGGCGCAAGTGTTGAATAACTGACCGGGAATTGTGAATCCTGGGTATGCCCGTGTGAAAATTCCATGGGTCAAAGATAACCAGCCGGGTATTCATGCATGGCAGTTAACCAGCATATCGGTTTTCTCCGATAATACTTAATTTCCAGGCACCTTATCAACTTTTACAAAAGTTTATTTATGAAAACAACTCTCTTACTCCCCGCAACAATTTTCTGTTCCCTTCTATTTCTCACTTCCTGCAATAAAAAACCCACCGGTTGCGAAAACCCTTCAAAGGAAGGCCGGATCATTGGATTCAATCCATGCGAATATTACGAGTCCGATACTACACTCAGGCTAACTGGACTGGTAGTTGAGCTCGACATTAAGGGGAAAAAAGATACGGTGTTTGCGGGAGGCATACCGATTGAAAAATTAAGCCTGCCAGCGAAGAATGAGGTGGATCTGGTAAACGGGCAATTCCTTTACAGGCCCGATGTAAAGGAGCGCCTTCATTTCCGGTACGAACTGGCGATGGACCTGCAACCGGCATTGAGGGTTTGCGCGCCGGTTATTCCTATAGCTGAATACACGCGGGCCATAGCCGGACCGGATAAATTCCTCACTTGTTTCACCTTGAAGTAGTGCCTCATTTTTTTCGGCGCCGTTTCTTTACCCCCTCGCATGGGGATTAAACGGGATCAAGGGACTTACCGGAGGAATGGTTTTAATAAATAATAACCGCCGCCAATCACCAGCATCGGCGCAGCGATAGCCATCAGGATGATCGTACCCACAAAGGAACCCCAGTAGGTAAGCAGCTTTGCGTTCTCGGGTTTAGCAGCATCATAGGCGATCTCCGCTGTGTCTCCGACAGACCAGGATGCCGGTCGGGAAGAACCGTTCTGGTAGTAAATGATCTCACGGTTCGTCAGCGTCCTGAAACTGAACACCGCCTTATAGGTAGTGCCGTCGCTGTCGGTTACCGGATCCAGCCGGATCACGGTTGCCATTGCACGCTGGCTGGTGCGGATAAATCCGATCGAATTTTTCAGCATCACAAAGCCAATAGCAGCCAGGACCAGTCCCACTGCGAGGACAATCGCATACCACATAGCAAAGATTTTTAGAAATCCACACCCTATAAACCGGCCTGCTAATAGAAAATAGTATACAATGCCGCGATGATGCCCAGCACCAGGATTGAACCCACGATAAATGCGGGGTGGGTCTTGAACATACCACGGTCGATTTCGAGGCCTTTTGCTTTTACGCCCCGCTTCAGGTCCAGTTTACTGATGATATACATGCCCAGCACGCAGAAAATAAATACAAAACCCATCCGGTCAATAAACGGGATTTCGTAAACGCCCTTGCCATTGTCTTTTGAAAATCCGGTGGACGCAAGGAACGAGAGGTCAGCATATGCCGGGAGGAATTTCAGGATCAGCGACATGATGAACCCGCCAATCGTGGCAAACAATGCCGCATTGGAGGTCGCTTTTTTCCAGAAGAACCCAAGGATAAACATGGCGAAAATACCGGGACTTACAAAGCCGGTGTACTCCTGGATATACTGGAACCCACCTTTTTTATCAATACCCATCAACGGTGCAATGATTGCCGCAATGATCAGGGCAACGATCACGGTCGTCTTCCCGATTTTTACCAGCTTGGCTTCACTTGCACCTGGATTGATGTTCTTTTTATAAATATCGAGCGAGAAGATCGTGGCAATACTGTTGGCCTTACCCGCAAGCGAGGCTACAATGGCCGCGGTAAGCGCAGCAAATGCCAGTCCTTTCACACCGGTCGGAAGGATATTCAGCAATACCGGATAGGCCCTGTCGGGATTTAATTCTCCACCCTGCATCATCTCCGCCTGGAAATAACCCTGCTGGTGTAACACATAGGCAGCAATACCTGGCAGCACCACGATCACCGGCATCAGTAATTTGATACCACCCGCGAAAAGCAGTCCGTTACGGGCTGTCTTCAGATCCGCTCCAAGCGCACGTTGTGTGATGTACTGGTTGCAACCCCAGTAGTTGAGGTTTACGATCCACATACCACCGATCAGGATACTCAACCCCGGCAGGTCCATATAATTCGGGTTATCCCGCCCAAAGATCATCTGGAAATGATCCCCTGCTTTTTCCTGCATGATCGACAGGCCATTAAAAATGCCCGTCGTACCTGACTTTTCCGCCACAAGGTTGATAGCGATATACGTTGTCAGTAAACCGCCAAGTACCAGCACGGTTACCTGGATCACATCCGTATACCCGATCACCTTCATACCACCGAGCGTAATGATGATGGCAAAAACAGCAAGGAACAACATACAGATCTCCCTCCTGATCCCGGAAATTTCCTGGATGGCAATCGCACCAAGGTAAAGGATCGCTGTCAGGTTCACCACTACATATAATAATAACCAGAAGATCGCCATGATCATGGCCACCGTTCCATTGTACCGCTGGTGAAGGAACTGCGGCATGGTGTAAATCTTATTCTTGAGGTACACGGGGATGAAGAATACTGCCACAATGATCAGCGTGGCCGCGGCCAGCCATTCGTACGCAGCGATAGCCAGTCCCATTTTGAAACCGGACCCGCTCATCCCGATAAACTGTTCAGCCGAAATATTCGACGCAATCAGCGAGGCACCAATCGCCCACCAGGTCAGCGACCCCTCGGCAAGGAAATAATCCTTACTGTCAATTTCCTTTGATTTTTTCCGCTGGTAAATCCAGTAACCATAACCTGCTACAATAACAAAGTAAATGAGAAAGACGATGTAATCCGAAGCCAGGAGCTTGTCCATAAAGCAATTGTTAGTAAAATGATGGTTCCCAAGATAAAGGTTTTTCCTGTATCAAACTGTCTCATTGTTTTCCGCTGAAAACAGTACAGAAAGGCATGGAGGTAACACCTGTTAGTGTTTTGGGGAATTCATTTCTGCGCCGGGGACCGATCCGGTTCAACATGGCCCGGGAAACGGGTATGGACGGGCATTCCAGGGCTCCGTCACCACCGCTCCCTCTGGCATGATACTTAAAGGGTTCTTCAGACACATTATAAATCCCAGATTATGCAGATTCCCTCCGCACCGGTTGACCATTCGGCCGATCGCACCGCTGAAAAGCGGGAACTATTCATTACCGTAAACGGAAAGGACCAGGTGTTGCTGGTTGACCCCTGGGTCAGCCTGCTGGACCTGCTCCGTGAGCACCTCGATCTTACCGGCACCAAAAAAGGCTGCGACCACGGACAGTGCGGGGCCTGTACCGTACTCTGTGATGGCAAACGCATCCTGAGCTGTATGACCCTCGCTGTAATGAAAAACGGCTCGGCTATCACCACCATCGAAGGCGTAGGGGAACCCGCTGCCCTTCACCCCCTGCAGCAGGCCTTTATCGACCACGACGCCTTCCAGTGCGGCTATTGTACGCCCGGCCAGATCTGCAGTGCGATCGGACTGATGAACGAAGGGAAAGCCCGGACACGCGAAGATGTAAAGGAACTGATGAGTGGCAACCTGTGCCGCTGCGGCGCCAATATCGGCATCATCGATGCAATCATGGAAGTAAAAACAGGAGGTTCAAATGAATAAGTTCAGTTTCGCTTCACCCGCAGTTGCCGGTGAAGCTATAGAAATCGTGGCATCGGAACCTGGCAGCATGTACGTAGCGGGCGGCACCAACCTGCTTGACCTGTGGAAATACAATATCACCCAGCCGGACCTCCTCGTTGATATCAATAAACTGGATAACCATCATGCGATCGAACGGCTGCCGGATGGCGGCCTGCGGCTTGGTGCACTGGCTACCAATGCAGCCACGGCCTACCACCCGATGATCGAGGAACGCTATCCCCTTTTATCCAAAACCATACTGGCCGGTGCCTCCCCGCAGATCCGGAATATGGCCACCAATGGTGGCAACCTGCTGCAACGCACCCGGTGTTATTATTTCTACGATGTAAATACACCCTGCAACAAACGTGAACCCGGTACGGGTTGCTCTGCCATCGGGGGATACAACCGCATTATGGGGATCCTCGGAACCAGCGATGATTGTATCGCCACCTTCCCCTCGGATATGTGTGTGGCGCTGGCCGCACTCGATGCAAGGGTAAATGTAAGTGGACCAAAAGGCGAACGTACGATCCCGTTCGCGGACTTCCACCGCCTGCCGGGTGATCATCCTGAAATCGACAACGACCTCCGCAAGGGCGAACTGATCACCAGTATCGACCTGCCGCCGGATAATCTCACGACGCACAACTCGTACCTCAAAATCCGTGACCGCAACTCCTACGCGTTCGCGCTGGTATCGGTGGCCACTGCCTTTGAACTGGAAAACGGCACTATAAAAGATATCCGGATCGCCCTCGGTGGTGTGGCGCATAAACCATGGCGGGTTCCCGAAGCCGAAGCCGCACTGATCGGTCGGCAGCCGGACGATGAAAGCTTTGCACTGGCCGCGGAAATCATCCTGCGCGGCGCAAAACCCTATACATTCAACAGTTTCAAAATTGAACTGGCAAAAAGGGCGATCATCCGCAACGGTCGGATGGCACTCAATCCCTCATCCCAATTACCCGGCGCCAGGCCTTCAGCCTGATAAAAAAACAATAACATGGACAAGCAACCACAGATAGGACGACCGCTCAGCCGTCTCGAAGGCGCGGAAAAAGTAACCGGTCATGCAAAATATTCGGGTGATGTAAACATCCCAGGGCTGCTGTACGGACAGGTAATCAACAGCACCATTGCGAAAGGCAAAATCCGCATGTTCGACGTATCGGCAGCACTGGCATACGAAGGTGTGGTGGAAATATTCTGGCATGAAAACCGTCCCTCGCTGGCCTGGTTTAATATGCAGTATGCTGATATGGATGCACCTCCGGGATCGCCGTTCCGTCCGCTCCACAATGATGAAATAGTGAGTTATGGCCAGCCGATCGGACTGGTGGTGGCAGAAACATTTGAACAGGCAAGATATGCCGCATCACTTGTGCATGTGGAATACGATGAGGAAGAATTCACCACCGATCTGATGGCCAACCTGCACACCGGGCGGGCCCCCAAAGTAGGCATGGCCACTACCCTGAAACCCCCGCCACCAAAGCCACAAGGCGATTTTGAAAAAGCCTGGGCAATGTCGGATGTACGCGCTTCGGGCGATTTCTACCATGGTGCAGAACATCATAACCCCCTTGAACTTTTTGCGACAACCACGGTGTACGAAGGAAAAGGCAAACTCACGATCTACGATAAAACGCAGGGTACCGTCAACTGCCAGTTGTATGTTGGGAATGTCTTTGGCCTGCACTTCAAAAACGTGCGTGTAATTTCCACGTATGTGGGCGGAGGCTTTGGATCCGGACTTCGACCGCAGTACCAGTTGTTCATGTCGGTAATGGCCGCCCTGCAGTTGAAAAAACCGGTACGGGTCACCCTCGACCGTTCACAGATGTTTACATTTGGCCACCGTCCGCCAACGCACCAGTTCACCCGCTTCGGTGCCAGTGCAGAAGGGAAAGTCAATGCCCTGCATCACCGCGCAACCGGGGAGACGTCGAGGTTCGAGGACTATACCGAAACCGTGGTGAACTGGGCCCATATGTTATACCCGGCCGACAACACTCTTTTTGAATACAACCTTGTACCGCTTGATGTGTTCAGTCCGCTCGATATGCGCGCACCCGGCGGCAGCACCGCCATGCATGCGATCGAGAGTACCATGGATGAACTTTCCTATAAACTCGACATGGATCCGCTGAAGCTGCGTTTGCTGAACTATGCGGAAACCGATGTAAGCGTCGGACGACCGTATTCAAGCAAGGAACTGCGTCAGTGTTATATCACCGGTGCGGAAAAATTTGGCTGGAGCTATCGCAGCCCCGAGGTCCGCAGTATGAAACGCGGCAACAAACTCGTCGGGATGGGCATGGCGACCGGGATCTGGGAAAGCATGACCCTGCCGGCCCGGGCAACCGCCGTACTCACTGCGGAAGGTAAACTGGATGTAAGTTCCGCCGTTACGGACATCGGCACCGGTACAAAAACAGTGATGACACAGATTGCGGCTGACGAACTGGGGATGGATATCAGCGATGTGACCTTCCGGTATGGCGACAGCAAGATGGCTTTTGCGCCGATCCAGGGCGGTTCGTTTACTACCTCATCGGTAGGAGGCGCTGTTAAAGCCGCCATGAAGGCCTTGAAAAAACGGATTTATAAAAAAGCGGTTGCACTGACGGACTCTCCGTTGAAAGGCATCGATTTCAAGGACATTGGTTTTACTGATGGGAAAATATTCTTCCTGCAGGACCTGTCAAAGTCCATTGATTTTATTACCATCATCGCTGCCAACAACGGGAAACCGATCAAAACGACCAACGTCGCGGTACCAAATCCCTTCAAACTAAAAAAATACAGCCGCGCCGCACATAGCGCCGCTTTCGTAGAGGTGGAAGTAGACGAGGAACTGGGTACGGTGAATGTGACGCGTGCCCTCACTGTAGTAGCCGCAGGCACAATTATAAATCCAAAAACCGCACGCAGCCAGATCCTTGGGGGCATGGTCTGGAGCATCAGCAAGGCGCTCCGCGAGGAAAGCATCCAGGATCACCGTTTCGGGAAATATATGAATGCCAATCTCTCCGAATATCACATTCCGGTACATGCTGATATATTTGACCTTGACGTAGCCTTTGTGGATGAAAAAGACGAAATTGTGAACGAACTTGGAAGCAAGGGAATAGGCGAGATCGGACTGGTTGGAATGCCACCCGCTATCGCAAATGCAATTTATCATGCCACCGGTAAACGACTGAATCGTTTTCCGATACATCTCGACGAACTGCTTTAGCTTCTGTTCGCGTTGCACATGAAAGAAATCCGCGATATCATATCGAGTTATGACACTGCTGTGGCCGCCGGCAAACGGGTAGCGCTTGCAACAGTGGTACATGTAGACGGCTCGTCCTACCGCAGGCCCGGTGCGCGGATGCTTGTGACCGATGATGGCCAGCTCACGGGCGCCATCAGCGGGGGATGCCTCGAAGGTGATGCACTGCGGAAAGCCTTGCTTGCTATCAGCCAGGGAGTGAATAAATTGGTTACTTACGATACCAGTGATGAAGACGATGCGAAATTTGGGATCCAGCTTGGCTGCAACGGCGTGGTCCATATCCTGTTTGAACCGCTGGACCCGGGCAGTGATGTCAATCCGGTGAACCTGTTGAAGGAACTCACCAATAACCGCGAACGCGCAGTGCTGGTGACCATGTTCTCGGTGGCGGGTGCACAACAGCCAGGCACATCGCTCCTCGTCCAGGATGGCAGGACAACCGGTCCGCTCGACCCCTCCATCAAAGACTTACTGCAGGATGAAATCGTCCATAACCTGGCGAACCAGGTTTCCTCATTGAAAGAAAACCTCCCGGGTGTTATGGAGTGTTTCATAGAATATATCCCCGCTCCTGTGTCGGTCGTGATTGCCGGTGCAGGAAACGATGCGTTGCCGCTGGTACAATTGACCAGCATGCTTGGCTGGGATACCACCGTGATCGATGGCCGCGCGACGCATGCCAACCGCCAGCGTTTTCCGCTCGTGCGGGATGTACGGGTGGTGAAGCCGGGACAACCGGGAGTCGCAAATCCGACCGTTGCAACCAGCGCGCCCGGGATTGACCCCCTCCATTTTCCGAAGGGGGTTGTTTGTATCCTGATGAGCCATAACTATAATTATGATTATGCCCTGCTGAAAGTATTGCTGCAGCAGGAACCTGCTTATATCGGTGTACTGGGTCCAAAGACCAAACTGGATCGCATGCTTTCGCAGATGGATGATGAAGGGTTTCGCCCCACCGAAGCACAGCTGCAGAAAGTGTACGGACCACTCGGGATCGATATCGGTGCCGAGACCGCGGAAGAAATTGCCCTGTCACTCGTTGCGGAAATAAAATCAGTGCTGGCGGGAGTAAAGGTGCAGTCGCTCCGCGACAAACCCACATCCATCCACCACCGTACTAAAACAAGTTTTACAAATGGATAAAATCGGCATTATTATACTGGCAGCCGGGGAATCCGTGCGACTGGGCCGGCCTAAACAGAACCTGTACTACAATGGCAAGAGTCTCGTCCAGCATGTATCGGATGAGGCAAAAAAAGCCGGGCTCGACCCGGTCATTGTAGTGACCGGTGCATTTGAAAAAGAAGTACTGGAAAAACTGGATACCGATGGCCTCACCATTTCACATAATAAAGACTGGCAGCAGGGCATGGCAGCGGGAATCAAAAGTGGTCTCAACGCACTGGATACAGCCGGTGCCTTTGATGCGGTGATTGTGTCGGTGTGCGACCAGCCGTTTTTGTCGGCTACCATTTTTGAATCATTGAAAGAAGCACGACTGCATACCGGGAAAGGCATTATCGCCTCAGCATACGCGGGCACAGTAGGTGTGCCGGTTCTGTTTGATAAAAAATATTTCACGGCACTGGAAAATGCCGAGGAAGCGGAAGGCACAAAAAAACTGATCCATCAATTCAGGGAGGATCTCGCACATGTGGATTTTGAAGCGGGATCGATTGATATTGACACAGAAGAAGATTATAACCTGCTGCTGGACCAGAGCAGTGAAGGTTCATTACAATAAACGGGTCCACACCAAGAGATGATTAAAGATTCTTTCAACCGGGTGCACGATTACCTGCGGATATCCCTGACGGATAACTGCAACCTCCGCTGCTTTTACTGCATGCCGGAGGAGGACTACGACTTTACACCGGCATCAAGGCTGATGCAGCCGGGAGAAATCCTTTCGCTGGCAAAAACATTTGTGGGTCTTGGGGTAAAAAAAATCAGGCTGACCGGGGGCGAACCACTTGTCAGGAAAGATGCACCGAAGATCCTGGCCTCGCTGGGCGAACTGGGTGTTCAGCTGGCAATGACGACCAATGGAACACGTGTACACACGATGATTCCCGAACTGAAGGCCTCTGGCATCAAAATGCTGAATATCTCACTTGATACATTGCAGCCCGATAAATTTATAATCGCCACGCGGCGCGACCTGTTCCACCAGGTCCGCAGCAATATTGAGCTGCTGCTGCACAACCAGTTTGAAGTCAAGATCAATATGGTGGTCATGAAGGGATTTAATGAGGATGAAATCAACGATTTCATTTTGTGGACCCGGCATATACCAGTGCAGGTCCGCTTTATTGAATTCATGCCCTTCAGTGGAAATAAATGGACAGGCAACCAGGTGTTCCCCCTCGACCAGATCCTTGAAACGGTTGGTCGCGAGTTCAGCATCCTGCCGGTACAGGGTTCGCTGAATGACACTGCAAAACATTATACCGTACCCGGTCATGCCGGTTCCTTTGCAGTGATCAGCACGATGAGTGCACCCTTCTGTGACACCTGCAACCGGATGCGGCTTACCGCTGACGGGAAATTAAAAAACTGCCTGTTCTCCACGGGCGAAACCGACCTGCTCACGGCGCTTCGTAATGGTGAAAATGTGGAAACCCTGATCCATAGCACCATTGGCGCAAAAGCAAAAGCCCTTGGCGGCCAGTTTGCCGGTGCCATCGATGCGATCGATGCCGCATCACTCCAGAACCGGAGTATGATTACCATTGGAGGCTGATAGTAAATACCCGGTTTATTTGTACTGGCTGTTTTCTTCGTTGTGTTTTTTATTGAAACATTGTTATCTTCCGTTTGAATCGGAACCTGCCTCTTGGGGTTCAATTACCTACTACATTAACTCCAATGATTTCTGTCAAAGAAGCAAAAGACCTCATCCGGTCGCGGCTCTCTTCGCTTGAGTCCGTCCGTCGTCCACTACTGCAGGCCGCCGGCTCCGTGCTGGCTGAAAATATTTACGCATCCATTGATATCCCTGCATTCGAACAATCCTCCATGGATGGTTATGCCATCCGCTTTGCGGACAAGGATCAGCCGCTGACCGTAAGTGGTGAAATGGCCGCTGGTGCGGGTTATATCAAAACACTTGAACCGGGCACAGCTATCCGGATTTTTACCGGTGCGCCGGTGCCCGACGGTGCAGATACCATCGCGATCCAGGAAAAAGTAGTGCGTGAGGGTGATACCATAAAAATAAATGATGTATCGCTCAACCAGGGATTTGCCGTACGTGCCAAAGGCTCGGAAGCAAAAGCCGGCACACTTGCCCTGGCAAAAGATACCTACCTCGGACCTGCGGCCGTAGCCTATCTCGCCGGCATCGGGGTTGCCGATGTGCCGGTGTATTGCATGCCTTCGGTGGCCATCCTGGTTACGGGCAATGAACTGCAGACACCTGGTGTGGCACTTGAGCCGGGTCAGGTATATGAATCAAACTCGTATTCACTGACCGCAGCACTCCGCGAAACGGGCATCAGCCATATCCATGTATTACGGATAGAAGATAAACTGGATAGCCTGAAGTACCAGCTTGCATCAGTACTCGAATGGGCCGATCTCGTGCTGCTGACCGGTGGCGTCAGTGTGGGTGACTATGATTTTGTGCCGGAGGCAGCGAGGCATAACGGCGTGGAGGAAGTATTCCATAAAGTAAAACAACGACCAGGAAAACCATTGTTTTTCGGCATGAAGGACAGGATCCCTGTATTCGGCTTACCAGGCAATCCTTCCTCGGTATTGAGTTGCTTTTATAATTATGTGTTGCCGGCCGTGGAAATGCTTTCGCGCAAACGTAATCCGGTAAAGTCCCTCAGGGCGAAAATGGCAAACGATTATAAAAAACCCGCCGGACTCACCCAGTTCCTGAAAGCGAATACCAGCGAGGGCCATGTACGCATCCTGGGGGCGCAGTTATCGTACCAGCTCAGTTCATTTGCTGAGGCCAATTGCCTGGCCGTACTGGAAGAAGAACGGGAGGAGTACCAGGCAGGTGAAGAAATAGAAGTGCTGATGCTGCCGGGTTTCTGAGGCCAACCAGTAACTTTACCGCATGGCCGATTACATCTACCTGTTTTTCCCCCTGTTGTTTGTCGTGGCCTTTTTATATGCGTCGGTAGGACATGGTGGCGCAAGCGGCTATCTGGCGCTGATGGCGATTTTCAGCGTCACACCCGCAGTGATGAAACCAACAGCCCTCCTCCTCAACCTCTTTGTTGCCGGCAGTTCGTTTTACCAGTTTTACAAAGGCGGTCATTTTAAATGGAAAATTTTCTGGCCATTTGCACTGGCATCGGTGCCCTTTTCCTTTCTCGGGGGACGGATCAGTATCGACCAGGACATTTATAAAAAAGTACTCGGGATACTGCTGCTCATCCCGGTAGTCCGTTTCTTTTTTTTCAAGAACACGGACCCAAAGGATTTCAGGCCCGCTGATTTTTATATTTCCCTGTTTGTGGGGGCGGTGATCGGTTTTCTTGTTATTGCAATGGACCGGACAGAAACAGACCGCAGCCATCAGCGCTGCCTTCATCCTGGTGAATTCTTTGGCGGGACTTGCGGGCATGCTGACAAAAGGTATCCAGATCAGTCCCGATATGCTCTGGTACGTCGTTGTGGCGTTCGCCGGCGGATTGTGCGGGGCTTATTTCGGGGCGAAAAAATTCCACCAGGATGCATTGAAAACTATCCTGGCCTGTGTGCTGGCACTAGCGGCATACAAGTTGTTGTTCACCGGTGCATAAAAAAACTGAATGGAAATAAAACTGATCACCTTCGGGAAAATAACTTCCATCACCGGACGCGATGTCCTCGTAAAGGACGTAGCGGATACGGATTCGCTGCGGACCGTACTGGAAGCGAATTTCCCGGCATTAAAGGATACGGAATTCCTGATAGCCGTAAACAGGGAGATTATTGGTGAAAATAAAACACTCGGACCAGGAAGCGAAGTGGCCTTGCTGCCGCCATTTTCCGGAGGATAAAAAATGGACAATTACCAGGAACGATATAACAGGCAGCTGATCCTTGATGGATTCGGCCAAAAGGCACAGCGGCTTCTTTCTGAAGCACGTGTGCTGTTAATCGGTGCGGGTGGCCTTGGTTGCCCGGCACTCCAGTATCTTGCCGCAGCAGGGGTTGGCAGTATCGGGATTGTCGATCATGATTTGGTATCATTGTCCAACCTGCATCGCCAGGTCCTGTTTACAACCGATGATATCGGGATGCGGAAAGCGGTCGTGGCCGCCAGACGCCTCGAAGCAATCAACCCGGATATCACGATCAATGCCTATCCATTCCAGCTCGATCCGCTGAATGCGGTTGGACTGATCAGCGGATATGATTTTGTAGTGGATGGTACGGATAATTTCTCCACCCGCTACCTCGTAAATGATGTGTGTGTGTTGCTTGGAAAACCCCTGGTCTATGGTGCGGTATCGGGTTATGAAGGACAGGTGGCAGTATTCAATGCAGTCCTGCCCGGACAGGACCCCTCGCTGAACACCAACTACCGCGACTTATTCCCGGTGCAACCGGACGAATCAGCATTTCCCAATTGTGCAGAGGCGGGTGTATTGGGCGTTTTGCCCGGCATAATCGGCACCATGCAGGCGACCGAACTGATCAAACTGGTAACAGGCATCGGCGAGCCACTGGTCAACCGGTTGCTGACCTATGATGCACTCGGCCAGGATATATTTACAGTTGGGTTCAAACCCCTGCCCCACGGAGCCTACCAGATACCCGGCACCGCTGAAGCAATCGCCGCTACAGATTATGGGGATGGATGCAGGGTTCCCGTTCCGGACCTTACAGTGGAAGCGGTGGAAGAGATCGATCTAATGCGCTTGCGGGAAATAGCCAGGCAACCCGGAGCGGCCATCATTGACGTACGCGAACCGGGGGAAACACCCGCCCTGTCCGGCTTTGAATACACCCAGATCCCGCTGTCCGTATTCCCATCCTTTGCCCCGGACATTGAAGGCGATCCCGTAATTTTATTCTGCCAGTCCGGATCCCGTTCCCTGAGGGCAGCCGCCATATTGAAGGCAGCTGCTGCAAAAAAGATTTTCAGCCTGAAGGGCGGCGTCGCGGGCCAGGGCAGGTCTTGAATTACAGCGCGCAAAAAAGAAATGTCTCGCGGCGCTCTTCAAACAAAAACATGAAAAACATATTCACCAACGGACCGATAAGTCCGGCCTTTATAGCTGACAGCATCGCAAAGCACCAGTCGAAAACATCGATTGGCGGCCACAGCATTTTCCTCGGCCAGGTACGTGCCGACCAGATCGACAACAAATCAGTGACCGGCATTGAATACAGCAGCTATGAAGACATGGCACTGGAAAAAATGCACCAGATCCGGGAAGCTATTTTCTCCAGATACTCACTGACCTGCGCGCATATCCATCACAGCCTAGGGCTGGTAAAAACCGGTGAGATCTGTCTTTTCGTCTTTACCTCTGCCCCGCACCGCCGTGCAGCGATCGATGCCTGCAATGAACTGGTAGAACGCATCAAGGCGGAGCTACCTGTCTGGGGTAAGGAACTTTTTGCGGATGAATCCTTTCAATGGAAAGAAAACCAATAACCATGGTCGACATCACACATAAGAACAACACACTCCGTATTGCCATCGCATCGGCGATCGTCAGGGTCTCGGACATTGCCACCATTGAAGCCGTGCAGCAACGGAAAGTCCCCAAAGGTGATGTGTTTGAGTTCGCCAGGGCCGCGGGTTTGCTGGCAGTAAAAAAAACCAGCGATGTGATTCCGGACTGCCATCCGCTACCGGTTGAGTATACTGCCATCACCTATGATATCGAAGGCATGGACATCCATATTTATGTGGAAGTACATACTATTTACAAAACCGGTGTGGAGGTGGAAGCCATGCATGGCGCCAGCATCGTGGCTTTGACGATGTACGATATGCTGAAGCCCATCGATAAGGGTATCGAAATTGCCAGCATCCGGCTTGAATCCAAAAAAGGCGGGAAATCAGATATTGACAGGTCTGCCGCAGCAGGCATCAGCGCTGCGATCATCGTCTGTTCGGACAGCATCGCCAATGGTACTGCCGAAGACAGCTCCGGTCGTGCAATCATCAACCGGCTGGAGCATATTGGCATCAGTACAACAGTATACGATACTATTCCCGATGATTATGCGGTGATCCAGCAAAAAACAAAAGAGCTCGCAGGCAAGGTGAACCTTGTCCTTTTTACCGGTGGCACCGGTCTTTCAGACCGCGATAATACCCCGGATGCGGTGCGCCCCTTACTGGACAAGGAAATCCCGGGAATCATGGAACAGGCGCGTCGTTACGGCCAGGACCGGATGCCGTTTGCCATGCTCTCCCGTGGCGTGGCGGGTTTTATCGGTGATACACTGGTCATCACCCTCCCCGGGTCATTGAAAGGGGTAGATGAAACCATGGATGCAATTTTCCCGCAGGTATTGCATTTGTTCAGGGTAAAAAAAGGGGCAAAACATTAGCAGATTCACAACAACCTGTGCGGTTCGGCGCTGGAAAATAACGGCTATATTTATTATCCTGCCACCAGGAACCATTTTGCTTTACTCATGGGAATTACCACGCCGATCGTGAAAACTTTGATTTTTACCTGTTTGTCTATCCTGCTGTGCGTGGGGATGTCAAACGCCCAATTGCCCGGCCCGCCGGGTTGTAATACCCGGACTTTTTACAACCATCTTCGCGCCGGTGCCGGCGAATCCATAAACGTCTCCGGTATACAGTCCACCCCTTCCGGACAGTTTATTGCCACGGGTACCCTGACGGATGCAGGCGGTCAGGAAGAGGGACTCGTTTTTAAGATAAATCACGATGGCAGCACCACTTCCCCGGTAAAGATCCGCATCAATAACCAGCCCACGCGTATCCAGTCACTCAACCATACCTATGATGGCAAGGCGATCATCGGAGGACTGGTGCAGGTGGCCGGTCTGAGCCATGGATTTGTGGCATTGCTGGAGAATGATCTCAGCCTGGCCTGGGTAAAGCTGGTGCAGTTGCCATCGGCCACCATAAAGACTACCGTTGATTTCACGTACCAGCAGGATGTGATTGCGGCTTTCCAGTATGCAGGCGGGGTAGCCTTACAATCATTGTCACTCACCGGTACACTGCAATGGAAACAACAAGTATCTATCCCTGATATAACGGAACTCGTTGGAATCAGGAACGATATTTCTGCTGAACTGCTGCTTGCGGTCAACATCATTTCCGGAGGGAAACATCTTGTTTCTTACCACTCTTTCCTGCCGGCAAATGGTTCGTCACTGGGAAATACTACCAGCGGGGAGGGAGCAGAAGAATTCAAGGCACTGCATACAACCAACCAGGGATACCAGTTCCAGGCTGGCATCACACGTGATGCATCAGGCATTTTCCAATTTTACACCCATGCCCAGAACTCCGCATTTTCGGTCAACCTGATACACCGGTTTACTGTTCCGGGCTCATTTGACTGGAGCAGTACCGCAGCTATCGCAACTACCGGCCAGGCGGCAGCGCTTTGTGTACCACAGGATGGGTTGCTCTATACTGTGTTCAATCCGGGCGCTGCAGGTATAAGCACAACCTCAGGCAATAGTTATAGTGTTCCGGTTGGTTCATCGGTAGCAGGGATGGTGCGTTCACGCGATGATGGCGGGTGGCTGATGGCAGTAAACACGGCAGGGAATGACGAAGTCCTGCTGGTAAAAACGGACAGTGCGGGCCTATTGCCAGGATGCGGCAGCACCAGGATATCGCTGGGAACAACACGTATTTCCAATCTTCCGAATAATCTAATTCCTGATGCATTCCCGCCGTTGGGTTTTGCCGTGCAGTCCGGAACCGCAATTTCCATCAGCACCAACCTGGGTGTTACATCTGACTGCAACGAAACCGTCTGTCCGCGGGTGCCCCCCGAGGATACCTGTCTCAATTCCTTCTACAAGATCTACCGCAGTGGATCATATGGAGAGGCATTCGGGAAACCGTTCCTGATGGAAAACGGGAACCTTCTTATCCAGTCAGTCACAAACGGAAATGACCTGGACAACTTCCCGGAGTTCAGCCAGGGGATCAAACTGTTCAGCAATAAGGGAACCTATATACGTGGAGTAAATTTGTTTACAGGTGGTAGCCCGGGATATGGAAGGCTTCACCAGGTTGATGATGCACACCTGGTCTCTGTTTCATCCTGGGCAATAGACGGGATCGCAACACTCAATGTAACGAAGCTGGACCAGGACCTGGCTATCAACTGGAACAGGACGTATACCGTGGCAACTTCTGCCATCGGCTTTACCAACTGCACATCCGATAATGCTGGGAATATCTACATCGTTGGGAGCGATGGCGGATTCACGGCAAACGCGGTTATAAGTGTACTGAAACTGGATCCTGCGGGGAATATCGTCTGGACGCGCGCATACCGTGCGACTTCGTCGCAGCTGATTTTTAACTCAAGCCCTGTTGCGACAGAAACATCGCTGGTGATCCTGTCCCGGGGCGCCACCGACTTGTCCACACTGTCTATCAACCTAAGCACAGGGGCGTTTGAAAACAGCTGGCTGGTCAACAATGTTGGCAGCACTGCTAATAGCTTTCTCTACGACAACTTCAGGCCTGAATACCTGTATGGGAAAATTTACCTGCTCACCGAACACCAGACCAGTTCGTCCGCAGTAGCTGTTTATGACCGGACCGGCAAAATGATCCGGTACACGAACCTCAATACAGCTGGCAGCCTGGCAAATATTTCGGTTAACGAGAATGGCCTTTTCCTGACTTACGGTTCACTGGGTGATCGCGTTATGAAAATTGACACCGCATTAGATGTTGTCTACCATACTTCGGGAATCCAGAATAATGGCCTGGTCGCAGATGCGAATGGCTACCTGTTCTCCACGGGTAGTTTCACGCCGAATTCAGGGACTACAGGACAGCTCGCCACCCTCATAAAATATGACCCGAATGGAAATCTCGGGGACTGTTTTGGTACCCTGCCTGCCCCTCTCCCCCAGGACCAGGTGATCAACCCCCGCGCGCGCACATTTGTGGAAATCAACGTTCCCCCTTTCCAGATTATCACAACGATACCCGTCACTATGGAACCAACCTTAACCGGGATGAATACCAGTGATATCCTCTGCTCCAGCCTTCCCAGGTGTACAACCGTTGACATCGCCGGCCCTGCTGAAATCTGTGATCTCAATGACAATTACCGCTTCCTGTCCAACCGCAACCCGGGATGTGACCTGAAAGTAAAATGGATTTTTGATACAGCATTCGCGGCTACAGGTCGCGCCCTCAATGACAGTCTTGATTTGCAGTTTAAAAAAACAGGTACCACCCGCATCATTGCGCAACTGGACGCAGGTTGCAAACTCTATTATGATACACTGGAGATAAATATCCAGTCTGCCCCGGCAACCTTCTCACTTGGCCAGGACACTGTTGTCTGCCCTGGTGCAACGGTTGAACTGAAAGCGGATACCGGTTTTTCCTCCTATCTCTGGAGTGACGGATCCACGGGCGAATCCATCACGGTTAACACCCCCGGACGCTATTATGTGGATGTGCGTAACAGTTGCGGCGACCTGGGTTCGGATACCATCGAAGTGCGGAGCACTGTGGTGCCACTCCTCGAGCTCGGTACGCACACCGAACTTTGTATTGGCGATAGCCTCCGGCTCAGTGCGGGTGCAGGTTTCAGCCAGTTTGAATGGACAGGCGTCACCGGAAACACAACGGACCAGCAAGCCTTCCTGCTGCCGCTTGCTGATGGGGAAGTAAGTGTGATTGCGATTACACCGAAGGGCTGCAGGGCGTATGATACATTATACTATACCACCAAAACAGCACGACCGGTAATCCTTGGTAATGACACCAGTTTCTGCAAGGGCAATATCCTTGAACTATATGCCGGTGCTGGTTTTGCTGGCTATAGCTGGAGCAACGGTTCGGTTTCACCCACACTCAGCATTTCCGAAACAGGTTCTTACTCGGTAGTGGTTACTGACCAGAATGGATGCCGGGCGCGGGATACCCTGCAACTGCAACTGATTGCCCTCCCCGTGCTCAACCTGGGGGCAGACTTCGATTTATGTGTTGACCAGGTGCGCCGGCTGGATGCAGGTGACCAATATACCTATCTCTGGAACGATGGCTCCACCGGCCGTTACCTCGATGTATCCGGAACAGGCAGTTACCGCGTCACGGTTACCAACTCTTCTGAATGTGTGGCCTCGGATACACTCGAGATCAGGCAGGTCCTTCCCAACCCCGTCAACTTCCTGCCCGCGATCGACAGCGTATGTAGTTACGAACATATCAGCCTGAAACCATCACGTAATTATAACAATTACAACTGGTCCACCGGATCATCTGCTTCCAGCATTTCAATTTCCTCGCCGGGTCAGTACACCCTCACGGTCACCGATGCAAAAGGCTGTACCGGCAGCGATACCATTACCATCATTCCCAAAACCTGTTATATGGGTGTGTATGTGCCGAACGTATTCACCCCTAATTCGGATGGCATCAATGATACGTTCAAAGCCGGTGTCTGGGGAAATGTACTGCGGTTCCGGCTGCAGGTATTTAACCGATGGGGTCAACTGGTTTACCAGACCGCTGATCCGTCAAAAGGATGGGATGGAAAGGTAAACGGTATCCCGCAGGAAACCGGTGTATTTGTCTGGCAATGCACGCATCATATTGAAGGGCAGGCTCCTGGTTACCTCAAGGGAACGGTCAACCTTGTTAGGTAAAAGCTACAGTGCAACTTTCAGGAATGGAAGTTGTTGTTAAATCTGACCGCTATTATTTCTGACATTTCTCAAACAACAATATGGAAATAGGTATCGACAGTTTCGCATCGGCAATGTATGGCAGCAATTCCCTCAGCAGTGTGGATGCAATGGAGCAGCTGCTGGACCGGATCGTGCAGGCAGACCAGGCAGGCCTGCATTTTTTCGGCATCGGTGAACACCATAAAAAAGAGTTTCTCGATTCAGCACCGGCGGTTATCCTTGCTGCGGCCGCTGCGCGCACTAAGAATATCCGGTTGGGCAGTGCCGTTGCGGTGCTGAGCACATCGGATCCGGTACGTGTATTCCAGAATTTTGCCACGCTCGACCTGATTTCAAAAGGCCGCGCTGAATTGGTGGTGGGTCGCGGCTCGGCGATTGAATCGTACCCGCTCTTCGGGTTCAACCTGGATGACTATGACGAACTGTTCAAGGAAAAACTCGAATTGCTCCTGAAAATACGCGGGGAAGAATTTGTGACCTGGTCCGGGAAATTCAGGCCCGCATTAAAGAACCAACCCGTTTACCCCAGACCGGTACAGGAAAAATTACCTATCTGGCTTGGCGTCGGTGGCACACCGGAATCCTTTGCAAGGGCAGGTACGCTTGGCCTTCCATTGATGGTTGCCGTAATCGGCGGGGAGACCTATCGGTTTCGCCGGCTGGTGGACCTTTACCGGGAATCCGGACACCGTGCAGGTTTTAGCCCGGAGCAACTGACTGTGGGTCTTCATTCCCCGGGTTATATTGCCGCAACCAGGGAACAGGCAATTGAAGACTACTATCCGGGTTATGCGGAATTATGGACAAAGCTGGGTAAAGAGCGCGGATGGCCACCGGTCACCCGCAAGGGCTTTGATGGACTGATGGGACCCACCGGTGCACTGGTAGTAGGCAGTCCCGAGGAAGCCGCGGAAAAATTGCGCAGCCACAGCGATGCGCTGGGTGGTGTGGATCGGTTTACATTCCAGATGGATAATGCGGGTCTCACACATGCACAGCTGATGCAGTCGATTGAACTGATCGGGACGAAACTGATTCCGTTGCTGCGTTAATTTGTGAGCCGCCACCGGGCCGACGGATCACTTAGCCACATTGCGAAATCATCCAGCACCTGTCAAACTTTTTCTGTCTGAGGTCTTCCTTTTTTATCCAGAAATACAACATCCCGGCATCACCCCACATCATACCTGCTTCATCATTGCTGTCCAACTGGAACAACAGGATCCAGTCGCGGGAATTTTTTTTCATTTCATTTAACCGCGGATCATTGAAGCCACTGGGTTCGCCCAGGTAGATACCATGTGTCACCATCTCGCATTCCAGTTCCATCGGGTTCTGGATATTATCCGAGTGGCCGAGCAGTTTATTGGTCCCTGTGTAATAGTTCTTCGTTACGTCATAATAGTTCCTCGACTCTTCGCCGTTCAGTCGCGCTGACACATAATCCAGGTCACGGTCAGGAAGGCTTACCGAAGGCCGGAACCGCAGCCTGCAAGGTTTATAACGACTGTATTCACCAAGGTCGTAAGGGAAATGGGTGCGCAACAGCGAGGAAGAATCCCCGTCATAATAATACACCCTGAATTTGTCCTTGTCCAGGATATCATACCCACCGGTGTATTCCGTGGAGTAAAAAAAATATAAGATGCCGGTAGATGGCAGCTGCCCCGTGGTGTCGAGGGAACGTACCTCGGCCAGGTTGATCTGTGCGATAAAAGAAAGATGGTTGCCATTGCCTTCGGTAAACCATGCCATACCGGCCGGCAGGTCAGGCTGTCCGCCAATCTTGCTCTGGCCGGGTAAAAAAGATGATTCGTTGGCGGGCTCAACCAGCATTTGTATTTCCGGTCGCAACTGCGTGCGGAAGAAGTCCCACTGTCCGGCCAGTCCGTTTTTTGCAAATCCCTCCCGGAAAAATGCTTCCGAGGGAACAGTATCCCTGAACTCCGGGGCCTCTGCGGTGGGTGGAACCAGGGGATACAACATGGATGGCGGCATGGGGCGGGCCGCCATATCGTAAATCTTCCAGGCAATCAATGCTGACACTACCAGCACAATGATGACGGCAATATTCATTCTCATAACACAGGTGGGGCTTGGTGGCAGGGCAATATCGGGAAAAAAGTACAATGCGCATCCACTTCCGTCCATTTTCCAAGGGTGTTTACAGGGCCATCTTTGCATTGTCAATAACGAATAACAACCTAAAACAATTCAAAATGAAATCTTTACTTACAACAATCGCCCTCTCCTCAGTTATGATCGCCAACCATTCTTTTGCCCAGACAAGGGTGCCCGCATCTGCCGGCCGCGCGGAATACATCGAAGTGGAAAAAGGGGTGAAACTGCATATCACCGATATCGGGGATGGCCAACCCATCGTACTGATCCATGGCTGGCCGCTCAGCGATGCGATGTACGAATACCAGTACGCTGCATTGGCAAAAAAAGGATTCCGCGTGATCGGCATCACCCTGAGGGGATTTGGAAAATCAGACAGGCCTTATGGAAAGTATGACTTTGATGTGTTCTCCGATGATATCAAAGTAGTATTGGAAAAACTCAAAATCGAAAATGCCACACTCGGCGGATTCTCGATGGGTGGCGCAGTGGTACTGCATTATATCACCAAACACAAAGCAGCACATGTAAGCAAACTGGCGCTTTTTGCAGCAGCCGCACCTTCCTGGATCCAGCGGGAAAATTTTCCGATCGGTTTGTCCAAAGCAGATGCCGATGGTGTAATCCGGAAAACTGAAACAGAACGCCAGGACCTGATCGCCAGCTTTGGAGCCGCATTCCCTGCCAAAGAAGGAAATATTTCCAAAAATGTAGAAAAATGGTTGGAAAACATCAACCTCGAAGCATCACCCTACGCGGTAACACAGGCTATCACCGCCCTGCGCGACCTTGATCTTCGCCCTGAACTCAGCAAAATCAATATCCCTGTCGCCATATTTCATGGCACACAGGACAAACTCTGTGATTTCGCCCTGGCCGGAGAACTGAACAAAGGCATTAAAAATTCGTACATCGTGAAGTTTGAAAACAGCGGCCACGCGCTGTTTGTGGAAGAAGCGGATAAATTCAATTCCGAACTGGAAAAATTTGCCCGTGGTTGATTATTCAGAAACACGGGGACATGTATGGATTGTTCCCGTGTTTTCTTATCTTTTCCACCCTATCCGATCCCAAAACTTTTCACAAATCAATTCATCACCTGCAAACTGCAGGTTTTATTTTTTATCCGAAAGAAAATGATAAAGGAACAGGTATTCCGGAGTGAACTCAAAACGTTGGGACTGATCCCGCTGGACGAACAAACGGCCATGCTGGTAAATGATAAAAAATACAGGGAATACATAAAAGTCCTCTTCCTTCCGGTTGGTTATGAAGTCCAGGTAGACCTGATCGTGTACAAGGTAACCAGGGCCTCGCTCTTATTTATCAGCCCCAACCAGCACCTGCAGTTGAAAGAATGTGGCGGCAGCGGCGGGTTTTTTATTTTTTACAACCAGGATTTCTACTGCATCCAGATCCATGATAAGGAAGTGGCCTGCGACGGACTTTTGTTTAACAATGTCCATAACATGCCGATGGTACAGCTGGATGATACAGAGGCGCCATTTTTCAATTATTTGTTTGGCCAGATGAATGATGAATTTGGGCTGAACGATGCCTCCTTGGAGGAGATGATCCGTACCTACCTGAAACAGCTCTTTATCAAGTCTGCCAGGTTATGGAAAAAACAACATCTCGACCAGGAGCTGACAGTTCAGCACAGCGACATGGAATTTTTCCGGAAATTCACCCTGCTGGTGGAAGCACATTACAAACAGAAACACAATGTGGCCGATTACGCGGAGTTGCTATTCATGGCTCCAAAAACAATTACCCATAAATTCAAACGGCTCAACCTCCCCCAACCCAACGAGACCATCAAAAACCGGATTTTACTCGAGGCCAAACGATTGCTGGTGCACACTTCCCTCAGCGCAAAAGAAATAGGTTATGAACTGGGATATGATGACCCCGCTTATTTTAACCGACTGTTTACCCAGAAAACCGGTGACACACCTTCCGCCTTCAGGACAAAATTCCTGACCGTGAATTAACCGTAATACCTTATTCGCGTTAGCTGGCAGGGCAGGGAAATCCGTAGCTTTAAAAAAATGACCAAATGAAAAAAGCCTGGATTTTATTGTTACTCGTTAGTGCCCAAATATCGCTTACAGCACAACAGGGTGCAGGATTGGACTCGATCAAAGCCGCAGTGGCTGCGCAGGAGGCTGACTGGAACAGTAACAACATGCCGGCATTCGCACGCCATTTCACCGAAGATGCCACGCTAATAAACTTCCTTGGCCTGCGCTGGACTGGCAAACAGGAGATCATCAAACAGTTCGCCGCGATCAATGAATGCTGTATCAAACCGACCTCTGTAAAATTTGAAGTGGAATCCTCTGCCATCATCAACCCGGAAACCATCATTACCTGGATCAGGGAAACACTCACCGCGAAACAGGATTACCCGGTGCCGGGAAAACTGGTAAAAAAAGGCGAGGTGGACCACAAATGGGTTTCCGCAGTCTGGATCAGGTCAGGCAACAGCTGGAAGATCCGCTCGATGCAGGTTACATTGATCGTGCCGATGGGACCGCCACCTCCTGCACCAAAGCCTTAACCAGCATGCATCCTGGACTGTACCTGGCTGTATGGAACTACCCCGTTTCACAACCGGACTTCCTGCCTGCCGCTTTTCAGCAATACTTCTTTATCATTCCAGACAAATCTTCCGGTAACACCTGCAGGTAATACAACGACTGCGGTGATTTTTTTCCCATCCGCTACTTTAAACTCAACATCGACTGTGCCGTCAGGATGGGGCATACTGGCTTTTACATCTGTCAGGGCACCGGGCGTGGGTTTGACCAGCACCTTTTTAAAACCCGGCGCGTCCGGCATGATGCCTGCGATCGTGCAGAGAAAATCATAGTTGGGACTGGAACTCCATGCATGGCAATCGGATCGCGTTGGGTCCGGGTTTTCAGCAAATGTGGTGAGACCTGTCTCCAGCATTTTCCGCCAGGGCTGCAGGTTTTCATAATACAGGTTACCCATCCCGGTTTCCTTCAGTGCAAGTGTCAGGTAAAACCGGTAAAAAAAAGTAGCCTGGCTGAGCGAGGTATCCTGGAGGATTTTTCCCATCACCGCTTTTTGTTCCGCGGCCGGAATGGCGCCTGCGAGTATTGCCATGATCCCGGCATGCTGGCTGAAAGTGTTTTTGAGCGGGGTATTCGCCATTTCCATTTTTGTCCGGTCAAAGCAGGACTGGTAAGTTCCTTTTGTCAGCTTATCAGCAAGGGCTGCATACCGGGTTGCCTGTTCTTTTTTCCCATAATAGGCAAAAAGACCCGCGGCTTGTTTTAATGTATAGGCATACTGAAGGCTGATCACGGAAGAGTTGCCGTCGGTAGCCCCATCGGGAACACCATTGGGGAACGCATGGTTCCAGTCTGTGAAATTCCACCACTTCATGGGTCCAAGCATCGATGCCTGCTGGTCGATATTTTTTTCAAACCATTCCATGACTTCCTCCACCGGCAGCAGGAAATTTTTTACAAATGCATCATCGCGACGGTGCATCCAGTAGTCATGGATCATACTTACCCAATAAAGCGCAAATGGCGGGATCACCTGCAGCCGATTGCTTGGGTACCGGCCCTGTGGCAGTCCTTCGGGTACACGCGAATGGTAAAAGTCAAGCAGCGCCTTGCGCATGAGTCGGTCATCACCGGTGACATACAATGAAATCAACGCCTGGATGCGGGTATCGCCTTCATACTGCAGTTGCTCGTAGTAGGGACAATCGAAATAGGTTTCCCCCGCACAAAGCCGCGCAGTATGGAATCCAACATCCCAGATTTTTTCCAGTGATGGATCATTGCTTGTAAAAGATGCACGTTCCTTAAATGGATAAGCAGTGAAGACGCCATAAAAGTCATCCAGCTGGAGTGCTTCATCACCGGTGCTAATGTCGAGCTGGATGTACCGGTAAGTACGTAACCAGAGTGGGCGGAACAAACGGTTGGCACCTCCATCAGGTTTAAAAATATCATAGTTACCCTTGATGGTTTTACCCGTGATACTGTCGCGGTTCCCCTTGGTTCCGTCTTTATACAACGATTCAGCATAGGTTATTGTAATGCTGGAACCCTTGCCGCCACTGACCCTGAGCTCCGGATAGGCAATCGTGTTCTGCGACTGGTCAAGTAAAATGCTGACTTTTTTATTTGCCGGTATTACCTCGCTTTGTTTGTTCAGGAAGCTGCCGTTTATGGACGTATTTTCTGCTCGACGGACCAGCGGCACACGCTGGAGTTTTTCCTCTGCCAATGGAATGTTGCGCGGTTGCAGTGTCCAGAGATTGTCGGTGCCATGACCAGAGGGCACAGGGTTGCTGATTCCCTGGGCGGGCAGCCATGTTGCATCATTATAATTTCCTGTTTCCCATCCCCAGGGGAATAGGGAGGCATCTACCTCATCACCGGGTCCGATCACCATATAAGTACCAAGCCGCGGACCATTATCTGTCGAACAGGGTTTATAGGATCGGTTCTGCATTACTTTCCAGCTGTTGTTGCTGTTGACAATGCTTTCCGTTTCGCTGTCACCCTGCACTACAAAGGCAGTCTGGTTGCTGACTTGCGCTACCGGGGCATATTCGCCCATATTCCAGACCATGGCGGCGAGGGTATTGTTGCCGGCTTTCAGGTAGGATGAAATATCGATGGTCTCAAAATACCAGTTGTACAGGTCACCCCTTGCAGGACCACTGCAAACCGGTACACCATTTACAAAAAACCGGTACCGGTTATCTGCGGATAAATGGATGATAAAACGGGATGGCTTTGCTGCCAGGTTAAATCCCTTGCGGAAATGATAAATGCCATAACTTTTTTGTGATACACCCGGGCAGGTAATCCACGATGAATTCCATTGACCATTGAGCAGGGCAGGATTGACGGGGATGTCCTGGGCGCGCGTGTTTAACATGCAGCAGAGCAGCAACAGGATTGGCAGCAATTGTTTCATACAAACAATGTATGCAAAAAAACAGGGCTGCCTGTCCTGACCAGGCCCGGTACAGCCAGCTGCGGTGTCTTACACTTTTTCGCCACCCATAATTACCCGGCGGTGTTTGGTACCCCAGGCAGCCAGGTCGTTGATGATGTCCTTCAGGGACCATCCATAGTCGGTAAGAGTGTAATGAACCGCCACCGGCTGGCTGTCCACCACCGTACGTTTGATCAGCTTGTTGATTTCGAGCTCCTTTAATTCCTTGCTCAGCTGCTTGTTCGAGATCCCCTCCAGATTGGAGAGCATATCGGAAAACCGCCGTTCGTTATAATAACACATGGTGGAAAGGATGGAGATCTTCCACTTACCGCTCAGTAGATCCATGGCGTCATTGATGGCCATGATGTCTGTCTTGTGGCATTTTACTTCTGTCATAAGTTACCAGGTTACCTGAAAGTTACTGTTACTTTTCGAAACAAGGTAACAAAAGTAAACCATCATGTGTTATTACTCTCAGGACAATCAAAAATTAAAAAGAATGAACTTAAAAGACAAAAATGTACTGATAACCGGCGGTAGTGCGGGTATTGGTCTGGCAACCGCAAAGGCGTTTATTAATGCCGGCGCGCAGGTACTGGTTACGGGACGGAATGCCGGCAAGCTGGACCAGGCTGCAAAAGAAATCAACAACCCCAACCTGAAAACGCTGGTGTCTGACACCGGTGACCTGAAAGGAATCGATTCCCTGGCGAAGCAAATAGCCGCCGGCGGTAAAAAACTGGATGTGCTGTTCCTGAATGCGGCCATCGGGACATATGCCCCTATTGAACAGGCAACTGAAGCGGATTTTGACGCACAATTCAATATCAATGTAAAGGGTCATTTCTTTACGTTGCAGAAGCTGATCCCCCATCTCGCAGATGGCGCATCGGTCGTATTTACCTCTTCCGTGGTGGCCTCTGCAGCAGGTCTTAATTCCAGCATTTATTCTGCTACCAAAGGTGCCCTCAATAGAATTGCACAGGTAGCTGCCAATGAGCTGGCGCCAAGGAAAATCCGAGTGAACCTTGTAAGCCCCGGACCAATCCAGACCCCGGGTCTTGAGTCAGTTGTGCCTGCTGAATTTGTCCCCAGCCTTGCTGCGGCAACTGCGTTGCAACGCCTTGGCCAGCCGGACGAAATTGCGAAAGCGGTATTGTTCCTCGCTTCGGACGATGCCAGTTTTGTAACCGGTGCCGAGTTCGTAGTGGATGGTGGATACCTGACATATAGCAGGAAGTAAACCAGTGGCGAACGCAAGGATATTAAGGTTAGTTTGCACCAGGGATCTGGTGTAAACTAACTTTTTCTTTTATCAGGGTGGTTGAGCAATCCGGTTCTCAGGTTGGCGGGAAGGATCGTCGCATCGGCAATGAGGCTGTAAAGCCTTAAATTTGTCCGAAGAACAAACCTGAATGCATCCCCTTTTCGATTACATCAACGCCCGCTCAAAATCCGGCATCTCCGCCGGCGATTTTGAAATGGTGAAAGGTTATTTTACCCGGAAACAATTACGGAAAAAACAATATTTCCTGCAGGAAGGGGATGTATGCAAATACTATGGTTTTATCCTAAAAGGCGCGATGCGCCAGTATACAGTCGACGATAAAGGAGCGGAGCATATTGTACAACTGGCGGTGGAAAACTGGTGGGTCGGCGACCGGGAGAGTTATGTATTCGCTACCCCTTCTGCGTACAACATCGATGCATGGGAGGATACCGAATTGTTAATAATCACCCGTAAGGATGTAATCGAACTCGCCGAACGCTGTCCTGCGTTTATTGAAACCACGCGGCTGATGGATGAGCGGAACAATATCGCCAACCAGCGAAGGATCACATCCTCGATCAGCGCTCCTGCTGAAAAACGGTATACCGATTTCCTTGAATGTTATCCCAACCTCGTGGAACGTTTCCCGCAGCATGTAATCGCTTCCTACCTTGGCATCAGCAAGGACACCTTAAGCCGGGTGAAGCGGCATCGGTTGTAAAAGGGTTCGGCCGGCCATCTCGTAGACATTTGTCGATGCTTTCTTACGACATATGTATTCTTTTTTCTTTGATGGATGAATGAGTTTTGCAAAATGGAAATAGGTATAGATAGTTTTGCATCCGCGATGT
Source organism: Chitinophagaceae bacterium (assembly GCA_004173355.1). Taxonomy (GTDB): domain Bacteria; phylum Bacteroidota; class Bacteroidia; order Chitinophagales; family Chitinophagaceae; genus JBEVJC01. The sequence continues at coordinate 13,093 of SEAD01000006.1, read as the reverse complement.
ATGGCGGTGCGGAAATCAGCAGCGCGGATGCGATGGAGCAATTGCTCGACCGGATCGTGATGGCCGACCAGGCGGGTCTTGATTTATTCGGGATTGGTGAGCACCATAAAAAAGAATTCCTTGACGCCGCCCCTGCAGTGATCCTTGCTGCTGCAGCTGCGCGGACCAAACGGATCCAGCTCACCAGCGCCGTGACAGTATTGAGTACGGATGATCCGGTGCGGGTATTCCAGCAATTTGCCACGCTCGATATTATTTCAAAAGGCCGCGCGGAGATCACAGTCGGGCGTGGATCGGCGGTAGAAGCCTATCCGCTGTTCGGATACCGGCTGGCAGATTACGATGCACTTTTTAAGGAAAAACTGGACCTCCTGCTGAAGTTGCGTGAGCAGGAATTTATTACCTGGTCGGGGAAGTTCCGCGCAGCAATGCATAACCAGCCCGTTTACCCAAGACCATTGCAGGAACGATTACCTATATGGCTTGGAGTCGGTGGCACCCCCGAGTCGTTTGTGCGGGCAGGTACCCTGGGCCTGCCGTTGATGGTTGCGATCATCGGCGGGCAGACCGAACGCTTCCGACCGTTGATTGATTTATATCGTGAAGCGGGACGCAGCGCGGGTTTCAAGCCCGGCCAGCTGAAGGTCGGCCTGCATTCACCTGGGTTTGTAGCAGCAACCACAAAGAAGGCAGTTGATACTTACTACCCGGGTTATGCCCGGCTCTGGACAAAACTCGGGAAGGAACGCGGATGGCCACCGGTCACCCGCGCAAATTTTGATGCCCTGATTGGGCCGGAAGGCGCTTTGATGGTGGGTGATCCGGAAGAAGTGGCAGAGAAATTACTCCGGCACAGCAAAGCGCTGGGCGGGGTTGACCGCTTTGCATTCCAGATGGACAATGCCGGTTTAACGCATGAACAACTGATGGAATCAATCAGTCTCATTGGTGAAAAAATGATACCGCTGGTAAATAAATGATTCGTTAATTAGCGGGTCGTAACAGGGCGACTACCATTAACCAGTACGCCCGTTGCGGCCCCAATTTTTAAAACAGATATATGGAAGTTTCAATACACCAGGAGGACACAAAAGGATATGCGATGGTACGGGAAAATGCAAAACGCGCCGGCGTGATGACCTTTTCCATTGCTTCACCCGAACTCATCATCATCGATCATACGGAAGTGGAACCTGCATTCAAAGGAAGGGATGTAGGCAAACTCCTGCTTTATAAAATTGTAGATATGGCGCGGGAGAAAAAAACCAAGATCCTTCCATTATGCCCATATGCTGCCGCTATGTTTAAAAAGATTGATGAAATCAAAGATGTGCTGAGGGACTGACGGTTCAGCTTTCCAGCTTCACTCCCGTCAGCTCTTCGCATCGGGCAATGAATCCGGCCTGCACCTTTTCGTCATCAGCCGCATTATGAAATGCGGCCTGTCGTTTATGATGGAAGTATTTTCCGCTCACCAGTGCTTCCGCGTCATTACTGCTGGCAAGCCAGACCTGTGTTTCATATCCTTTCTCCAGGTTATCCGGTGCGCCGGATCCACCCATTTTTGTAGGTACCCAGCCGGGATCTACCGCATTGGCAAACACCGATGACCATTTCCTCGCGACAATTTTTGCCAGTAACAGGTCATGGAGTTTGGTAGTGGAGTAACTGGCATGTTTTATCCGATTCATATCGGGATCCCCCTGCAGGTGCATCCCTGAACTGAGGTATACCAACCGGCCAGGCCGGTTGAGCAGGCAGGTGAGGATATATGGCGCCAGTGTATTTACTGTCAGCATATCCGTTAATCCGTCGCTGGTACCGGTATTGGTATAAATACCGGCATTGTGGATCACTGCATCGAATGGTCCGGAGGCATTGGCTTTGACGGCCAGTTCCTTTGTTTCGGTGATACTGGAAAGGTCTGCAACCAGCACCCCTTCGGCACCGGGTGTGTTTTTGGTCGCCTGTTCTGCGCGTACCTCATTCCGTGCGTGCAGCATTACGCTGTGACCGGCCGCAATCAATTGACGGGCGGCGAATGCACCCAGTCCGTCGGCGGAGCCGGTAATAAATATCCTGGCCATGATTTTTGAAATGTAAGGGGTTGTTATAATGGAATATCACGGTACAATTTCCATACCCTATCCTCCTGTTTCCATACAATTAAATACATGGCTTCCCCTTTCTTATCCCCGGCCTTACCCCGTATGGTGTAGACACCTGCCTCGATCAGAAATTCACCGTCGGTAGAAAGTGACCGGGTACTGAAAGTCATATGCCGCATGTCTGCCTTGCTCGCTTCACGGATTTGTCCGCCCCAGTAGGACAAAAGCTGTTTCCCCCTGATACCCCCGAGATCGGCATCACTTGCATACATGTTGTACATGCCCAGTGAATCGCCGGCTTCAAACAGTTGCGCCCCTCGACGGTTAAGGATCATCCTGGCGCACGGAATGATAATCATTTTGCAACAATCTCGAATGGGTTCTTTAGGGCGACAGTCTAGTATTGCAGAAAGATTCCAATGCAACGAATTGCCGCTATTTACCTGGCCCTTGTTCCGTTTCTCGCCGCCGCTATTGGTTTTGGACTCGGCGGGGTTCCCGATTTTGTATCTGTCCCTGTATGGATTGTCCATTCCCTGCTGATGGTATGGTTATTTGACCGTCAGTCAAAAGCAGGTGGCGCGGACAACGCTTCCTGGACATTACCGGCATTCCTGTTTTTTGTTCCCTGGGTGCTGTTCACATTGTTTGCCGGATTCGGCCCGCCTCCATCCAGTCCGGAATTGTGGCTGGCCGCAAAAACGCAGCAGCAATGGCGATACGCTTTGCTGACCGCAGGCACCATTTTGTTGAGTATCGGTTTTTCGGTATTCGCCGGTCGGCTTGAGACCTCTGATAAATCCAGCTGGGAAAAAACGGCTTCTGTATTGATAGGTATTGCCGCTCCCCTCAATATCTTAAACATGCTGTACTGGGGATTCTACCTGCCGGTCGCTTTTACGGATTTTGCCAACACATCAGCTTTGCCGCGCCCCGATTGGTACCTGGCAATCCGCGCCATATTTTCCGCAGTTGGTGTTTTATCTGTAGCACTCATTTTTATTGCCACTGCCTGTGCTGCGATGGCCATGAAAAACCGGGGGTTATTGAAAAAGAATACGGCTACCGCTTATGTTTTAGTTAATCTGCTAGCCGCCGCTTCCGCATTTATTCCGGCCGATTGGCCTGCAGCCCTGGCAGGCGCCGGGTATTTTGTTACCATACCCGCTATCAGTTTTATCGGACCCTACCTGCTTGGGCTGGATTTAATTTCAGTTCGAACAGGCAGAGGGTAGTAGTCCGGGGTTTTAGCCGACTAATGCCTACCCGGGAACATACCTATCTGCGGAAGGAGTAATGAAATTTTTCACTTATTCGCTTGAATATTTTCACTATCTTTAAAAAAACGGCCTATGCCACAGCTCACTCATAAATTCAGGGATTTACAATTGAAAGATGATCTTTCAATCGTCTACAGTGCCCGCAAGGGAGTGCGGCCCTCCGTATTTTACCTGTTTTCAGACTCCGTAGAAATGCCGGAAAAAAAACTCGCAGCCATGCTGCACCTGCATCCCAGAACCATCAGCAATTACCGCGACAGCAAGAAGAACCTGAATCCAATCGAAGGAGAGCATTTGCTGAAACTGATCCATCTTTATTCAACGGGCGAAGAAGTCTTTGGAAGTATCGGTCAATTCAGCCAATGGCTCGAAATGCCTTCCTGGAAGAAAAAGGAAAAACCAATTGACTGGCTCAATACGCCGGGCGGTGTGGATCTCGTCCATGAAGAAATCCTGCAATTATCCCATGGTTATCCTGTTTGAGTAATGCTGGTATACCGGATCGTCCAGAAAAAATACAGCCAGACGCTGGTTGCTCCGGGCATTGAAGGCCGGTGGAACCGTCGTGGCCAGCAGGTTATTTATACCGCGGAGTCCATCCCGCTGGCATTTATGGGAAACATGATCCGGAGGGCCGGACTGGGGTTCAATGATAATTTCGGCATCATGATCATTGAAATCCCGGAAAAAGTTTTCATTGAGCAGCTGAAAGTGGAAGATCTGAAAAAAGGATGGCGCGATTCAACCCTGATTTGCCAGGAAGCAATGGCCGACTGGTATACATCGCATAAAAGCGCTGTTATGAAAGTTCCTTCTGCAGTTCTTTCTACCAACAGCAACTATGTGTTGAATACCACACATGCCGACTATTCGAAAATAAAGTTGATCTCCAGCCTGGATCTCGTACCGGATGAGCGGATTGATGAAATAATCCGCAGATACAACCGCTGAGTGAAATATAGGTCGCATGGGTATCCTGCGATTATTCTTTCCTTCTTTTGCCCCTTTTATTGGTTTGGTTCCGCATTATGGCTGGTCAGTGCTGATCGACTTACGAATCGCGGCCAGCTCCCGCAGCATCTCATCGATGGCTTTTAACTGCTTTTTCTGCTTCATATGCCGGATCCATAACGAAATCCCACCGATATAAACCGTTATCCCCGCGATCGCTGAGACCCTGAACAACAAGGAACCGTTCCTTGTAATCTCCAGGGAGTACAGGCAAATTGCCATCCACAAAAGAACATTGTACACCCAAACGTAAGTGGTCAGCGTTTTCCGTTGCCACTCCAGCTTACTCACCTGGTAATCGATGAATTCAACACTGGAGTCCTCAAAACTTTCCTTCCGGAACGCATAACTTTTCCAGGCTACGCCTAAAAAAATAAACTGCAGCAGCAGAATGATTGCGATACTTAACTGGAACGGAAAATGATATTGGGACTCATAAGCAAAATACACCCAGATAATCACTCCCATACTCACCGCAAAGCCAATCGTCATTCGCAGGTTACTTTTCAGCAGCTTGTCCTGACGTTTCTGCCATTTACTTTGTACTGCCCGCAGATCCACCCGCGGTGTTGCTTCACCAACCGGCTGTGAAAGCCAGCTATTCTGTATGTCTTCAAAATTGTTCATGGTTGGATATTCTGCATTAACTGTAATAAACGGCTTTTGATCCGGTTGATCTTTACCCCGGTATTACTGACCGTAGCACCTGTGATCTCCGCAATTTCCTTATACGATTTATTTTCCAGCACCAGCGAGATCACCAGACGATCATGCAGTTCCAGCTGGCTGATACAATAGCGCAATTTATCCAGCTGACGTTCCTGCTCCTGTTTACCCGCAAGTGTGTCTTCATACCGCAGCTGCAGGGAATCCGGCATCGGCGCGTGCTGCTGCCGTTTGTTTTTAAGATTATAGTTGATCGCAGTGTTGACGGCAATCCGGTAAATCCATGTGCTGGCTTTCGCTTCGCCCTTAAATCCTTTCAGGCTGTTCCAGACCTGGAAAAGTATTTCCTGGTACAGGTCATCGGCATGGGATACATCGTACAGGTAGGCACGGCAGATCCGGTAAATGCTGGCATGATTGGCTGCTACCAGTTCGTTGAAATCAGTCTCCTGCTGTTTGTGATCCGACACTTTAATTGTAATTAGGATGGCTGGATAAAAGTATCGATTTCCTCTAAGAACCATTCCGGCGCATCGTACATGATAAAATGTTTGGCGGGTGGACTCGTCACCACCCTGCAGGTTTTACAATTGCTGTATTGCCGGGTGAATGTATTTGCCACATACTCTTCAGTGAACTGCGGGTATTGCTTCACGGGCATAAAAGCCGCCATTACGAGAACCGGAACTTTGACAGACGCGATTTGTGTACGCAGGTCGCGTCCCATCATTTCGGTAATGGTGTAAGCAAGCGTTTTGCGATCGGATTGAGCACCCCAGGTGGCGATTTTATTCCATTGACTGGAATCCGCGCAGAGCGTGCGTGTGGTCAGGAGCTGGTTGGCTTTCATCTGGGTATCATCCATTTTGGCATACGCTTCCAGGAGCGATTTGGCCTGGCTTTCCTCAAAACCTGCTTTGGCATTGGGATTAAACGTACCGGCGAAAAAGGGCAGGGCATCGACTATTACCACTTTGCTGAGATGGTCCTGTAATTCAGAGGCGATCCAGAGGGAGAGGAAACCACCTATAGAATGCCCGACCAGTATGACGTTGCTGAGGTTTTTAGTTTTGATGTAGTTTATCAGTTCAGTTTTGAATGTTTCGAGATAGGGGCCGCTTTCAATTGGTGCGGTCCCTGCATATCCGGCCAGGGTAAATACATGGCATTCGTGGGTTTTGGAGAAATGAGCGACGGATTCTTTCCATTCGTCACCGCTGCAGGTGGCGCCTGGGATAAAAAGCATAGGCTGGCCGTGACCGGTGACAGTGACTTCGAAGGGTTTTGGGTTGGTTCCGGCTTTAAAATTTACAGGGCTAGCATTTGAGCTGCATGCTGCAAGGATGGCGATAAGTATCGCGAAAAATGTGGTCTTTTTCATGCGTCTGACTTTAATACCTGTTTAGTCAGCGGAGGGTCGGATTTATTACAGGGTATGGGGGAAAAAATTTAGCCCGGAAAGCCAGAAGCGAAAAAAGGAAAACACCCGGAAAAAACGCTTATTCATACCATAACCGAAGTTATTCCTTTGTTAATGGGAGATCCCAGTGGTTGGTTTTTTCAATTCTCTCCCTATTTTAGCCTCAACCATAAACCACCCCTTATGTCAGTGAAATTTGTCCCGGTCCTTGTGCTCGTGCCGCTCGTGTTATTGTCGTCCTGTCGTAAAGACGATGTTGAACGAACGCATGATAGCGGAGGTTCAACCACCCAGGTTCGTAAAATTTACGAGATGAGCGCTTTCCAGCCGCTCACTCCCGACCACGACACTTCCACCGTTCTGGATTTTGAATACGATAATCAATCGCGTCTTGTAGCGCTGCATTGGCGGGAAATACAGTACCCTGCCACGACCGATTGTGTATTTGAATACGATGGGTCAGACAGCAAACCATGGAAAATGACTGAGGCCAATAACCTCAGTTATGCCCCAATGGCTGAAACACTGATTCACTTTTTGTTTTATGATGGTGATTTTGTGCAAAAGGATTCCATAGTGAGCAGCCTTGGGACATACCGGGTGCAGGAAGTTGTGCCGTCAGGTAACTCCTACCAGGTTCTCATCCGTACAAGTGAAAATCCTGCCGGCACCGCTGCAATTGAAGTAGTGAGTCTTGCCGACGGTCAGCTGGTAAGGTCGGACCAAAACACCGAGGCTGGCCATATCTATACTGCCACCTACCTGAATTCACCCAACCCGCTGGCACGTATTATCCCTGCCTTTCTGGGGCGTAGTCAGGTTTTGTGGACCAATCATATCATCAACCTGCAGGATAAACTGGTGCTGACCGAAAACTACACTTTCAGTAATGCTACCTATGATCCAAGGAAGTATGAGTATGTGTTCCGGGAGGATGGTTACCCGGTCCAGAAAAACACCGCCGCGAATGATGATTATCGCAGGCTTTATTATGTTTATAATTAGCAAGCTTATAGGCTGCATTCAGCTTCCTTCGGGGGTTTATAGAGCTTACTGTGCTGGTACCACTTGATGAAAGTGCCAGGTATGGTAAAACATACACCTATAAGAATTACATTTCAATATTTGCCGATTAAATTTATTGGCGGGGTATTTTCAATTTGTCCCAAACACCCCCGACATCCGTCTCTCCCAGCACCCCTCCCATCCACACTCCGGTTTCAAATTTGTATTACATCCAGCTAAATACAACGATATGCTTAAAAAGGAAACCCTCGAAAAAGTCATCAAAACTTTTGAAAACAACGACGTGGAAGGCCTGATCGCTTCTTTCCATGAAAACGGTACCTGGGAAATGGTCGGACAGGAAACGATCAACGGACATGACGGCCTTCGCCAGTTCTTTGGGCAAAACACAGAGGTGGAAATGCTCAGCTCTACCCGCGATCATGTAGTTATCAGTGGCGACACCGCAGTAGTCGATGGCCAGGGAAAGTGCAAAGATGGCAAAGGAAACATCGTCGAAAACTTTTACTGTGACATCTATGAATTCGAAGGCGACAAGGTCAAATCACTCCGCTCATTTGTAATCGATAAAAAATAACCCATGCTCAAAGGAAAAAATGCTGTGATATACGGTGTATCCGACTCCCTTGGCGGGGCAGTTGCCAAAGCTTTTGCGGAACAGGGCGCAACGGTCTATGTGACCAATCATCGCATCGAACCTGCTGAAAAAATTGCAAAGGAGATCAAGGCCGCAGGCGGGGTTGCCATTGTAGCCCAGGTTGATGCCCTCGACCACAAAGCAGTGAACGATCATCTCGCGGAACTCACTTCAAAAGGTAATACAGTCGATATCTCCTTTAACCTGATCGATAATAAATCCACCCAGAATATCCCGCTCGCCGAAATGGAGCTGGAGGATTTTATCCGTCCCATCGATATCTCCATGCGGACGCAATTCATTACCAATACTGCCGCCGCGCGGATCATGATCAAACAGGGTTCGGGTGTGATCCTTTCCCTCACTGCCACCCCTGCCGGTATCGGTTACCCGATGGTCGGCGGTTTTGGTCCGGCCTGTTGTGCAATGGAAAGCCTGACGCGCGACCTGGGCTCTGAGCTTGGACCCTTTGGCGTAAGGGTGGTTACGATCCGTTCAGGTGGATCCCTCGATTCCAAGCCCTTCAAAGAAGCGGCAGGATCCGGAAACCCGGAGGTACCCGGCTTTTTCCAGAAAATGAAAGACGATACCATGCTGAAAGACCTTCCGATGATGAAAGACATTGCAAATACCGCCGTGTTCCTGGCTTCGGATATGGGTAAGATGATTACAGGCGTGGTCGTGGATGTGACTGCGGGATCGACTGCTGCATTGAACTACAAAGCGCCGAATGTGGCCTTTACCAACCAGCAATACTAAACCGCTTAAAAATGGACAGACAAAAGTTTGAGATGTTGTTGCTGGCTTTTGACAACAGTGACCACCAAACAATCACGGAAGCATTTACCAACAGTGCAACCTGGGAAATACTTGGTCACTGGACAATGAACGGCAAAGAAGAAATCCGGAAGTTTTTTGGTGAGAGTGATATTGAAGTAATAGAATCAGTCCGCGAACGCGTCATCTTTACCGGCGATCACGCAGTGGTGGAAAGCAGGGGCAAGATTACGCCAGCCGCAGTCCCCTCACTGATACAAAATTGACCAGCTCCAGGGTGTTCTGCACATTGGCTTTTACCACGAGGTTTTTCCGATGGGTTTCCACGGTCCGGTCAGAGATGAAGAGGCGACTTGCAATGGATCGTGTTGACTCACCCTTTATCAGCCCCTCCAGCACATCGAGTTCCCGAGGCGAGAAGTTTGGTGTTCGGAGACGCAATACCGTTGAAGGTCGTTCTTCGAATTCACTGAAGTTTGAAAACTGGCTTGCCATCAGCGGACACATATAAAATTCACCTTCCTTTACTTTCATGATCGCGAGCCGGATCATATCGAATCCCGATAATTTGGAGACGAATCCCTTGACCCCGGCTTCTACAAACCGGTGTATCCACATGGCATATTTGTACGGCGAATGAAGGATCAATTCTGCGGAGGGACGCGTCCGCCGGAGAAAGCTGCATAAATCCAGGCACTGCCGCAGCGGTTCGGCCGATTCCCGGTAAAATTCCAGGTCTACCACGAACACATCTATCGTGTCCGGCAACATGCCTTCCATGACAACAGTATCGTCGCCCGTTCCGCCGGCATATTGCATGGTGGCATCCGCCTCCACCAGCTGCTTCACCCCTTCGCGTAATATGCTGAATGCTTCAATATGGTAAATACTCGCCATGTTTTTCCCATAAATATGGCAATTAAAGAGCCGTTATTCCTGCTGATGATTTTCCACGATATGTTGAATTAAAGAATGCAGGAAATTCCCCGGTCTGGCAAAACGGGGCGAAGTAACCAGTGATCCCGCAGGGCTTTGAGCGCGTCCGACCCTGAACATGCCGTCGGGCAGGCGGGAAACCGCATCGGGAAGCTCTGTCAAAAATTCAGCGGCACTGAAAAAAAATCGGGTGCCGGGAAAGCGGGCAAAGCACCTTCGGTCAATTTTTCAGTCAGTCACCCCAATGGCATTTTGCTTGTAATTATCCTTTCCAAAAAAGAAAAATTATGAAAAACATCATGAAAAGAGAAAATGGCAATGCCATCGCTTTTGGAAACGTTGTAGATCAGCTTTTCCATCAGAACCTGTCGCGGTTTTTTGACGATTCATCCTGGGAAACTACCGGTTCTTCCACGCAAAACCCGGCACCAGTGAACATCCGGGAAACAAAAGACAGTTACGAACTTGAAATGGCGGTTCCTGGTCTGAAGAAGGAATTCTTCCAGATCAATACCTCGGGCGGCACACTTACCGTGTCATATGAGGAACGCGCCAAAGAGCACCATGAAGACAATAATGGCAACGAACAGGGCCAGGCAGTACAGACCCGTGAGGCTGATACAGAGATCCGTTGGGTACGTCGTGAGTACCAGTTGAAATCATTCTCCCGCACGTTCAACCTGGATGAGAGCATCGATACCTCGCGGATCAATGCCCGATATGAAAATGGAGTACTCGGCCTGAGTCTTCCTAAGAAAGAAGAGGCCAAGGTTGTTTCCCGCAGCATTGAAATCCGTTAAGACGTTCCAAAATTGCAGGTCGCATGCCCCGGCGTACAACACTTACCAGTGCAGGCCGCCGCATGCGACCTGTTTTTTAACGAAATGATCCTATGCATGATACCCTCGTATCCTTCACAGTTTTATTCGTTGTTGTTATCCTATTAATCGTACTTCTCCGGAAACTCGGCCAGCCGGACCAGGTAGCCTATATCCTTGCAGGGCTGGTACTTGGACCGTCGGTAACCGGCATTTTTTCAGATGCTACACATATCCTGGAGATGGGCGAGATCGGGATATTCCTGCTGATGTTTTTCCTGGGGCTTGAAATTGAAATACCCGATAATAAAAGCCTGCTGCGGAAGCCGCTGATCGCCCAACTTTCCCGGTTTGTACTGGGACTGTTGTTCGCCCTGCTGATTGGACAGGCTTTTGGCTGGAACCTGCCACAGCAACTGCTGCTCTTCGTGGTACTGTCATTCAACAGTACCGCGGTGGTGACCGAATACCTGCGTGGTACAAACGCGCTGCATAACAGCAACGGGAGAATGTTATTGAACATGCTGCTGATCCAGGATATAGCGGTAGCGCCAGTGTTAAGCCTGTTCCAGTTTTATAATGATGGAGGTGCTGATTTCCAGCTGATCCCCGCAGCAATAGCCGGGGTGCTGATATTTTTGTTGCTCCGGACTATCCGGAACCAGCACCTGTATCAATGGCCCGCCATAAAAAACCTTGAACAGGATCACGAGTTGCAGGTGTTTGTGAGCGCGTTGATCTGTGTGGGATTCTCCTGCCTGGCATCCCTTGCCGGATTGTCGGCCAGTATCGGCAGCTTTATTGCGGGGGTTTATATCGGACGTCTGAACGCCTTCCACTGGGTGGGTGCGGTGCTCCGTCCGTTTAAAATATTTTTTCTCGCCTTGTTTTTTGTATCGGTCGGGTTGCAACTGGAGCTGGATTTCATTGCAGAAAATTACGTGGTGATAGCAGCGGTGTCGGTGGTTGTGATTGTGTCAAACAGTTTGCTATCGGCCTTTGTTTTCCGGTTGATGAAGCTCGGATGGGGCGATAGCCTGCGGAACGGAGTATTGTTATCCCAGACGGGTGAGTTCGGCTTGCTGGCCACCACTATCGCGCGAAATGGCGGGTTGATTTCGGAAGAGATCTTCCGGGTACTGGTAGCGGTTACCGGAATTACGCTGATTGTTTCTACTGTGCTCGCGCGGTTGATGGACCGGGGAAAGATGGGTTATTAAAACACTACAGAGTGAAAGTAAGTTACGGACAATTATAGCTTTTTATTATTGTCCGTAACTTCACTATGCTCACTCTTACCCTGTTACTTTCAGGTGTTGAATCTGGCCATCCACAATTTTCATATGGAACTTCAACACAGCCGGACTTCCCGGAAATGTGCCTGAACACTCGGCAGCCAATACACTTGAATCACCTGCTTCGGTGTACTCAAGCGCTTTCATGTTTGTCTGGTACTTTTCGTTTGTTTCTTCGATCAGCGCCTTGATTGCGGCCCGGCCGGTGAACGGCTCCCCTTCTTCGACCATCACTCCGTTTTCGGAAAAACAATTGGCCCAGGCGCTGCTGTCAAAAGTGTTTTGTGCCTGGATCAGATCGGTTACTACTTGTGGTAATTTCATTTTGTTGAGTTTATGTGTTGATTAAATAGTCCTGATGGTGCCCCCGTCTATTACAAATTCTGTCCCTGTCAGGTAGCCCGCCCTTGGCGAAACAAGGAAGCCAACCAGTTCGGCCACTTCTGCAGGTTCGGCCGGTCGGCCAAAGGGAATCCCGCCCAGCGCAGTCATCACGCTTTGTTCCGCTTCATCGACGGATGTTTTTGCATTGGCTGCAATGGTTCCCAGGAACTCCTTAGAGGCTTCTGTTTTGATCCATCCCGGGGACACAGTAAGTACACGCACACCTTTCGGCGTTACTTCGTTCGACAGGCTTTTGCTGTAATTGATCAGTCCCGCTTTGGCTGCTGCGTAAGGCAGGGTGGATTCATAGAGTGGCAACCGGCCCTGGATAGAGGCGATATGAATGATCACCCCGCTTTTTTGTTCTATCATCTTTGGTAAAAAACCACGGTCGAGCCGGACAGGTGCCAGCAGGTTTGCGCGGAGGGTTGACTCCCAGTCTTCGTCACTTAAAGCGACAAACCCACCCGCAGGGGTTACGGAGGAGCCGAGGTTATTGACCAGTATGTCCAGCCGTCCGTATGTGGACAGGATTTCGCTGACCACTTTGTTTGCCCCTTCCGCTTTACTCAGATCGGCAGGGATGAAATGTAACCTGTGGTTAGGAGTTTCCGGTGTATTCCGGGCAGTGATGATAACGGTTGCCCCGGCCTGTAAAAGCCGCTCTGCGATTGCCCTTCCGGCGCCTTTGGTACCACCTGTTACCAGGGTTATTTTGCCGGATAATTCGTTGTT
>SEAD01000242.1 GCA_004173355.1 Chitinophagaceae bacterium | reverse complement strand
GATAAGTACTGGGGAGTATCAGTATGGTCGTTGTGCAATCGCAAATGATAGGCTATGTGTGTATGCGACACAAATTTAGAAAAACTCTTAGACTCCTGCTAAAAATGTTTAGCGGCGTTAGCGGTTTGGGGCCGAACACGTTACAAGGTCCGCGACCGCCTGATCCGGTCCGGCGACAGGAAAATATGCTTACAAGCGTTAGGTTCATTAAATTTGATGGATTAACGACAAACAGCGACACCATGATGGAAGCAACAGATAATTTCCAGTCGCGGATCGATGCCGAGATCCGGATCGAACCGAAAGACTGGATGCCGGAAGCGTACCGCAAAACCCTGGTGCGGCAGATCAGCCAGCATGCCCACAGCGAGATTGTTGGTATGCTCCCGGAAGGCGCATGGATTACCCGTGCCCCATCACTGAAACGCAAGGCCATCCTGCTTGCAAAGGTGCAGGATGAAGCCGGCCACGGTCTTTATCTTTATTCGGCGGCCGAAACCCTTGGTACCAGCCGCACCCAGATGATCAATGACCTTCACAGCGGTAAAGCGAAATATTCCTCCATATTTAATTACCCGACAGAATCATGGGCAGATATCGGTGCCATCGGTTGGCTGGTCGACGGTGCCGCAATCCTCAACCAGGTTATGTTGTGCCGTACATCCTATGGCCCCTACGCCCGTGCAATGGTCCGCATCTGCAAGGAAGAGAGTTTCCACCAGCGCCAGGGTTTTGAAATCCTGCTCCAGCTGTCGGCCGGCACGGCTGAACAGAAAGCCATGTGCCAGGATTCGATCAACCGCTGGTGGTGGCCAAGCCTGATGATGTTTGGTCCGAAGGACAGCGAAAGCACCAACTCCGACCAGGGTATGAAATGGAAAATAAAACGGAAGACGAACGATGAACTCCGCCAGGACTTCGTGAATATGTGCGCGGAACAGGTAAAGGTGCTTGGTATGACCCTGCCTGACCCTGCGATCCGGTGGAATGAAACGAAAAAGGGATATGATTTTGGCGAAATAGACTGGGATGAATTCTGGCGCGTGGTCAAAGGCGATGGCCCCTGCAACAAGGAACGCCTCGAGGCCCGCAGGAAGGCATGGGACGATGGTGCCTGGGTACGCGAAGCCGCCACTGCTTTCGCCCGTAAACGGGAAGCCCGCCACAAAACAAAAGCAGCCTGAAACCCTTTGGCAGCAATAGTTTCAGCCCACAAATAATTTACAAAAATGATCCGCAAATTTTATTACGGCGATATCCCCGGCGACCCGGGCGGTGGTAATGAGCCCTCATCGGTGAGTAAAAACGACTGGCCGCTCTGGGAAATATTTATCCGCAGCAGGCAGGGTCTCGACCACAAACATGTCGGCAGCCTGCATGCGGCCGATGCGGCCATGGCGATTGAAAATGCCCGCGACGTATATACACGCCGGATGGAAGGCGTAAGCATCTGGGCAGTGAAATCAGCGGATATCGTGGCCAGTGATCCCGCACAGGCGGAAAGCCTTTACGAACCCGCGGCCGACAAGATCTACCGGCATCCCACTTTTTACGAACTGCCCGATGAACTCGGCCATATGTAACCATGGACAATACACCGACACTTGCCTCTTACCTCCTGTATCTCGGGGACACCGCACTGGTGACGGGACACCGCAACAGTGAATGGTGCGGGCATGGACCGGTACTGGAGCAGGATATCGCGATTACCAATATTTCGCTTGACCTGATCGGACAGGCGCGCAACTTTTACCAGTATGCGGGGGAAATGCTCGGTACCGATGAAGACAAACTCGCTTACCTCCGCGATCCGGCCGGGTTCAGGAATATCGTGATGGCCGAACTCCCGAAGGGCGATTGGGCGTTTACCATCCTCCGGCAGTTTTTCACCAGCACTTTCCAGCACCTGCTTTATGCAGAACTGGTCAGTTCCCCCGATGCCCGCCTGGCGGCCATCGCAGCAAAATCCATTAAAGAGGTCCTGTACCATAAGCGCTGGAGCAGCGAATGGGTGATCCGCCTCGGTGATGGTACGGATGAAAGCCATCGAAGGATCAGCGAAGCACTAAAGGAGTTATGGCCATACAGCACTGAGTTTTTCCGGCCCGCACCCTACGAATCCGGTGTCGCTCCCGACCCATCCCGCTACAGGGACAAATGGATGGAGGAAACAACGGCTGTTTTTGCGGAAGCGACACTGGATGTGCCGGCTCCCTCAGGAATTATTTTCTCCGGCAAAACGGGGATACACAGCGATCATCTTGATGAACTGCTTCACGAAATGCAGGTGCTTCCAAGGACCTATCCGGATGCCACATGGTAAGCCATTCACCATATGAGACCAGCAAAATCCGGGACATTCTCTCACAGGTGATGGATCCGGAAATCCCTGTACTATCCATCATCGACCTGGGTGTGCTGAGGGAGATCCGCGTGGAAAACAGCCAGGTGCATGTGGTTATCACACCCACCTATTCCGGCTGTCCCGCCATGGAAATGATAGCGGCCAATATCCGGATGGAACTCATGGCCGGGGGATACAGCAACCCGGAAGTGGTGCAACAGCTGGATCCGGCATGGACCACCGACTGGATGACTGAAAGTGGAAAGGCAAAACTGAAAGAATACGGCATTGCCCCTCCGCCCGCGGCTCATCATAAATCCTGCACGGATCTTTTTGCTGAGGAATCCGTCCAGTGCCCGCATTGCAACTCCTGGCATACCGGGAGGATCAGCGAATTTGGGTCCACCGCCTGCAAATCACTCTACAAATGTGAAGATTGCCTCGAGCCGTTTGATTATTTTAAATGCCATTAACTTCAGACCCATGGCCCCCGTAATACTGGAAATAAAAGGAAACGTAGCCTGCATCAGCCTCAACCGGCCGGATAAACTCAATTCCTTTAACCGGGAAATGGCCCTGCTCCTGCAATCGATCCTCGATGAATGCCGGTCGGACGCCATCCGGGCAGTGTATCTGACGGGCAATGGTAAAGGCTTCTCCGCGGGACAGGACCTTGCAGAGGTAACGGACCCGGAAGGGCCGGGAATGGCAAAAATCCTCAGTGAACATTACAACCCCATCATCCGCCGCATCCGGGACCTCGAAAAACCGGTCATTGCGGCTGTAAACGGCGTGGCCGCTGGCGCAGGCGCGAATATTGCGCTCTGCTGCGATGTAGTACTGGCGGCCGGTTCAGCGAGTTTTATCCAGGCTTTCTCCCGGATCGGACTGGTACCCGACAGCGGTGGTACCTTTTTCCTGCCAAGACTGGTCGGCTTCCAGAAAGCAAGCGCCCTGATGATGCTTGGCGACAAGGTCAGTGCCACGGAGGCGGAAAAAATGGGAATGATCTATAAAGTGCTGCCAGATGAGGGATTTGCAGAAGCCGGTTTCGCCTTCGCCCTCACACTGGCAGGGATGCCCACGCGGGGTCTCGCACTGACAAAAAAGCTACTCGGGATGTCATTGGAAAGTAATCTTTCCAAACAATTATCAGAGGAAGACAGGCTACAACAGCAGGCTGCACAATCAGATGATTTCCAGGAAGGTGTAGCCGCCTTTTTAGAAAAAAGAAAGCCCGTTTTTAGGGGTAAATAATAAGTTTTTTGTTCACATTACTTGCATTTTACGGAATCGGATATTAGGTTTGCTGCCTCAGTATTCAATCTCCTCCCCAAAGACCTCCGATTTATTTTCCCCTTCCTTTTTTAGGTTAAACCAGATAGTAAATCCCTCCTGTAAATCTCCGTACCTGAATCCTTCCTTCAGTCGCTGTTTTATTTGATTTACTATAAACCTAGAGCACATGAACAAGTTTACTTTATTGCTGGC
>SEAD01000108.1 GCA_004173355.1 Chitinophagaceae bacterium | reverse complement strand
TTCTCCTTTGGCGAGCAGAAAGTGGTGTACTACCTTGGTGGTGTCGACAACTGGTTTGGTCCCAAATTCAATGATGGCAACCCGGTAAGCCAGAATTATACGTACCAGTCGCTTGCCGTGAACATGCGTGGTTTCCGGCAGAATATTGCCAACGGTAATAATGCAGTGGTGATCAACAGTGAAATCCGTGTACCGGTTTTTGCGACTTTCTTCAACAAACCAATCAACAATGCCTTCCTGCGCAATTTCCAGCTGGTACAGTTTGTTGACCTTGGTACTGCCTGGGAAGGGGATATCAGCAATATCCGCCGTCCGCAGAACACCTACACTGATCCAAGCGGGGTAAATCCGTTCTCCGTTCGGTTCAAAGCCGGGGGTATCGGACCTTTTGCGGGTGGTTACGGATTCGGTGCAAGAAGCACGCTCCTTGGTTACTTCCTTCGCCTGGATGCATCCTGGGAAATGAACGGGGTATTCAAGAACAAACCGATGTGGTATGTGGCGATGGGATTTGATTTTTAAAAATATAATTCTTTGCATCATAAAGGCGGCCTCCCGAATGGGAGGCCGCGTTGTTTATAACCAACCGTGCTTAGTGTGGTGGATAAGGATAATGGCTACGGTTACCATTGAAGTTTCTTTGAGAATTTCATCACAACACCCAGTGCAATGAACAACCCGACACTGCCAAGAAGCAGGGAGTAGTCCTGGAGCTGGAGTGTACAGAAGACATACGAATAAAGCAATAACATGACCACCGCAATGATCGAGGTCAGGCGTGTGGACTGCAGCAAACCTTTGACAAACCAGGTGATCAGCCCTACCGTTGCGACCGACGCAATCAGGTAGGCGATATCAAAACCCGTGTATTCAGAGATGGACAATAACAGGGTGTAGAAAAGGATGAGTGCAAGACCGACCAGCGCGTACTGCACCGGGTGGATTGCTTTTTTACTGTTTGTTTCCACGACATAAAATGCAGCAAAGGTGAGCACGATGCAGAGGAAGGCATACTTCACCGAGCGGAGGATCTTCTGGTAATTGTTGACCTGGATAAACAGGTTCGTGCCAAAGGATGATGCCTGCAGGTTGTACTCTGCCTCCTTCCATGCCTGCGGGTAGGCTCGGTTGTGCGGCAGGCTTTTCCAGGTGGCCTTGAACCCGGTATCGGACACCTGGTGCATGGGCAGCACACTGCCGGTGAAAGAAGGGTCAGGCCATCCGGATGCCATCTTCACCGTGGTCTCGCGGCCAACCGGGGTAAACAGTAATTGTTCGGATCCATTCAGGCTGAGGGACACACTGAATTCCACGGGTGCCCCGTCGGCTACCGGTACAGGTGCCGCAAAACCCGCACCCAGCATGGGTTGCGAACCGGTAGCGACAGACATGGGGAGATCCTGTCCGTTCCAGCGGATGTTCAGTTCCCCGCCAACACCCCTGGGATCGGTGATTCCCATCGCGACGGTTATATTTTTCCAGTCCACTGATTCCGGAGTGATTCCAAGCCCGGCCAGTTGCAGCGGCTTGAAGCGGCCAGTGAGACGCACGGTGGAACTGTACAGCATCACCTGGTAAATGCCACGATGTTTCTTTTCCGGTTTGACATCAGCATCCACGTTGAGGGATTCGGGGAGGAACCACGCTGTTTTTTTCACCACCGATTCACCCCGTGGAGTGTTGACCGTTTCGGTATAGGGTACCATCAGTACCGGGCCTGTTATATTCTGGCGACCTGCCCACCTTGTACTGATTTCCCTGGTAGCCTCCTGCTGTGAGGCCTCCCTTTCCAGGACCAGTTCCTTTACGAAGTAGGCGGGTATCAAAAGCAGCAGTACCATGGCAATGATAATAAATGCTTTCAGGAGCGGTTTGGTTGAATGCCAGATCCTGGCGGCTGTCTGTGTTTCCATGTTATTGTTCAGTTTAAAGATTGGAGGTGTTTACGTGTAAGTGTTGCGGCGCTGGTAATCCTGAATCCCATTGGAATCCGCTCAGGCAGCGCCACTTCCTTTGGCGCCGATTCCAGCTGGCGGACCAGGCGCAATACGATCCATAATGGTATCATCCCGATCACGCCGAAACTGCAGTCGATCAGGCGCCAGGTGACCGGAATACCGCGGAAATGCCCGGCCAGCAAGGCAAACGGGATGACCAGTACACAGGCCAGCATGGCGAATTCGATCACCCACCGGTTGCGTACCGGATCGCGGTAAGGACCGATAAACAGGAGCGCAAGCACGAAGTGGGCAAAAGCAAGCCAGTCGTACCCGTAATCGAGGAAAGGATAATAAATGCGATGGTTCAGCAAACCCTCATGTACCCTAGTGAACCAGTAACCCACGTCGCCATCCGGGAAAAGACGACGCAGGATTTCCAGTTCAGCTTCCAGGGGGATGGCAGTGGCGCCGCTTACAAACAGCGCAGCCATAAAGAAGATCAGCCAGCGCCGGATAAGCGCCGTTTTTTTATCTTTTTCAAAAGTACTTTGCATTTCAAAGTGTTTGGGTAAAAAAAATTATTTTATGCCTTTGATCATGTTTTCCAATGCGCTGATATGGTCGCTGAAAGCCTTCTGCCCGGTACGGGTCACCGAATAGGTGGTATTCGTCTTGCGGCCGATGAACCCCTTGTGCACCTTGAGATAACCGTTCTCCTCGAGGCTCACAAGATGGGTGGCCAGGTTGCCGTCGGTCACTTCCAGCATCTGTTTGAGGTCGTTGAAGCTCACCTCGTCATTCACCACCAGCACGCTCATCACGCCGAGGCGGACCCGGTTGTCAAAAACTTTATTGAGTCCGTTGATAGGATTCTTCATCGTTCATATTTATACCACATGATTGCCCCATACAGGATATGAAGCACTCCAAAACCGATAGCCCAGAAATAAATCGAATAACCGGGCGCGAACATACTGATAAAACCGACGAGCACCTCGGCAAAACCGAGGAAACGGATATCGGTAAGTGTGTATTTACTGGCGTTGATCAGGGCCAGGCCATAAAAGAACAGGCTTGCCGGCGCAACAAACAGCCACTGGTTATGCCACAACATCCCCACACAGAACATGCCCCCGGCCACCAACGGAATGGCCACATTCCAGAAAAGGCGGCGACTGGTCACATTCCAGAGCGTGGCACCCTGCCTGCGGGTACGGTTCCAGGTAAAGTAAAAAGCAGAACCAAGTGCCGCTATAAATACCGCAATGGCCAGCAATACCAGCTGTGTACGGAGGCGGATAAATGACTGGTCGCTATACCCAATGCTGTTGTAACTCGCATAATAACCGCGGAAAAAAATCCGGTCGGCTACCCAGGCACCAATCAGTGCACAGGATCCCGCGGCAATACCGCTGAACCCGCTGAGGGAGAGGAAACGGCTTGACCGCTCCATCATATTTCGGATATGCCTGACATCTTCTAACTGTTCGGCTGGCTGGTTTTCGAAGCTCATACAAAAGCACTTTGAAATACAAAGTAATAGTCCTTTTTCGATATCTCCAAATTTTTTCCGCAACCATACAGCGACAGCGGCGTTATAAGTGCGCCCCAACCAGTAAATTTGCCCTGAATGTCGCCCTCAACAAAACTGATTCCCCTTGTCCTTGCCCTTACACTGATCACCCTTCCTGCCCTGTCGCAGAAGGTTTTCACGGGTATTGTAAAGGATGCACAAAGCGAAGAGCCCGTGCCTTTCGCATCGATTTCCTTTATTGGTACATCGATGGGGAAACTGACCGACTCCAGTGGCGCCTTCACATTTTACCTTGATAAATGGCCTTCTGATTCCCTGGTGATCACTTCCGTGGGTTACCAGCCCTACCGTTTCAGCATTGATATCTCGCAGGATAGTATCATTGCCGAGATCCCGATGGAACGCGGCACTTTTAATGAAGGGGTGCGTGTAAAGGCAAAAGTAAACAAGGGTCTCCTGCTCTGGCGGAAGATCGTGCAGAACAAAAACCGGAACGACCGCTACCGGTTCGACAATTTCTCCTACGAGTTATACAACAAACTGGAAGTGGATGTAAAGAACGTCAACTTCAAACGGATCACAAGGTTCAAGCCTTTACGTTCGGTGGGACAACTCATCACGCCGCACATGGACAGCACGGAGAATGCCAAGTACCTGCCCACCTATCTTACTGAAGCACTATCCGATTACTTCTTCCAGAAAAAGCCGACGAAACGGCGGGAGGTGATCCGTGCGGCCAACACCAACGGGATCAAAAACGAAAGCTTTGTGAAGTACCTGGGAGGTATGGACCAGAACATCAATATCTACAACAACTTCCTCAACGTATTTGACAAACAGTTTGTCAGCCCGGCAAGCGATAATGGTGATATCTATTACAATTACCAGGTACTCGATACCCAGCAGGTGGGTTCCCACCGGATCTACCACCTGGTATTTACCCCACGTCGACAGGGTACCAACACATTCGAAGGCGACTGCTGGGTAGTGGCCGGCAGTTTCGCAATCCAGAAAATGAATCTCCGGCTGGGAGCCTCAGCCAATGTCAACTTCGTGGAGAACCTGAGCCTGATCCAGGAATACAGCCTGATCAATGATTCCACCTGGTTCCTCTCCAAAGACAAATTTGTAGTGGATATCTCCCCCATCGGTAAGAACAGCCCGGGTGTCATCGGAAGGAAAACAACCACCTACCGGAACGTAGTTGTTAACGACACCTCAGTCACCAGCGAGCTGGCCAAAAACAAGGTAATGGAGGAAGTGATTACCCTCACCGGCGCCAACGAGAAGGACAAAAATTTCTGGACTGACTCACGCCATGAGGAACTCAGCAAATCGGAAGCAGGTATCATCCAGATGATCGATACGCTGATGAATGCCCCGTCCTTCCAGCAACTCACGCGCCGGATCGATTTCCTCGCAACCGGTTATGTGGATGTGGGGAATGTAAAACTCGGCCAGTGGTACAACTGGGTGACCGCCAATTCATGGGAAGGTTTCCGCGTGCGGTTTGATGTGGGGAGCAACAAAAAATTTGACAAACACTGGTGGTACCATACCTATCTCGCCTATGGTTTCGGCGACCGCAAACTGAAAGGCAAGGCCGAGCTGTTTTACCTGCCCAACAAACATCCACGCCGTTACTGGTATGGTTCCTATACCAATGACCTTGACTTTGGCCAGAGTTATTACGGCGAGGTAACACAGGATAACGTGTTTGCCCTGGCAATCCGCAAACAGAACGTGCCATTGAAGTTTATCAAAGTCGATGAAAAACGTTTCGAGTTTTTCAATGAACACCGTATCGGCCTGTCCGAACTGATAGCCGTTACCCACAAGGCATTTACACCATTGCGGAATATCCCGCTGAAGGATTCATTCCCGGTGGTGGCCAACAACGGCACACCCCTCACATCATTTGAAATCTCGGTGCGGCTGCGGTTTGCCTACCTGGAAAAATTCCTGGAGAACACCTTCTTCCGTTCAAGTCTCGGCAGCCCGTACCCGATCGGCGAACTCTATCTATCACGTGGTATTGCCGGTGTATTCAAAAGCAGTTATAACTACACCAAGTTATCGGGAAGTGTGTCGGACTATATCAAGGTACCACCGTTCGGCAGTATCAGTTACCAGGTCTATGCCGGACGCACATTCGGCACCATCCCGTATGTATTACTGGATATAGCACCGGGAAATGAACTTTACTACTACAACAAGTATGCGTTCAACATGATGAACCGCTATGAGTTCATTCACGACCGGTTTATGGGGATCAACTGGGAGCATAATATCGGGAACGGTATTTTCCGTTTGTTTCCCAAACTGAAGTTCCGCCAGTTTTATACCGTCAAAACATTATGGGGATCATTGTCGGACGCCAACCGTGCCTACAACTTCAAACAGGGTAACAGCTTCCAGTCGCTCGATGGCAAAACCTATATGGAGATCGGCACCGGGGTGGATAATATCCTCCGGGTGTTCAGGGTCGACTTTATCTGGAGGGTATTGCCCAACCGTCTGGCAGAAGGCAGCCAGACCGCACGTTTCGGGGTATTCGGAAGCTTCAGGCTTGCGTTCTGATTATTTCCCCGGTAAAAATTCCCGCTGGTATTCATCCAGCACCGACAACAGCGTGGCCGCCACCTCCCGGAGCTGTGCTTCCGTAATAATTAATGGTGGTGAAATCCGCAGGCTGTCCGATGCAAAAAGGAACCAGTCTGTCAGGATCCCTTTAGCGATACAGCGGTCAATGATCCATTTGTTTGTTTCGAATGTGTCAAAACGGAGCGACAGCCACAACCCTGCCCGCGACCTGCCGAGGATCAGCGGATGCGACAGCAGGCTGTCGAGCAACCGGCCTTTCGTTTCCACCTGCTCCACGACCTTCTCCTCCAGCATTGCCTGAAGGGCCGCAGAACCCGCTGCACAGGACAAGGGATGGCCGCCAAACGTAGTGATATGACCCAGCACCGGGTTCTCTGCCAGCATGCCCATCAGTGCACGGTCGGCAATGAACGCACCCAGCGGCAATCCGCCACCAAGTGCCTTACCCAGCAGCAGGATATCAGGGACAATCCCGTATTGTTCAAAACCCCATAGAGTGCCGGTCCGGCCAAAGCCCGTCTGTATTTCATCCAGCACCAGCAATGTGCCGGTAGTTGTACATTTTTCGCGGAGCGCCTTCATCCATTCCACCGAAGGAGGCTTCACACCGGCTTCGGCCTGTACCGTCTCGGCAAACACACATGCCGTGCGATCGGTAATGGAATCAAGTGAGGCAAATGAATTGTATTCGAGATGTGACACATCCGGCAGCAGCGGGCGATAGGCATTCCGCCAGTATTCATCCCCGATGATACTGAGGGCGCCCTGGGTACTGCCATGGTAAGAATTATTAAATGCAATGATACCGGTGCGACGGGTAACCCGTTTGGCCAGCTTCATCGCACCTTCCACTGCCTCGGCACCCGAGTTGGTGAAATAGACAGAGTTTAGTGAAGCGGGCAGCAATGAAGCCAGCTGCTGTGCATACCTTACCTGTGGCGATTCCACAAACTCACCATACACCATAATGTGCAGGTAAGCTTCCGACTGTGCACGGATGGCAGCCAGTACCGCCGGATGGCCATGGCCCATGTTGGCCACGCTGATGCCACCGATCAGGTCCGTGTATGTTTTGCCATCCGCTGCATAAAGGGTGACACCGGAAGCCTTCGTTATTTCCAGCGCAAGTGGCGCCGGTGAGGTCTGTGCAACATGCCGCAGGAAAATCTCTCGCTGGTTCATTCTTCTCTTTGCTGCAAAGAAACGCAAAGAATTTCTCTAATTTGCAGGTTCCATATTTCATCCAACCCCATATACCATGGCATTGATTTTACCAGTAGAAGGCATCTCCCCTGTTTTTGGAAATGATTGTTTCATTGCACCCAATGCAACTATTGTGGGCAATGTGACCATGGGCGACCAGTGTTCAGCCTGGTTCAATACCGTAATCAGGGGTGATGTGAATTTTATAAAGATGGGCAACAAGGTGAATGTGCAGGACGGCGCCTGTGTGCACTGCACCTACCAGAAGACCGGCACTACCATCGGCAACAATGTATCAATCGGTCACAACGCAATTGTACACGGCTGCACCATACATGATAATGTGCTGGTCGGTATGGGTGCCATCGTGATGGACAATGCCGTTGTGCACAGCAATACCATCATTGCCGCGGGTGCGGTTGTACTGGAAAATACCATCTGCGAAATGGGCAGTATTTATGCCGGTGTGCCGGCAAAAAAAGTGAAAGACATATCGCAGGAACTGATCAGCGGGGAAATAAACCGGATCGCGGACAACTACATCCGTTACTCCGGCTGGTTCAAATAAGACCTTAATGATAATTTAATCCCACCTAAAACGCTCAGGTACAAAGCCCCCGTATAAAGGCCGCGCCCGTCCGTACTTTTACGCTGGTAAAAACAGGATTCGCATATTACATTTACTGAACTAAAGATCTACTATGAAATCCCGCCTGACCACCTTATTACTTTTCTTCATGATGGCCTCACTCGTATCATGCAGTGTTTTCAAATCAAAGAAAACCGGATGCCCCAGCAACGGCCGCAATGTCGGCGCTGAAAAGCTGGTGAGTGGTGATCCCGAAGCCGAGAAGGCAGCGCGAAAAGCTAAAAAATTCAAAAGCTGATTTCCGGACGCAGCTTTTGAAGGAATCCACGGTCTTATAGTTATAACCTTAAACCTTAAAGTATAATCTATGAGCGTTACCCTACGAACCAACCTTGGCTCAACAGAAGCCGTACTGTCTGACGATGGTACTCTGAACCTGTTTTACCAGATCGCTGACATTGTCAGCCGCGACCTCAAGGTCCGTTTCCTGCAGAAGGAAGATGATGTGGATTCGGTAAACTGGATCTTCCGTTACAAGGGACAGAATTTCACCCTGCATTACAGCATTTACAATGGCATTTCGATCCTGCCGGCCGCCTCAAAGGACGCTGAACGGAACAACAAAGTGCTGACTGAGATGGCTATAGTTGTAGGAAGCAGGCTGGACAATGGCACTGCCGTCCGCAAAAGGGCCTGAGTTAAAACAAGATTGCCTTGCCGCCCCGGGGTTGGTCCACTCCACTTCAGACCACCCGGTTCCCGCTGACGGGATCATCCACCTTCAATAGGATTTTTCCCCGAGTGATTCGAGGATATTGTAATAGCTGACATATCGGTCCTCGTCTATCTCCCCGTTCCTCACCGCTTCCTTTATCGCACATCCGGGTTCATTGATATGCTGGCAGTTATTAAACTGGCAATCATTCAGCCGCGCACGCATTTCAGGGAAATAATGGGAGAGCTCCTGCTTCGAAACCTCCACCAGTCCGAATTCACGCATACCGGGAGTATCAATCAGCCTGCCGCCTCCGGGCAGGTCAAACATTTCTGCAAAAGTGGTGGTGTGCTGGCCCTTCCCACTCCATCCGCTTACATCCCTCGTTTTCTGCTTCAGCCCTGGCAGGATATGGTTCAGCAGGGTCGATTTGCCCACTCCGCTATGTCCGCTGATCAGAGTGGTTTTGTCTTTCATGGCTGCGGAGAGCTCACCAATCCCGCTGTTCTCCACCGTGCTGGTGCGGAACACCTGGTACCCCGCAGCTTCATACATCGTTTTGAAGTGACCGTATGACTCTTCTTCCTTTTCCCTGAACAGGTCGCTTTTATTGAATACAATCACCGCAGGTACATGGTACATTTCGGAGGCCACAAGGAAGCGGTCGATAAAACCCTGTGAAGTCCTGGGTTCTCGTAAAGTCGCCACCAGCATCGACTGGCTGAGGTTGGACGCTACGATATGGTGCTGGTGTTTAAAACGCGGGGATTGACGGTTGATATAATTGCCGCGCTCATGGATCACTGTGATCGTGGCTGAATTCTCCAGTTCGTTCTCCACTTCTATATCCACGAAATCACCCACCGCGAGGGGGTTGGTACTCGTGATGTCATCGATCTTGAACACACCCTTCATCCGGGCATTGTGCCATTTGCCGGACTCATCCTTTACGGTATACCAGCTGCCCGTTGATTTGTACACTGTTGCTTTCATCTGCTGCAAATTTCAAGAAATAAAACGAGACCCGGCTCAGGGAAATTTCCGCAGCAGGGTGAAGCGAAGCAGCACTTCCAGTAAAAGGAAGGCCAGTGCGGCGAATACAAAGGGGTAAAACAGTTCGATATAACGTTTGTAGGACACCACTTCTATATCGGATTTTTCCAGCTGGTCAATTTTTGCATAGATGCCCTCGAGGCTTTGTTTGTCACGCGCGCGGAAATAAAGGCCGCCGGTTTCTGCAGCCATTTTACTGAGCAGCTGCTCATCGAGGAAATAACCGGATGGGTTTTTATCATCACCCTGTTTATTGACCAGTTCAACAATTGTCGATTGCGCGGCGCCCATACCGATTGAGTAAATTTTCACACCGCGTGCCCGGGCAATTTCAAGCGCGGTCAGCGGATCAATCAGTCTGGTGTCCGGTGCATCTTCCTTGCCATCTGTGAGCAGGATGATGACTTTGCTCCTCGCGTTACTTTTGGACAGGCGGTCAACCGCCGTGGCCAGTCCCTCACCAATCACCGTCCCATCCTTGAGGAAACGCCGGCTTTCCAGCGTGCGGATCTGCTGGACCAGCGTGTTCCTGTCAGTAGTCAGCGGGCATTGCGTAAAACTCTCACCGGAAAAAATCACGAGCCCGATCCGGTCTACCGGCCGTGCCATCACAAAATCCTCGGCTACCTGTTTGGCTACTTCCATACGGGAAGGCAGGATATCACGGGTACCCATACTGCCACTCACATCCATACACAATACGATATCGATCCCCTCGCCCTTTGTCTGTTGCTGGTCGTTCCGTTTCTGCGGGCGGGCGATTGCAAAAACCAGCGCCACCAGGGCCAGGCAACGGAAGATAAACGGCAGGTGCCGCAGTCGGGTTTTGAGAGAACTGACTTTGAATGCGCTCACGGATGACACCGTCATCGTGGCTTCATTCAGGGAACCTTTTTTTACATACCACCAGATAAATAATGGCAGGAGGCCGAGGAGGATAAAATTCTCCGGCCACAGGAAGTCCATATTTTTGATCCATTCATACAACATATCAGGCCCCTCCCATTTTAGTGTCCGGAACCGCCACCGGCAGGCTTGCTGCGGTGAGTTCCTCAATCAGCCGTATATTATTCCTTACGACCAGCTGGCTGTCCGTTGCTTCAGCGGTGGATGCATCAAAGCGGGCAAACTTCACCAGGTCGCTGAATTGCAACGCGGCGGCGAGCCGGTCATAGTCGGCCTCCGGCAAACCAATCACCCGAAGCTGCTGCACGAGGTCGCCCGTGGTCTGCTGCATCGATTCGATCCCGCGGCGACGCTGTACGTACACCCTGAATACATTCACCAGACCGGAATAAAAAAGATCTTTCGGCATCCGCGCGGCATCGAGCGCATCGAGATCACGCATCGCCTGGGTAAGGGGATCATCTTGTTTAACCGCAACAGGCGCGGGTTTCGGCTTCCTTCGGAACAGCAGCCAGCCGATTACCAGCAGCACTACAGCCGCTATCGCGAAATACCACCACTTCAATCCGGTTTCGGGCTTCTCTTTTTCAGCAGCCACAATCTCCTTGATATCATTGTACGGTTTCTGCGTATCAAACGGGGTATAGCCCACATCAACCGGGATGCTGTCCGTATAGATACTGTCGCGCAGCAACAAACGCGGGATCACCCAATGCCCGGAATCAAAACTGGTAATGGTGATGACCCCTTTCAGCACCGTGCCTTTCGACGTGTTGCTGGTATCCACTTTTCCTTTGGATATTATTTCAAAATGTGCGAGGGAATCAGGATTGAAAAAACCAATGGCCTCATTCTCGGGAATATCTGCTTCGAGTGTCAGGCGGATCTGCTCACCTATCAGGATCTGCGTCCGGTCGGCACTGATCTTTACGGAAGTCTGTGCCAGCAGGGGTTTTGCGGCTAAACCGGAAACCAGCAGGAGCAGGAGGATATGCGGACGGTGGTTTATCATTCAGTAAAATCAGCGGTTGCGGCTTTTAAAAAATCGTTGCAGCACTTTTACATAGTCATCCCCCGACCGCACATGCAGGAGGTCGGATCCCGCTTTCTTGAAAGAGACAGTGCTGTATTCGGTTGAACGGAAGAATTGCTGCTGGTAATGCTGCCGTACAAATGCATTACCGGTATCCACCCAGCGGGTTTCCCCGGTTTCCGAATCGCGTACCTGAAGCAGTCCCGCATCAGGCAATTCCATATCCATTTTATCATACACCTTGATACCGATCACATCGTGTTTTTTCCCTGCCACGCGGAGTGCATCATCAAAATTCGAATCCATGAAATCACTCAGTACAAATGCAATGCTTTTCTGCCTTGTCACATTGTTGAAATACTGCAGGGCCTTACTCAGGCTGGTACCGGATCCCAGCGGTTCGCGTCCAAGCAGCTCGCGGACCATGTACAGTGCCTGCTGCCTTCCTTTTTTCGGAGGGATATAACCTTCCACCCGGTCGCTGTAAAAAATCACACCGATCTTGTCGGCATTATTGACGGCTGAAAACCCAAGCACTGCTGCTATTTCAGTGATCACATCCTTTTTGCGGGCGTGTACGGTACCAAAGAGCGAAGATGGCGAGATATCGATAATCAGCATCACGGTCAGTTCCCGTTCCTCCTCAAATACCTTGCTGTACGGATGGCCAAACCGTGCCGATACATTCCAGTCGATAAACCGGATATCATCCCCGGCCGCATATTCCCTCACTTCCTTGAACGACATACCCTTTCCCTTGAACGCACTGTGGTACTCCCCGGTGAACAGGTCGCTCGTGAGCTTTTTGCTTTTGATTTCGAGCTCGCGGACTTTCTTCAGTATTTCCGTTGTAGTCAGCAATTCATTTATTGTTTAGACAGAGGCGGGAATTAGTATCAGGGTACATTAATCTGGCGGATGATCTCTTCCACCAGGTCCTCCACACTCACGTTTTCGGCCTCTGCTTCATAGGTAAGACCGATCCGGTGACGCAACACGTCCTTTGCAATACTGCGGACATCCTCGGGAATCACAAATCCGCGTTTATTCAGGAAGGCCTGTGCCTTTGCTGCCAGTGCCAGGTTGATACTTGCCCTTGGTGATCCGCCATAGGAAATCAGCGGCTTCAGTTTCTGTAATTCATATTTGCCCGGCTCACGAGTGGCAAATACTATATCGAGGATATACTGTTCGATTTTTTCATCCATGTAAATCTGCTTCGTGAGGTCCCGCGCGGCCGTCACTTCAGCCACCGTCACCACCTGCCTGATTTCTTCCGGTGGTTTGCCCTGTACATTCTGCCGCAGGATCAGCTGCTCCTCAGCCATAGTGGGGTAGTTGACTACCACCTTCATGAGGAAGCGGTCAGCCTGGGCCTCCGGTAATGCATAGGTACCCTCCTGCTCCAGCGGATTCTGCGTGGCAAGTACCAGGAAGGGATTGTCCAGTTTATAGGTGCTGTCGCCGATGGTTACCTGTCGTTCCTGCATTGCTTCGAGCAATGCCGATTGCACTTTTGCCGGTGCCCGGTTGATTTCATCCGCAAGCACAAAATTGGCGAAGATCGGCCCCTTGCGCACCACGAACTCATTTTTCTGCTGGTTATAGATCAGGGTACCGATCACATCGGCAGGCAGGAGATCGGGGGTAAACTGGATCCGGCTGAATTTCGCCTGGATAGCGGTTGCGAGACTTTTAATGGTCAGTGTTTTCGCCAGGCCCGGCACACCTTCCAGCAGGATATGCCCATTACTCAGCAAACCGATCAGCAGCCGGTCGAGCATATGGCTCTGGCCAATGATCACGTGTGATATTTCGCTTCTTAATTTATCAGTAAACTGGCCGGCCTGGCTGATCCTGTCATTCAACTGGCGGATATCATCTGCGGATTTGAGCATGAGGATTGTTTATATAACACAAAATACGAATTGGAATTAAGCAAATTATCTGCCGGGATAGGGTGAATGACGCAATTACCCGCATTTTTTACGGCGGTCCCTGCTATTTCAGACCTTCCGTGTTACATTTACCAAAACTACCAGATGAAACTACGCACTTTCCTCCTCAATACAGTACTTGTTGCCGCCGTATCCATTACCGGTTGCGATAAAGACAAGGATGACAACGGAGGCGACTCCGAAACAAAAACGAATATCACTGCCGCAAGTTGGAAGATCAGCGCTGCAACTGCCATGGGAACAGATATCCTCGGTTTCGTGGATGCATGTTATCTCGACAACCGTGTAACTTTCCGGGATGACCTCACAGGTAATGTGGATGAACAGGCCGATGTATGCAGCCCCACAACCGCCGGGGAATTTACCTGGACATTGAATACTGCCGAAACGGAGATGACCCTTTCCACCAGCCTGGTGCCGGGCGGCAACAATACATTCAAAATCGTATCCGCATCTTCCACCACACTGGTTTTATCGCAGGTAACCACCATTCCGCCGGCACCCGTGCCGCTTGAAATCGTGGTCACATTAACCCATCCATAATCAACTCAGGTACTTTCCCACGATTGGTACCCTTCTTCCGATGCCGAAGGCTTTCGCACTGACGCGGATGATCGGGCAGAACTGGTTGCGTTTGTATTCGTTATTGTTGACCATTCGCAGCACACGGGTAACAAGTGCCTCATCATAACCTTTTGAAATTATTTCCCTTGGCCCCTGGCGCAGTTCGATATACTGGTACAGGATGCGGTCCAGCTCGTCATAGTCAGGCAGGCTGTCGCTGTCTTTCTGGTTGGGGCGCAACTCCGCAGACGGGGGTTTGGTTATAATATTCGCGGGGATGATTTCACCGTTGCGGTTGATATACCTTGCCAGTGCAAATACCTGCATTTTATACAGGTCGCCCAACACACCGATACCACCAGCCATATCTCCATACAATGTACCGTAACCGGTACCCAGTTCACTTTTATTCGAGGTATTCAGCAGGATGTATCCGAATTTGTTGGCCACTGCCATCAGCAGGTTACCACGGGTGCGGCTCTGGATATTTTCTTCTGCCACACTGAACGGAAGCTCGCCAAAAATAGGATGCAGTTCCTCCAGGAATTTATCATAGATATTCCTGATGGGCAGGATATCATAAGGGTTGTGGAGGTTGCGGCTGAGTTCTTCCGCATCCGTTACGGAATGTGAAGTGGAAAAGCCCGATGGCATCAGCAGGGCACGTACATTCTCCTTGCCCAGTGCAGCCACTGCCAGGGCCTGCACCACCGCACTGTCGATACCACCCGAGGCGCCGAGGATCGCCTTGCTGAATCCCATCTTCCGGAAATAATCGGAGATACCGAGTACGAGTACCTGGTAAATCTCTTCCATATTTTTTTCGTTCGTGAGATACTCAATCGTATCGGAACCCACACCGACTTCGGCCGCAGAATAAAACACCGGCAGGTCGATATTTGCCGGCGCACTGGCGGGTTCAATCAGGCTGTCCAGGTCAAACACCTGGTAATCCTCTTCACAGTATTTCATCTCCGCCACTTTGTGGCCATTGTTATCGTATACCAGGCTGCCCCCGTCAAAAACAATTTCGGTCTGTGATCCCACCGTATTGCAGTACAGCATCGGGAGTTTGTACTTGAGGGTATGTGCCCGTACAATACTGTTACGCACCGTATCCTGCGCATAGTTGTAGGGTGAGGCAGAAAGGTTGATCATCACATCGGGTCCCTGCCGGATAAGCTCCTCCATCGGTGTCACCATATATAACGGGTTGTCCCCCATATTCCAGATATCCTCGCAGATAGTGACTGCCAGCTTCTTTCCCTTAAACTCCAGCACTTTCCATTCCCGGGCGGGTTCAAAATAACGGTATTCATCAAACACATCATAGTTGGGGAGAAGGGTCTTGCGCACTTCCGCAACGATCTTTTTTTCATAAAGCAGGAATACTGCATTGAACAGATCCTTGCCCTCCACAAGGGGGTTGCGCGATGGTGAACCGATCAGCACACCAATGGTATCGGCATGCTCACGGATTTCATCCACAGCCGCATAACATTTATTGATAAAATCGTTGAACTCCAGGAAATCCCTTGGCGGGTAACCGCACACACAGAGTTCGGAGAAGACCACCAGGTCGGCCCCCTGCGATTTTGCCCAGGCGATCCCCTCAATAATCCGCCGGGTATTTTCTTCAAAATTGCCGATATGGTAGTTCTGCTGGGCTAATGCGATTTTCATTTTACAAATCTACAGTAAATGTTTCCTTGGTACATTTACCACAACATTTTCAGGACCCTTCACGTTTAAAAGCTCATATGAGAAAAACCGGTTTATCGCTGCTGCTGGCCATTGTGCTGTTCTCCTGCAACAATGAAAACAATGCTCCCGACGTCAGCGGGGTGAAGGTCAGCCTGGTGGTTAAACGGTTCGACCGTGACTTTTTCGCCATCGATACCACCCAGCTGGAATCCTCGCTGGGCAAGCTCCAGCAGGTGTACCCCGATTTCCTAGGCATCTATATGAACAATATTGCCGGTATCACCAACCCGGCAGAAGTTCGCAGTTTTTATGCCTCCTACCGTCCGGTATATGATTCCGCCCAGCTGCTTTACGCCAATTTCGAACCGGTGCGTGCGGACCTGGAAAAGGCCTTCCGGTATGTGAAATTTTATTTCCCCGATTATAAATTACCGGCAGCAGTGGTGCCGGTGGTGGGTCCGATGAATTCGCGCGATGACCTGCCGCGGATGGCGGGAGGTGATTACAGTCCGGATTTCATCGGTCCGGATATCGTTGGGGTGAGCCTGCAGTTTTATCTCGGTGCGGACTTTTCATTTTACAAAAACCAGTACTTTATCAATAACGTGGCGCCGGTATACCGCAGCCGCCGCTTCTCGCGTG
>SEAD01000107.1 GCA_004173355.1 Chitinophagaceae bacterium | reverse complement strand
AGCAGCCGCCTTCCGCCTTTGGTGCCGACCAGCTCCAGGCTCATCAGTTTACCGGCCACCTGCACGAAATCCATTCCCGGATTGACCGTTGCAATAGGCATGACAACGGTCTTGTCCACATGGCGGAACGGGAAATGCTCGAGGAGGTCACGGAAGCTGAAAATCTCCAGTTCCTTGCGGATAAGTTCTGCCCGCTGCGGGCCTACACCTTTGAGGTATTCGATCGGACTGCTCAGTATGGAATCAATGGCGGGAATAAAGGGGATTTTTGCAAAAATAAGCGTTCCCGCGCGCCCGGCCCGGACCCTTGTAAGTGGTTCTCCTGATATTCTTTCAACTGGCCGAAATCCCATACAATAAAATGGCCGTAAATAGGTTTAATAACCGGTCGGCGGGAAGTCCCGGACCCCAATCCATTATTTGTATGATTAACCAGGCTGCCCTGCTGCAGATCCATCTGCAATTCCAGGCTTACAAACCCGCTTTGTTCAGCTTCCTGACCGCCTTTGTGGTGGCACTCATCGTAATCCCCCCGCTGATCAGTTTCATTTTCCGCCATAAACTCATGGATGTGCCGAATATCCGGAAAGAACATTCGATGCCGATCCCGACCATGGGTGGCATTGCTATCGTTGCCGGGATGTTTGCCGCGCTGCTACTCTGGTTTCCGTTCCGGTATGAACCCGCACAGGTGGTGTTCTTTTTCTCCGTAATAATGTTGTGTACGCTCGGGGTCATGGATGATATGAAAGACCTTCCTGCGAAATATAAATTCGCTATTCAGTTTGCACTGGCCTTTATGATTGCATTATCCGGCACACGCATCCAGTCATTCGGCGGGATGTTTGGTATCGGCGAACTGCCAAAGCTGGTGCAGTACCTGATCACGGTCATCATGATTGTGGGAATCACCAATTCATTCAACCTGGTGGATGGGATCGACGGACTGGCAGGCGGGCTTGCCTTCATGAGCCTGGTCACACTCGGTTTATTCCTTACACTGAGCGGCGATGGCCTCACTGCTTTGGTGGCATTCAGTCTCGCAGGTGCCGTGCTGGCCTTTCTCTACTACAACTTCAACCCGGCAAAAATATTTATGGGAGATACCGGTTCGCTCGTACTCGGCTTTGTCATTGCGGTGCTCTGTATCCGCCTGCTGCAATTCAATCTTGGTGCAGCCAGGCCGGTGATTGCACACTCGCCCGTATTCGTACTCGGCATTGTACTGATCCCGGTGTTTGATACACTGCGTGTATTTTTTATGCGCAGCATCCGTGGCAAGTCGCCATTCATGGCCGACCGTACCCATATCCATCACCTGCTGACTAATGCCGGATTCAACCACAGCTTCGCAGTGCGGATAATTTACTCCGTACATTCGGTCATCCTGCTGGTAGTGTTCCTGCTGCGTAACCTGCGCATGGAATATATGCTGCTGATCATGCTGCTGTTTATGGTGATCGTATCGCTGTTGCTCCGTTACCTGCGCGTCCTGATCCCGGCGAGGCAACGCTGACCACGACCCGGGTTTAATTGTATTCAATCAGCAACAGGATCGCCTCATTCGAAAGGGCTTCTGCATCGATATCACCCAGGCCACGGACCAGCATGGCATCCCGGCTTTCAAGCAAGCGGTTTTTTACCTCGAAGGCACCCTGCACCACCCAGATAAACACGCGGCTGTCCGGATCCGAAAGCCTGTACTCCATTTCCTCGCGCCCGTCGTACCGGTTCAGCTGGACCCTGAACAGTGAGTCTGCACGTTCATTTTCAAAAAGACACAACACATAATTCGTAAGCTCATCCTCCAGCGGGTTGCTGATCGAAAACCGCGTGCCTTCGTCAAGCATCAGCAGTTCGGTATCACCTGCATTCACCAGTACATCCCCGCAGCCTTCGATTGACAACAGCACCGAACCTGCCATGGTAAAAAGGAAGAGCCGCACAGGCGTGGCAGTCCGGAAAGCCAGCCGGTGACCTGCGGCCAGCGTCTCATCCCGGAACGTCTTTAATGCGCCGGTTGTGACCGGATCGGATGGATCATTCACCCGGACGCTTTCATAACTCCGGAACAGATGGTCTTCATCGACCCTGCGCGAACCCGCCAGGAACATCTTTGCAAAACGATGGTCGTTCATATTATGCGGCATTTACGGTGACGATATGTGTCAGGGCATAACCGGCATCAACAGAGCCTGACACGGTGGCCAGCTGGCTTGCCAGTGAATCACTGAATACATTATCAGAGGCATTCGAAGTGCCCTGTTTGCCCTTCGTGTAATACTGGGTGGCACTGGTGTACACCGTATCACTCACATCGGTGGGGAATGCAATCTGTGTGACCAGCAGCGAAGTGCCCGATGCACTGTATACGTGCACATGGATATGCGGTGCCCGTCCCGTGTACCAGCCCGGATAAATGGTAGTGAAGGTCACCAGGCCGGAAGCATCGGTCAACTGCCGGCCGCGGAGGAAATGCACCGATGTGTAGTTTGTGGATTGCATACCGCTACCGCCGTACTCGGAATAGTTGCCATCCTTGTCGCAATGCCAGATATCTACAATGGCGCCTGCCAGTGCCGAACAGCCGGAGGCCAGGTTGTTGATGGTCAGTTTCACCGTGAGCAACACTCCCGTACGATCACTGCGGATATCACTGGTCACCAGTGACGATGGCGTTTTGGTGGGGAACGGACCGGCTGTTTCTGTCGGGGAAACCGCACAGCTGCCTGAGCCCGTGCTGCCCGTGTCGCCGGTACTGCCGCTACCTCTGCCATCGGCCGATACATCTTCTTTCGAACATGATTTGATCAGTGGTGCCACGCTTGCAAAACTGAGGGCGGCAACCAGTCCCTGTTTTAAAAAAAATTTCCTTTCCATAATCGTGGATTTATGACTGTTATAATGTGTGTCATAAAAATGGGGTGTTTATGGATTGTAAAAAAGGCCGTCCCGGTGAACCCGGCATTTGTCCCGACCAATACCCCGGTTATATTTTGGTTTATAACTTCCTTAACATGATTTTGCAGTCGCTAACCCGCATCAACCGTAATCAGTAGTAAAAATGAAACCAGCGTCCCCGACATTGCTGCATTCGAGGTTGTATACCACCCTGGCGCATATCGCGGGCTGGTTATTGTTTTTCAGCCTGATCATCGGTTTTGCCGTGACCGGACCTTCACAGCTGGATGTGTCGGGACTGGTTGACAGCATGGCATTCCTGTATTTCGCCGGCTTCTTCCTCTTCCTGTTTTACCTCAACAGTTATGTCCTTTTCCCCTTGTTATATCTCCGGAAAAAAATGCTGGCTTATGCCGGCTGTATCCTTGTCCTTTTTGTAGTGTTGGTAATGATCAAACCATTTGAATCATTTCTCAATATTGGGAAAACACCGCCAACCGGCAGTCTCAGCGGACCTCCGCGCGGGCCGGGGTCATTGGCACCCGGACCTGATTCAATGTGGCAGCAGCGAGGTCCCGGCAGACCGGTGGAAGGCATGCGGCCGCAGGTACAACGACAGGGAATGTTCCCGAGGTTTGATATTGTGAGCATTATCCTGTTTATTATGGTCTGGTCGTTCAGCACAGTCCTTCAGGTACTGCACCAGTGGCGGAATACAGAGAGAAGGGCGGTACAGGCGGAAGCAGACAGGGCAAAGACCGAACTGTCCTTTCTCCGTGCGCAGATCAATCCGCATTTCCTGTTCAACACACTCAACAATATCTATTCGCTGGTGATCACGCAGGATGCCCATGCACCGCAGGCCGTGATGCAGCTTTCCCAGATCATGCGGTATGTGACTGATGAGGCAACGCGTGATTTTGTACCGCTGGAGCAGGAAGTGGAATGCATCCGGAATTACATCAACCTGCAGCGTTTGCGGCTCAATGAAAACACAGAAGTATTGTTTGAAGCTTCCGGCAATATGGATGGATACCTCGTGCCGCCGATCCTGCTGATGACATTTATTGAAAATATTTTTAAATACGGGATCAGCAGCCACGCGCGTACAACCATTGTTATCCGCGTGGAAACGGGTGATAACCGGATCATTTTCCAT
This sequence comes from Chitinophagaceae bacterium, assembly GCA_004173355.1. Lineage (GTDB taxonomy): Bacteria > Bacteroidota > Bacteroidia > Chitinophagales > Chitinophagaceae > JBEVJC01. The sequence goes on along the minus strand of SEAD01000107.1, from coordinate 12,391 downwards.
TGTTCCAATGTGGTGTTCGAGTCCACCGAGCGGCGCGGTCGCGAGGGTGTGGGTATAAAAAATGCGGTAAGCAGGCTGCAGCAGTTGTATCCCGGCGGACACACACTGGTGTATGGTGTAAAGGACGAACGGTTTATTGTGAATCTTGTACTGACCTCAAACTGATGATATGGTACTCCGGTATGTAACGATAGATGATGAACCACTCGGTGTGACACTGGTTACCCGGCTGGCGTCGGCATTTCCCGAATTGAAAAAAATGGAGGGATTTACCGATGGCCTGGCGGCACTCGAATACCTGCAACAGCATCCGGTTGATCTTTTATTTATCGATATCCAGATGCCGGATATTACCGGCCTGCAACTGGTGCGGAGGCTGGATCCCCGCCCCATGGTGATCTTTACAACCGCCTATCGCGAGTATGCTGCGGAGAGTTATGAACTGGATGCGGTGGACTATCTCGTAAAACCTGTTGACCCGGTGCGGTTTGAACAGGCGGTAAAAAAAGCGATTGATTATTTCCGGTATAAAAACCCCGGTCCGGATGTCCCGCTGATCCGCGAAATTTTTGTCCGTTCCGAATACCAGCTGGTGCGGATTGATCCCACTGAGGTCACCTATATTGAAAGTCTCGAGGATTATCTCCGGATCCATTTCGATTCACGCAAGCCGGTGATGACACTGATGACTATGAAAGCGATGCTGGACAAACTCCCGCCCGAAAAATTCAAAAGGGTGCACCGGAGTTATATTGTTGCGATGGATAAGGTATTGCAATACCAGCACAGGAAGCTGCAGTTGCCGGGTATCGGGTTACCGGTTGGGGAAAGTTATATGCCCTCCATACAGGAGTGGCTGAAAGACCGGAGCTGATTATTCCCGCTCGCGGATCGACAGGAGCACGGTGGTACCCAGGCCAGGCTGACTGATCACCTGCACCACCGCATTGATCGAACCCGCGCGCTGGCTCATGCGGACCAGACCGGAAAGTTTGGGTGCCTTGTCCACATCAAAGCCAAGACCATCGTCCGTCACCGACAGGCGCATTTCATTCTCAGTCCGGTGCAGGTGTACCCGCACATTGGATGCATTGGCATGATAGAGCACATTATTGAGGGACTCCTGGCAGATCCGGAAGAAATCCATTTTTACATTGTCGGGAATCTCGGATTCCACACATTCCGAGCGGAAAGAACAGGGGATTGTGGTAAGCCTGGTGAATTCATGGCAATGCCATTCCAGCGCAGCAATCATACCCAGGTCACGCAGGACCCCGGGGCTGATGGAGAATGACATCCGGCGGATGGTATTGATCAGCAGGTCGGCCACCATCTCCGCATTCTGCAGCCGGCGTTCCGATTGTTCGGGAATATCCTGCAGTCCCTGGCGTACCCAGTCGATATCCATTTTTATCACCGAAGCCAGTTGCGCCAGGTCTTCATGGAGTTCTGCAGCCAGTGATGTCCTTTCTTCCTCCATCGCATTCTTGAAATGATCCGCCATATACCGGATCCGCTCGTACCTGGCTTCCACCTCTTTTTCTGCCTTTTTCCTCTCGCTTACATCTTTTGCAATGGCAAAGACCACTTCACGGTCCGGCAGGTAAATGGAACTCCATTCGAGCCAGACCACTTCCCCGCTTTTTGTCAGGTAACGGTTCTGGAAATTCAGGAGTGCCTGTCCGTTGAGCAGTTTCGCGCGGCGGTTGCCGGTGACTTCGCGGTCATCCGGATGGATGTAGCCCGACACGATACTGCCGATCAGTTCTGCTTCCGAATAACCAAGTGTGCTGATGACCGAAGGGTTCACCTGGAGGAACCGGCCCTCGTGACTGACAATGCAGACCAGGTCAGGGGTTCGCTCAAAAAAGGCCACAAAGTCGAGGCCCGAAATAACTGGTTCGGTCATAAGATGCAATTAAGCACGTGGTGGTGGGCTGTGAAGAAGCGTTGTGTTGGCGATACAAGTTACACAAAAGCCCGGTTGGGTTACTACCCACCGGCACGGATAGTACGATTGTGCTGTAAAAATCACCTGAAACCAGTAGCGGCCGGTCACGGGGATTTGTTTATTTTGTACTCAATCATTACAACCATGGCCACCAGCGTTTTTATCACCGACGACCACTATATGGTAATTGAAGGCATCCGCTCCCTCCTGCAGCAGGAAAAAGGGATCGACTGGATGGGACATGCCACCAATGCGGCTTCCTGCCTGGCTTTCCTGCAACAGCAGGTGCCTGACGTGATCCTCATGGATATCAATCTTCCGGACCAGAGCGGCATTGATCTCTGCCGGGAAGTGAAAAGATTATATCCGTCGGTGTTTATCCTCGGACTGAGCACTTTTTCGCAGCAGAGTTTTATTGAAAAAATGCTGGCAAACGGGGCATCCGGATATGTGCTGAAAAATGCATCCGGCCAGGAACTGATGGAGGCAATACAAACAGTGGTACGCGGCAAACAGTACCTTAGTTTTGATGCGGCCACCGCACTGCGGCAGTCGGGTTCCACCAGCAGCCAGCCAATCCTTACCCGCAGGGAAAAAGAAGTATTGCTGCTGATCGGCGAGGGCCTGACCAACAATGCCATTGCACAGCAATTATTTATCAGCACCACTACAGTAGATACACACCGCAAAAACCTGCTTGCAAAATTTGATGCAAAGAATACCGCTTCACTCATCCGTATGGCAGCACAGATGCAGTTGATATAAAAAAAGCAACAGGGTTACTGTTGCTTTGGATTCTTTCAGGGATTACGTTACTGACTGCTGTGCTCATTGAGTACGGATAACAATCCCGCTTTATCGATCATGCCCGGGTGCCGCCAGATCTCTTTTCCCTTCCGGAAAAGGATGAATGTGGGCACGGCACGGACATTGTATTTATTTGCCGTCGGCTGGTTACGGTCAATGTCCAGCTTTATGACCCTCGTCTTTCCGTTCAGCGATTTTGCCACTTCTTTTACCGTAGGCTCCATAGCTTTGCAGGGCCCGCACCAGTCGGCATAAAAATCAACCAGTACCGGTGTATCGCCATTGATAAGCTGGTCAAATGTTTCCATGGGTCTGGGGTTTAGGTATCATCAGTTCAGCAATCCCTGCACGGAACTGTACAGCTGGTCACGGGTGAATGGCTTCTCGAGGAAAAGATCTGCCCCGTTCTCCAGTGCCACATCCCTTGCTGAAGCTCCATAACCAGAGATCATAATGATCTTGATTTCCGGATAGTTTGACTTGATATGATTGATAAAATCCACCCCGAATCCATCAGGGAGTTTGTTGTCGAGGATTACAACGGAAGGACTCCCTTCTTTCAGGTATTCTTCCGCCGATTTCAGGTTTTTTACATGGTCCAGTTCCATTTCTTTGCCGTCGAGCAAAATATTCAGCAGGAGGCACATTTCACCTTCGTCTTCAATAATCAATACTTTCCGAAGATCTTTGGCTGGCAACGTGGTCGGGCTCGTCATAACTGGTAGTTTGAGTTTCTGATCAGTTGCAAATACTTTGCCGGGTGGCCAATCATGGTTTCCATTGCTTTTTTGCCCAAAGTCTTCCCGGATATGTCCAGAAAATCCCCCACACGGCAGTTCCCTGATTGTCACCGGGATTTGGTAAATTAGGAATCTAAACATTCCGGATGTCCGCCATTACATTCCGATCCACCACTTTCCGATCTACAATCGTGCTGCCCATCCTGCTTGCGCTGTCGGCTGCTTCGTGCATCCAGGCGGATTCATTACCGGCGAGGATGAAACGATTGACCGAGGCAGAACTTATTACCGGGATCATTGACGATAATTATCATTCTGACTCATTACTCAACCTGCTTTGGGAACCTTCCCCGCAATTCGCCAGGTATGCCGAGATACGCGACCGCAGCCCCTTTCCAAGGCTGCTGCAACTCTGGCAGCATCCGGCGCCTTTGATGCGGGCATATGCTTTCCAGGCGATAGCAGAACGCGACAGGAATGTTGCTATGCAAATCCTTTTGAAAGCCGCAGACGACACCGCCCGGTTCGAAGACCCGATTGGTTGTTCTGGTATGGAAAATACCGTGTTCTTTTTTTGCCTCGGGCAGTTTAATTACAATCGCTACAAAGGATGGAGGGGTGTGCTGTCTGAAGACGAGCGGGTGAAGATAGACTCCGTGTTGGTTTTCAGCCAGTCAATGACTGATTATGTCCGCGACACCGAAACGCAATTCGATGTAGATGAAATGCGCACTGCTTTGCTGAATATTTATCCCTTACCCCAATTCCACAGCCGGATCAGCAGGCTTGCCGCATCCGGCAACCCGAATGCCAATGCTGCGCTGGCAAAATACAGTGATCCTGTCTCGCGGACATCAGTAAGGCAATTTCTCCTAACCCGTCCGCCGGATAACTATTCCGATATAGAGATGGTCATGAATGCAACAGGCGATACGGCAACAAAGCGACTCTGCCGATTATATATAGATCGCCTGCTGGACGAGCGTGAACAAAACCGCAGTGATGTTGATAAAGTCACCCAGCATAACAGCCGGATTGAATGGTGCAGCATAATACATGCGGAAAAGATTTATTACATCTTTGCTTTACCGCATTCCCTGCTCTCTGAACAGCACAATACTGAAGAAATTGTTTATCAATTCCATGACAGGAGAATGGCTTTTGAAGGGCATGAAGTAAAAAAAGGGGAGACGCGCGTACCGCGGGCAAAAATTGACCAGGCCTGGGTAGAGCACATCTATTCCGGCATGTGTTACATCCACAGTATTCCAAAACATTACTAAGCGGCGTATATTTAGACATCATTCATGACCGGGGAATACCTGGTTCTAAACTTCAAGAATTTAAATGATGTCCAGATTACCCTGCAGGTTTCTCGCGTCCATCGTGCTGTCTGCTTTTGCAACAACCCTTCATGCACAGACCAGCGGCTTTCATCCAATCGCACTGAAAACCGAATATCTCATCACGCCCCTCGGAATTGACGCACCCAATCCGAGGTTTACCTGGATGACCAGCGACAGCCGCGCAGGCGCAAAACAAACCGCATTCCAGGTATTTGTGGGCACCGATTCGGCAGCCGTGAGTAACGGAAATGCAACCCAGCTCAGCACAGAAAAACAAACAGGTGCCCAACAGCTGTATACCTACAACGGAAAAAAGCTGGAACCTTTCACGCGGTATTACCTGTATGTCAGGACCTGGGACAAGGACGGCCAGCCGGCTTCCGCAATGTCGTGGTTCGAAACAGGAATGATGAACCCTTCAAACTGGACCGGCACCTGGATCAGCGATAACCAGGATCCAAAACTCAAACCCGCTCCCTATTTCCGGAAGCAGATCAATCTCGGCAAAAACATCCGCAGCGCGCGCGCATATATTGCCGCAGCAGGATTGTATGAATTATCCGTTAATGGATCCAAAACCGGTGACCACCGTCTCGATCCGATGTATACACGTTTTGACCGTCGCAATCTCTACGTTACCTATGATGTGACCAGCCAGCTGAAACAAGGGGCGAATACTATCGGTGTGGTGTTGGGTAATGGCTGGTACAACCACCAGTCAACCGCGGTCTGGTATTTTGATAAGGCACCGTGGCGCAACCGCCCGGCATTCTGTCTTGACCTGCGTGTCACTTACGAAGATGGTACCGTTGAAACATTTAAGTCGGGGCGCGACTGGAAAACGCACCTGGGTCCGATTATATTCAACAGCATTTACACCGCCGAACACTATGATGCGCGGAAAGAGCTGCCCGGCTGGAATACCAGCATCTTCAACGACTCCGCATGGAAGGCAGCAATACCGCGCAGCGCACCATCCGGTAATATCGTAGCCCAGGCTATGCATCCGGTCCGCAATGTGGAAACCCTGCCGGCTGTATCCGTAAAAAAACTGAATGACACGGTTTATGTATTTGATATCGGCCGCAATATCTCCGGCGTAAGCAGCTTTAAAGTAAGCGCACCTGCAGGCACTATCTTCCGCCTCAAACACGGTGAACGGCTTTATCCGGATGGTCACGTTGATATATCAAATATTGACGCGCATTACCGTCCGACCGATAACACCGATCCCTTCCAGACCGATATTTTTATCGCCGGTGGCAAACCGGGTGAGTCCTTTATGCCGCGGTTCAACTACAAAGGCTTCCAGTATGTGGAGGTCATTTCGAGTGCTCCCGTGACGCTGGGCAAGGAAAACCTGACTGCTTATTTCATGCATAGCGATGTACCGGCAGCAGGTACGGTACAATCCTCAAACCCGGTGATCAACAGGATCTGGTCGGCGACCAACGCTTCCTATCTCTCCAATCTTTTTGGGTATCCAACCGATTGCCCTCAACGGGAAAAGAATGGGTGGACAGGCGATGCACAGATCGCAATCGAAACCGGGCTTTATGGATTCGACGGGATAACCATTTATGAAAAATGGCTGGCTGATCACCGCGATGAACAACAACCCAATGGTGTGCTGCCCTCCATCATCCCTACGGATGGATGGGGATATGAATGGGGAAATGGTCCGGACTGGACCAGCACCATCGCCATCATTCCATGGAATGTATACCTGTTTTACGGCGACAGTAAACTGCTGGCAGATTGTTATGAAAACATCAGGCGTTATGTGGATCATATCGATCAGGAATACCCATCGGGACTGACCACCTGGGGACTGGGCGACTGGATCCCGGTGAAGTCGCAATCACCAGTGGAACTCACCTCCACGGCTTACTATTACGCGGATGCAAATATCCTGGCCAAAGCGGCCCGGCTGTTCGGCAACGAACCCGATGCGAAACGTTACAGCGAACTCGCAGCGAAAATAAAAAAAGCATTTAATGACAAATACTTGAACGCGGCTGCAAACAGCTATGGAAGCGGCTTACAGACCGAACTGAGTGTGGCACTTTTCTGGGGACTCGTGCCCGATGAACTGAAACCCGCTGTGGCAAAAACCCTTGCAGACCGTGTGGCCGCGGATGGTTACAAACTCGATGTGGGACTGCTGGGAACAAAGGCAATCCTGAACGCACTGAGTGAAAACGGGTATGCCGATATCGCTTACCGTCTCGCTGCAAATGAAAAATATCCTTCCTGGGGATGGTGGATCGTAAATGGCGCAACCACTCTGTATGAAAACTGGCCAATCGATGCGAAGTCGGACATTTCCATGAACCATATTATGTTCGGCGAAATCGGGGCATGGCTGTACAAAGCCCCCGGCGGGATCCGCCCCGACCCTGCAGCACCCGGGTTCAGGAACGTTGTGCTCGAACCACAATTTGTAACCGGTCTTGAATCATTCAGCAGCACACATGACGGGCCGTTTGGAACCATCAGCTCTGCGTGGAAGCGATCAAAAAAATCGATTAGCTATTCAGTGACCGTACCGGCAAACAGTACCGCCCTCGTGAAACTGGCACTCGCTAAAGGCCAGAAAGTGTTCCTTGATGGAAAACAACTACCGGCAACAGGCCCGGCATTTTCCTATAAGCTCAGCTCCGGCACATTTGCTTTCGAAATCAAATAACGGAAAAGGGCTGGTCGTTGAACGCCCAGCCCTTTTTTACTTTATACTACCAGCTTTAATCAGGATTTGATAAACGCGAGCAGGTCTTCATCAATCTTCGCTGCCTCTGTTACCGGCATACCATGCGGAAAACCCGGGTAGGAAATGAGCTTGCCGTTTTTCAGCAGCTTCACTGCTTTTTTCGCAGTCAGCTCAAACGGAACAACCTGGTCATCTTCCCCGTGAAGCACCAGCACCGGTACATCCACCGACTTCAGGTCCTCGGTAAAATCAGTTTCGGAAAACGCTTTTATACAGTCGTAATGGGCTTTGATACCACCCATCATACCCTGGCGCCACCAGTTGTCGCGGATCCCCGCGGATTCCTTTGCACCCGGACGGTTGTAACCATAAAACGGAACGGTGAAATCCCGGAAAAACTGGGAACGGTTGCTGGCCACCCCCTCGCGGATGCCATCAAATACAGAAATATCGAGGCCATCCGGATTTTCGGGGGTTTTCAGCATCAGCGGTGTGACAGCACTTATCAATACTGCTTTTGCCACACGCCCCTTGCCATGTTGTGCTACGTACCGGATCACTTCACCACCACCCGTGGAATGCCCGATATGGATTGCATTCTTGATATCCAGCGCCACCGCCAGTTCCGCCACATCGGATGCATATGTGTCCATATCGTTGCCAAGATCGGTCTGGGTCGAACGGCCATGGCCCCTGCGGTCGAAAGCCACTACCCGGTAACCCTTGCCCAGGAAGAATAACATATGCGCATCCCAATCGTCGGAGGACAACGGCCATCCGTGATGGAAAACGATCGGCTGCCCTTTTCCCCAATCCTTGTAATATAGTTCTGTACCGTCTTTCAGCGTAATCCTGCTCATTGTTGTTGTTTTTATTTTGATAAATTGATTTCCCCAAATCTCCGTTGGAATACTGGTCCGGACCATGTACAAATCCCATTTTTTGTTTGACTTATTACATGTCCGGCCTTCGGAAGTTACAAATTCCGTGCACCATATTTCCCTAACTTTAGAAAACAAAAAATGCACATATGGACTCAATAAGGAAAGAAGATATCAGCCAGGACGTATTTGACCTGTATGATGATTATGCGCACGACCGGGTCAACCGCCGTGATTTTATGCAGAAGCTTTCCCTGTATGCAGTGGGTGGACTGACGGTCACCTCGCTGATGGGTTTCCTGATGCCGGACTACGTGAATGCCATCCAGGTAAAGGCAGACGACCCGCGCATCCACAGCGACTATGTGACGTATCCATCGCCAAAAGGTGGCGGCAGCATCAAGGCGCTGCTGGTCACGCCGACAGATATGAAAAAGAAACTGGGAACGGTGATTGTGGTCCATGAAAACCGCGGGCTCAATCCACATATTGAAGATGTGGCGCGTCGCGCGGCGCTGGCCGGGTTTATTGCCTTCGCACCGGATGCACTGACTCCGCTCGGAGGTTATCCTGGCTCCGATGATAAAGGCCGTGAGCTCCAGGCAAAAAGGGATAAAAACGAGATGCAGGAAGATTTCCTCGCCGCCTACGATTATATCCGGTCGCATAAAGATGGTAATGGAAAAATCGGCGTCACCGGATTCTGTTACGGCGGTGGTATTGCCAATATGATGGCAGTACGGATACCTGAGCTTGCTGCTGCGGTTCCATTTTATGGAGGCCAACCGGCAACCGAAGATGTACCAAAGATCAAAGCGCCACTGCTGATCCATTATGCCGAACTCGATACCAGGGTGAATGAGGGCTGGCCGGCATATGAGGCGGCACTCAAAGCCGGCAACAAGGAATATACAGCCTATATCTACCCGGGGGTTAACCACGGATTCCATAATGATACCACGCCCCGTTATGACAAGGCCGCGGCAGAACTCGCATGGAAACGGACGGTTGATTTCTTCACGGCAAAACTGTCATGACACTGGGAATGCTTTTTTTAAAAAGGATTAAGCAATATTTAAACAGGCTACTAACATTTTACCGTGGATTTATTCTATTCTCTTTACTGATGGATAGTATCCTGGTATACCAAATACATCAATATGGCCCAGGTGTATTCTCAATTGTTTTCTGGACTAAACTGTTGTCCCTGTTGTTCACATTTATGATTGTACATCCGCAGTCCAGAAAAAAATATTATTACTACCATAATCTCGGATTCTCTGTCAGACAACTCTGGATCCCCTTACTCGTCGTTGATTTTATCATACTGATCGTAGCCTGTAATATTGCATGGAACCTGCGATGATACATAAACTTGAGGCTGACAGTATCATGCTGTCATTTGATGGGAGAAAAATCCTGTCAGATATCTACGTCAGATCCGAGACAGGTGCCATCACAGGGTTGCTTGGCAGGAATGGTGCTGGTAAGACCTGCCTGATGAATGCAATTCTTGGCACGATGCAATGTGATCGCTCAGTGCGAATCGACGGCCGGGTTTATTATGAGGCATTCATGACGAGGGGAGTGTTAAGCTACCTTCCGCAATTTGAATTTATCCCCCGACGATTGACCGTATCAAAAGTGCTCAGGGATTACGAGGCCGACTCCCGGGAGCTTCTTGATCTTTTCCCGCAATTCTCTCGTTTGTTACATGACCGGGTTGGAACGCTATCAGCTGGGGAGCATAGGATATTGGAAATATTTGCCGTGATATCCCGCAATACCCTGTTTGCCATATTGGACGAGCCTTTTTCTTTCCTCTCGCCAATCCAGATTGAGCAGGTAAAAAAACTGATTGCAACAAAGAAATTTCGCAAAGGTTTTATCATTACAGATCACCAGTACCAGCATGTACTGGATATCACCGACTCCTGTTACCTTCTCAAAGATGGTAAAACACACTTAGTCAATTCACTTGACGACCTCGACCGGTTAGGCTACATCCGTCTGTAAGAAAAGAAAGTCCTTCCCGGCTGGGAACAGCAGGAAGGACTTTTCTAAGATGCATATGATTGCTTAAACGAGACTCTTTACTTTGGCGATAACTTACCGAAACGTATTTTGATCGCGTGACCGCCTTCGGGTCTTGCCGCAGAATTGACAATCATTACCCCGTCTTTCCCATCATCATAAAGCGATGGCCAGAGGGTTCTGGCAAAGGCCTGGTCCACCAGGTGCCAGGTCTTTCCGAAGTCATCACTCACCGAAACGGTGCTCTTGTTGGAAGTGGCTACCAGCCTTCCATCCGGCATCGAAAGGATATAGGGGCCGGCCCATTGTTCCGGAATGGCGGTACCATGTCCTGCAGGCCAATCCTTCCCGTCCGGACTGGTTTTATAATACACGTTGCATTTTTCCGGACCGCAGATTTCATACACCACGATATATTCCCCGTTGTTCATCCGGGTCCAGACAGGCATGCCCGGTCTGGAATCAGGATGACCTTTTTCATATGCCACCCATATCTCGGGGCCCCAGGTTTTTCCGAGATCATCCGAGATCTTCTGGGAAATAATCTGGCTGTAAGGGATACTGTCTGTCACATGCACTTCGCTTGCATACATCACCGACAGGCGGCCGTCACCGAGAAAATAAAAATGTGGTTCATACACGCCCTTGTCGGGCTTACCGAGTTCACCGGGCTTGCCCTCATTCTGGTCAATAGTACTCAGCCGCTTCCAGTTCCTGCCACGGTCCGTACTGCGGTATACATAGATGCGGTACGACTCCTGCCAGCGGACTGAGCGACAGGACAACAGGATACTCTTGTCGGGCAGTTCAATCAGTTGCGCGTTGTCCAGGTCACGACCGGCATCGGAAATTTCAGACAGCACGTTCCACGTGCGTCCATTGTCCTCACTCTGTGCTACCTGTAGCTCCAGTCCGCCCTCCGGGTCATTTTTATACCCGCTATTGCGACTGATTGTGTACCCTGCCATCCATTTTTTACCACCGAGTGGTAACAGCCTGCCGTATTGGGACCCGTACCTGCCATGACTCCTGCCGGGTGTACCACCGGCTTCAGGCACATTGCCCTTATCGGCAAACACAGGGATATTACTCACGTCCACCGAATCCGTCCAGGTGATGGTCGATGCGGTTTGCGCAGATACCAGCAATGCAGCCAGCAATACCGCTGCGGTAATAAGGATTTTCATGATGAAAGTTTTACAAAAATCATTTCGAAGCAGCCGCTTCACTGGTCAGTCGGGTGATTAACTCGGTTTCGGCCTGTTTGTAAGGCTTTCCGTCCGCATGGAAAATTTCGTGGAACCAGGGATCAGGTTCCGTGTTGTATTTTTTGAGCCAGCTGTCCCAGGCAAACTTGGTCTGGCTTTTTCCATCCACCAGTCCCCAGTTGATGGCACCCACTTTGTACTTTTTTGCGATCGGTAATGTCGTTTCAAAGAAGCTCTTGTTTCCCCTTGCCATATACTCGGTACAGATCAGTGGACGGCCAAGTGGCTGGAGCCACTTCACGCGTTTTTCAAATTCCTCCCCGTTGTCATAGTTGTGGAACGTAATAATATCTGATTCTTCCAGTTGTACTTTTTCCCATGGTTTGTATTTGTCGGGGGACGACCAGTCGCCGGCCCACACACCGGAGGTGAGAGGCTGTGAAGGATTCACCGAACGGGCCCATTCAAACGTCTTTTTCAGCAGCGGTAATACATAATCTGTTTTGTTGGGCAGCTCGACCTTACCGTATGCATTCGTGTTGGGATTATCGGGTTCATTCCATACATCCCATGCAAGAATCCGGTCGTCATTTGCAAACTTGGACACCACTCCTTTTACATAGGTTTCCAGACGGGGGTATTGCGTGGAATCCTTCAGTGCTTCAAGACCCGGACTCTGCACCCAGCCCGAGTTATGGACATAGGGTTGTGGCG
>SEAD01000005.1 GCA_004173355.1 Chitinophagaceae bacterium | reverse complement strand
GTCGTGTTCCAGCGCCACATCCGTTTTGTCGGCATTGGGGTTGGCCAGTACATCGATGAGCGTGCCATCCTCCCCTTCGGAAAGCGGGGTGTCCATGCTGACGTGACGGGAAGAAAGACCGAGTGTGGCGGTCACCTCATCGAGATCCATTTCCAGCATATCTGCCAGCTCTTCAGCCGACGGCTCGCGCTCAAACTGCTGTTCGAGGGTGGAGAATGCTTTCTGGATCCGGTTGGTGAGACCGACCTTATTGAGTGGGAGACGCACAATGCGTGACTGTTCGGCAAGTGCCTGCAGGATGCTCTGGCGGATCCACCATACGGCGTAGGAAATAAATTTGAAACCACGTGTTTCGTCAAAACGCTGGGCGGCCTTGATCAGTCCGAAGTTGCCTTCATTGATCAGGTCGGGCAGGGAAAGACCCTGGTTCTGGTACTGTTTTGCAACGGAAACAACAAAGCGGAGATTCGCTTTTGTCAGGCGGTCGAGGGCAAGCTGGTCGCCCTGGCGGATGAGGGATGCAAGGCGAACTTCTTCTTCGGGGCTGATCAGTTCCACCTTCCCGATCTCCTGGAGGTATTTCTCCAGGCTTTGAGATTCACGATTCGTGATCGACTTCGTGATCTTCAACTGGCGCATGCTCATAGGTTTGGCTGTTTTGGGGCAACAGCTCCCGATACCTTGCGGCATCCGGGCCCGGAACCCCTGGTTTTCAAAATTATTGGACTTACTCTAAATTATGGTTTTCACCCAGGCTATCAAAAAAACCTGGCATTCCTTTAACGGACCTGTTTCCTTTTTATTTTGGGCAATAGGAAAAACACGAAAAATTAGGGGAAAAATAAAATGGAAATAATTCTTGCGGGACGTTTATTTATTTATTATTGCCACCTGAATCGGATTTCCAATCTATTACAATGAGCAAGCAATTATATACTCTTGAATTTCCCGTGAGATGTTCCCCATCTATCCTCTACGAATTCCTGTCCACGCCCGCCGGGCTTGGTGAATGGTTTGCCGAAAAGGTCGATGAGCGCGACAATATCTTCTATTTCGGATGGAACGGGTCATTCGACAAGGCGGAAGTCCTTGAGAGTGAAGATGATAAATTCATCAAATTCCGCTGGCTCGAAGCTCCGAAAGGCGAATTCTTCCAGTTTGGTATTGAAAAATCAGAGGTAACCAACCAGACTATCCTGGTAGTGACTGATTTTGCAGAAAAGAAGGATATCAAGGATCAGTCGTCCCTCTGGGACCACCAGATCAAGGACCTGTTCCACCGCCTGGGCAACTGATCACCCCCCGACTGTTTCCAGCAGGAACCGGTACTCCGACAGGAGCAGGTCCGGTACTGCATCCCATTTGCTTAATGGCACACTGGTCATGAGTTTGGCGAACCCGTGCGTACGGAGGTGTGCGGAGAAGGTATCTTCGGTCATGCCTTCGACGGGAATATAATTGTCCGGCTGGTCGTGGTGCAGCCACTGGTCCTTGGCTATCGCAACCAGGTAATGCCGATCGCAAAATTGTTCATAGGCAGCTGAAAGCCTTGCTGCGTAACGCTCCTGGCTGGCACCAGCAAGCTGCAGCGTAATGCTGAAGAAATTTCCCCACCAGAAAAAACAACGGATGGCGAATGTGTCTGCGGGCGTGAAAAGGCGCGGGTAATCGAGCATCATCCAGGGCAGCCCCTGGTAGTTTTCACCCCGTGAGATTTTTGGCGGGGCGTCGGGAAAGGCCATGCCCGGGTGCATACCTGCGGTTGCAGTCCAGCCCTGCTGCCGGGCCATGAGATCAGCCAGCAGGCCGTTCACCTTTGCCAGTACGCGGTTCTTTGTTAAAATCCAGTCGCCATTGGAGATCAATCCTTTCTCCTCTTCCGAAAGCTGTATTTTTGCCGCATCCATAACAATAAAGATAAGTGTTCAAAAAACTAGACCGGCTAATCCTCAAGGCATTTATAGGTCCGTTCGTGGCTACCTTCTTTATCACCCTGCTGGTGCTGGTGATGCAGTTTTTCTGGCTGTATATCGACGACTTTGTAGGAAAGGGCCTTGGCATCGGCCCGATCATGAAATTTATCTGGTACCAGAGTGCGGTGCTGGTGCCGCTTGCGTTACCGCTGGCAGTTTTGCTTTCTTCCCTGATGACCTTTGGCAACCTGGGTGAAAGTTTTGAACTTGTGGCGATCAAGTCTTCCGGGATTTCGCTGCTGCGTTTTATGCGTCCGCTGCTGGTTGTCTCCATCTTCATTTCCGGTTTTGCATTCCTCTTTTCGAATTATGTGATTCCCGTGGCCTGGCTGAAATCAAGGACCATGCTGGGGGATATCGTGTATGCCAAGCCTGCGTTTGACCTGAAGGAAGGGGTGTTTTATGACAAGATCAGCAACTTCGTGATCAAGGTCGGCAAGAAGGAAGCAAACGACAGCATCATCCGTGATGTGGTAATCTACGAACAGAGCAGTCCCTTGCAGGATAATTTCATCATTGCAAAAAGCGGGGTGATGAAAGTATCGGCAGACAAACGGTTCCTTGAATTTTACCTGAAGGATGGTACGCGGTACCAGGAGAAAGGTGACAACAGTTACAACTCCAGCGGGAGTGAGGGTGATTATATCCGGCTTGGGTTTAAAGAATATAAAAAACAGTTTGACCTTTCCTCCTTTGCCATCACATTTTCCAGCGACAGCAACGGCAACAACAGTGAGAAGGTGATGAGCATCCGGCAGCTCAACCATGCCATTGATTCCATCCGGAAAGACAACAGACGCATCCTCGGCCAGCTGAACAGCGGAATCTACCAGTCGCAGTCGTACCAGGGGTTTATGGACAGCACCAACAAAATCCCGCTGGCGGGTGACAGTGCATTCCGCGCCGCAAAAACAATTGATGCCCTGCTGCCCGATTCGGCCCGTAATTCCGCGCATCTCCGTGCGATCGGACAGGCTACCAGCCTGCGTTCCAGCATTGCCACGGTGTCGCAGAACCTGAAAGACAAGGAGCGCATTTACCGCAAGCACAATATTGAGTGGCATAAAAAACTGGTCCTGTCTGCGGCCTGCGTGATCCTTTTCCTGATCGGTGCGCCACTGGGTTCGATCATCCGCAAGGGTGGTCTTGGTACGCCACTGATCGCTGCGATCATCTTTTTCATGGTGTTTTATTTTACCACCACGATGGGTGAAAAACTGGCGAAGGAGAATACCCTTTCGCCGTTTGCAGGGATGTGGCTTGCTGCCTTTGTGCTGGTACCCATCGGGCTCTTCCTCACGTACAAGGCCATGCGGGATTCGCAGCTGTTCAACAAGGAATCATATTATCGCTCGGCACGTGCATTCAGGGCCTTCCTGCAACGGCTGGGGATGCGGCGCCAGAAACAATCAACCAACAAATCAATATAAGGATGAACATACCGGTGAAATCACGAAGGCTATTTTTAGGGGATTGGGCAAAAGCGATTATTGGTGTATCGGTCGGTGCCTCTGCCATCGGCTCGCTGCTGCAATCCTGCAGCGGTCCGCGTGCTTCTTCCGGCAATGCGGCGTTCCGCACGGGTTTTACCCAGGATCCGCTGCCATATACCTACAACGCACTGGACCGGTCTATCGACGGATCCACGATGGAGATCCATTACAGCAAACATGCGGCGGGCTATGCGACCAACCTGCGGGATGCAGCAAAAGCCGAATCGGTGGATGAAAGCAAACCGCTGGAAGAGGTGCTGTCGAAAGTATCAAAGTACTCCACCAAAATGCGCAACAATGCCGGTGGCCATTATAACCATGAGATGTTCTGGAAAAGCCTGACACCTGCATCAGCGGGTAAACCTTCCGGGAAGCTGGTGACAGCAATTGAGGAAAATTTCAATTCCTTTGAGGCTTTTAAAAACCAGTTTACCGATGCGGGGAAAAACCGTTTCGGCAGCGGATGGGCATGGCTGGTGATCGGGGAGGATAAAAAACTGAGGATCGGTTCCACAGCCAACCAGGACAATCCGCTGATGGATGTCAGTGAGCTGAAAGGCTTTCCCCTCCTTGGTCTCGATGTCTGGGAGCATGCATACTACCTGCGGTACCAGAACAAACGCCCGGATTATATCAATGCATGGTGGAATGTGGTCAACTGGGATTATGTGCAGTCACGTTTTGAATCAATCAGGTAAACAGTGTTACAGGCCCGACAGAATTTACGGATCCAGAAATGGGTGGCGGCATTCTCCGTATTGCTGCTCATCGTAAAGTTTGGTGCCTGGTATATTACATCTTCGGTGGCCATCCTTACGGATGCATGGGAAAGTATTGTAAACGTGATGGCCGGGTTCATCGGCCTGTATAGCCTTTATGTGGCGGCCAAACCCCGGGATGCCGACCATCCTTACGGACATGGAAAGGCAGAATTTGTATCGGCCGCGGCGGAAGGATCCATGATCAGTATCGCCGGGGTACTGATCATCTATGAAGCAGTCAGGCAGTTGCTGCACCCCGCTGAAATCAGGCGACTCGATACAGGGATCTGGCTGGTGGCAGGGGCCGGACTGGTAAACTTCCTTGTCGGACACTGGTGCGTGCGTGTGGGTCGGAGAAACAATTCACTTGCACTGGTGGCCAGTGGCAGCCACCTGAAGACGGATACCTATTCCACCATCGGCATCATTGCAGGACTTATGCTGATCTGGTTTACCGGCCTGATCTGGATCGACGGGGTGGTGGCGCTGGTACTCGGCGGCTTTATCGTGTATACCGGTTACGGGATCCTGCGGCGTTCGCTGGCCGGTATCATGGATGAGGCCGATGAGCAGATCATCGGGCAGCTGGTAACCACCCTGAATGGAAAACGGCCGGAAAACTGGGTGGACCTCCACAACCTCCGGGTGATAAAATATGGTAGTATCTTGCATATCGATTGCCATCTCACCGTGCCGTGGTACCTGAATGTAAATGAAGCACACCGGGAAATTGACCACCTGTCCGTGCTGGCAAGGCAACAGTTTGGCGAATCCGTGGAGCTGTTTGTCCATAATGACGGATGCCTGCCGGTACAGTGTCCGATCTGCAGCAAGGGCGACTGCCCGGTGCGGCAGCAGCCATTCCGGGAAAGGATCACCTGGACGCTGCAGAACATTTCAACCGATAAAAAACACCAGTTAAATACGATATGAAGACTACAACCACCTGGAAACACGGACACGCATTTGAAAGCCGGCTGGAAGACAATGTATTCCAGGTTGATGGCAACCGCAAAGAAGGTCCCAACCCCAAGGCATTATTGCTTACTGCCATTGCCGCCTGTTCGGGTATCGACGTGGTGGATATCCTGGAGAAAATGAAAGTCGTGTTCAGCGACCTGGCCATCGATGCCGAAGCAGACCAAACCGAAGAGCATCCCCGGGTGTTTAAAGATATACTCGTGACATACCGCCTGCGGACGGCCGCTGAAAACCGCCCGAAGGTGGTGAAGGCAATCGAACTCTCGCTTGAAAAATACTGCGGGGTTTCGGCTATGCTGCGAAAAAATTCAGCGATAAATTATACATTAGAAGTACTGAACTGAGATAATGCTTTCAAAAAAATCCCAATATGCGTTCAAGGCACTGACCTACCTCAGTGAAAAATACGAGCAGGGTCCCGTGCTCATATCCGACATCGCCAAAAAGAAAAAAATCCCCCTCAAATTCCTCGAGAACATCCTGCTGGAACTGAAAAAGGCCGGGATCCTCGACAGTAAAAAGGGGAAAGGCGGTGGTTATTTCCTCCAGAAAGCCCCGGACCAGATTACTATGGCCACCGTGATCCGCCTGATCAATGGCCCGATTGCCATGCTTCCCTGCGTAAGCCTCTATTTCTACGAACGCTGCAGCAACTGCAATGAGAAAGTCTGCGGCCTCCACGATATGATGGTGGAAGTGCGTGATGCCACCCTTAATATTGTCGACAACCGCACTATCAAGGACTTGCTGGTGAATGGTAAGGGCTAAACTGTCCTCTACCCTTGGGAATTACCGGAACGGCCGTTAGTTCAGCCTGTTAATTATAAGTCTATAGAGTTGGTGGGCTATGCTGAAAGCCTTATTTTTGAAGACACAAAATCTTATAGTTATGTCCTTACGTTTAGGTGATACTGCTCCTGACTTCAACGCAGAAACTTCCGTCGGTAAAATCAATTTTTACGAATATCTCGGCACGGGCTGGGGCGTACTCTTTTCGCACCCTGCTGACTACACACCCGTGTGTACTACCGAACTGGGCCGCACTGCACAGCTGAAGGAAGAGTTTGCCAAACGGAATGTGAAAGTGCTGGCTGTAAGTGTGGATCCGCTGGACAAACACGAAGGCTGGATCAAAGACATCAACGAAACGCAGAATACATCAGTTGAATTCCCGATCATCGCCGACCCCAGCCGCGAAGTAGCTACCCTGTACGATATGATCCACCCGAATGCATCGGCCACTGCCACCGTGCGTTCACTGTTTATCATCGGGCCCGATAAAGCGGTCAAACTGATCATTACCTATCCCGCTTCTACCGGCAGGAATTTCGTGGAAGTGTTACGGGTGATCGACTCGCTGCAACTGACCGCGAAACACAGCGTGGCCACACCGGCAAACTGGGTGCAGGGTGAGGATGTGATCGTGGTGCCCGCCGTATCCACCGAAGATGCGATCAAAAAATTCCCTAAGGGAGTCAATATTGTAAAACCCTACCTGCGTTACACGCCGCAACCGGATGCTGAATGATTACTGAAGAACTCATACAGGAAATAAACAGGGCTTCGTTGCCTGAGGCAATCCGGATTGTGTCCGGCCTGTATCCTGACAGTACTGTCTTCTCCTCATCATTGGGCCAGGAAGACCAGGTACTCACTGATATTATTTTCCGCAACGACCTGCCGGTAAAAGTGTTTACACTGGATACCGGCAGGTTGTTCAGTGAAACATATGAACTGTACGACCGCGTGCTGGCGCGTTACAAAAAGCCGGTGCAGGTATATTTCCCTGATCCCGCCGATATCGAAACATTTGTGACTGTAAAAGGCATGAACAGTTTTTATGAATCGGTGGAAAACCGGAAAGGCTGCTGTTATATCCGTAAGGTGAAACCACTGGACCGGGCATTGCAGGGTGCAAAAGTCTGGATCACCGGTCTGCGTGCCGACCAGTCCGCCAACCGGGAAAGTATGCCGATGATCGAATGGTCGGAAGAAAAACAATTGTACAAATTCAATCCGCTGATCCGGTGGAGCCTTGAGGAGGTACTTGATTACCTGAAAGAATTTAATGTACCCTACAATCCTTTACACGATAAAGGATTTGTAAGTATAGGATGCGCTCCCTGCACACGCGCTGTTGAACCGGGTGAAGATCCGCGTGCCGGCCGCTGGTGGTGGGAGTTATCGCAGAAAGAATGCGGACTGCATTCAACCCTGGTTAAGGTGGCCTCGTAGCAACAGCGTGGCCCGTATTTTAAAGTGAAATTGATTATGAGCAATTACCATCTTGATTACCTCGAACAGCTGGAAGCGGAAAGCATCCATATTTTCCGTGAAATAGCGGCACAGTTCGAACGTCCCGCACTGCTGTTCAGTGGTGGCAAGGATTCGATAACCCTCGTGCACCTGGCAAGGAAGGCATTTACCCCCGGCAAAATTCCGTTTCCCCTTGTACATGTGGACACGGGGCACAACTTCCCGGAGGCACTGGATTACCGCGACCAGCTGGCAGCGGAAGTGGGTGCCACACTGGTGGTACGCCAGGTGGAAGACACGATCAGGAAAAAAAACCTGACCGAACCCAAGGGCAAGTTTGCCAGCCGCAACTGGCTTCAGACCTACACCCTGCTCGATACTATCGAGGAATTTGCCTTCGACGCCTGTATCGGCGGGGCCCGCAGGGATGAGGAAAAGGCCAGGGCAAAAGAACGCATCTTTTCGGTACGCGATGAGTTTGGCCAGTGGGATCCGAAACTCCAGCGACCCGAACTCTGGAATATTTACAACGGCCGCATCCAGAAAGGGGAAAACGTACGCGTGTTCCCGATCAGCAACTGGACCGAACTCGATATCTGGAATTATATCCGCAAGGAAAATATCGGCCTGCCATCCATTTATTTTTCACACGACCGGGAAGTGATCGAACACGAGGGACAACTGGTGGCTATGTCGGAATTCATCCGTATCGATGAAGACGACAAGATCAGTACCCGCAGGGTGCGCTACCGTACCGTGGGTGATATGACCTGTACCGCCGCGGTGGAATCAACGGCAACCAACCTCGACCAGGTCATCGAAGAGATCATTGCCACCCGTGTAAGCGAAAGGGGCGAAACCCGTATCGATGACCGCGTTACCGAAGCAGCAATGGAAGACAGGAAAAAGAATGGCTATTTCTGATGATGACAGGCCGGAGAAGAATGACCATTTCTCATGATGACGGCCGGGAAAAGAATAGCTGTTCCTGATGATCACCGGCCGGGAACAATGATCCCGGCAAGACTGATACAATCCGGCCCCTGTAAACAACCTGATACACGACAAACAACGAAACAATGGACCTTTTACGATTTATAACCGCCGGCAGTGTGGACGATGGGAAGAGTACCCTTATCGGCCGCCTGCTGTACGACAGCAAGAACATCCTCATCGACCAGCTGGAAGCCATAAAGAAATCGACCCGCAACAGGGAAGCCGGTGAGGTGGACCTGGCATTGCTGACCGACGGACTGCGTGCCGAACGCGAACAGGGCATTACCATCGATGTGGCCTATCGGTACTTTGCCACGGATAAACGCAAGTTCATCATTGCCGATGCCCCGGGACACGTGCAGTACACGCGCAACATGGTCACCGGTGCCTCCAATGCCAACCTGATCATCATCCTGGTGGACGCCCGGCAGGGTGTGGTGGAACAGACCCGCCGCCATTCCATCATCGCCTCCCTGCTGCGCATCCCGCACGTGGTGGTTGCGATCAACAAGATGGACCTCGTTGGCCACTCGCAGGATGTGTACAACAATATCATTATTGACTATGCCGAGGTGGCCCGCCAGCTTGGATTGAAAGACATTACCTATATCCCGATCAGTGCACTCAATGGTGACAATATCGTGGACCGTTCGCAGACCTTCAGCTGGTACGAAGGCAAACCTTTACTGGAAGTACTGGAGGAAGTAGAGGTGGACAATGATATCAACCTGGTGGACCCGCGGTTCCAGGTACAACTGGTCATCCGCCCGCAGACAGAAGAGCTGCACGATTACCGGGGATATGCCGGTAAGGTTATCAGCGGGATTTATAAAACAGGGGATAAAGTGACCGTACTGCCTGCAGGTACCGAAACCACCATCGCAAAACTGGAAGTGGCTGGCGCTGAAGTGGCGGAAGTATTTGCACCGCAGGCCGCAGTGATACAACTGGCCGATGATGTGGATGTCAGCCGGGGCGACAGTATCGTGAGCAGCGATAATAAACCAAGGGTGAGCAACGAATTTGATGCACTGCTCTGCTGGATGGATGAAAAACCCCTGCTCGCAGGCAACAAATATTATATCCAGCACAACAGCAGGTTGCTGCGGGTGGTGGTGAAATCGATCGAATATAAACTGGATGTGAATTCGCTTGACCAGCAACCGGTGGAAGGCGGGGTGAAACTGAACGAAGTAGTGAAGGTAAAGATGAAAACCGCATCACCGCTGGTGTTCGATCCGTATGAAGCCATTGGCTCCAACGGCAACGCCATCCTGGTGGACGAAACAAGTAACAGTACTGTGGCAGCCGTGCTGCTGCAGTAAATTTTTTTTGCAGAATATCCCGATAAAAAAAGTAGACTATGCAGGTTCCACGACTGACAGGAAAAGTGATACTGGCCGGTGCCGGTCCCGGTGACCCCGGACTGATTTCCGTAAAGGCCGTCCGCGCCCTCCAGAAAGCGGATGTTGTCCTGACAGACAGGCTGGTGAGTCCGGAGATCCTCAGCGAATATGTGAACCCCGGTGCAGAAATTATCTGTGTGGGCAAACAGGGACGTTATGGCAGTTCAACACCCCAGAAACATATCAATGAGCTGATGGTGGAGCATAGTCTCGCCGGCCGCACCGTGGTACGGCTGAAAGGTGGTGATGTATCGGTGTTCGGCAACCTCCTGGATGAACTGCAGACACTCGTGGAGAACAATATCCCCTACGAAATCATACCAGGCATCTCTGCTGCCTTCGGTGCAGCGGCCTATGCTGGTATCCCGCTTACCGCGCGCAACTATTCCACTGCCATACGGTTCCTCACTTTCTACAAAACAGATATACTCGAAGCAAAATACTGGCAGGACCTCGCAGACACCGATGATACACTCGTGTTTTATATGAGCACCGGTACCCTGCATGATATTGTGGCGAACCTGCAACGGCATGGTATCACCTCGGATAAATATATGGCGGTGGTGGAACAGGCAACCACACGTTTACAGAATGTACATGTGGCCAATATCTATCGCTACAAAGAGGAAATCGGCGACCGTGAATTTGCATCCCCCTCCCTGCTGATCATCGGCAAGGTGGTGGCCCTGCATGAACAGTTCGCCTGGATCCGCAACAGCAACAGCCAGGAACCCTATTTCAACCCGGTTGAGTCATTGCAACGCGCCGCAGTCTAATCCATCCATGCTATGCTGAACGAGGAAAAAAAGAAACTGCTGGAGGAGCTGCTCACCAACCTGACCCGCGAGGAAATCAGCTGGGTGAATGGCTATTTTTCCGGATTACTGCAACCGGCTTCCGGCGTACACCCACCGGCACCGGAGGATGTGGCTCCTGCGGCAGGATTCACGCAGGCACCCGCGAAACTGGTGCTCGCATATGGTACCGAAACCGGGAATGCAAAAAAACTGGCGGGCAAACTCGTGGCCGCAGCAAAAAAGAAAGGCCTGAATTTCCGGCTTGCCGGGCTGGATAATTACCGGTTCGCAGACCTCAGCAAGGAAGATCATTTTTTCGTGATCATCAGCACACAGGGGGAAGGGGAACCGCCGATTCCTGCAAAAGCTTTCTACGACCAGCTGATGGAAAAAACACTGACACTTCCCAATATAAAATATTCGGTACTGGCACTCGGTGACACTTCGTATCCGCTGTACTGCAAAACCGGTGAGGATGTGGACGCAGCTTTTGAAAAACACGGGGCTACACGCGTACTCGGGATCCAGCGATGTGATGTCGATTACGAAGAAGATGCCGCAGCCTGGTTTGAAAAAGTGATGGAGATCGCCGGCCGCGCGGGTACCGTGACACAGCCTTCAAAAACTGCCGTACTTGCCGCCGGTGCCGGCGCCGTGACAGGTGTACAGACGGGCATAACATCCCCTGTGGGTTCAATACCGGCAGCAAATGGCGCAACACCGGCAGCAAAAAAACCCGCCGGCAAAAAATATTATGATGGCCGGATCAGCAGCAATATCGTGCTGAACGACCATGGATCGGAGAAACAGACTTACCATATCGAGATCAGCACGGAGGAAGAGGTGACGTATGAATGCGGGGATACCATTGGCATCGTGCCGCGCAACCGGCCGGATGTAGTGGCAAGGATCATCGCCCTTTCCGGCCTGCCCGGTACAGAGGAACTGCAGGCGTCTAGGCTCGCGGCACCGCTGGAGGAGTTACTCACCCGGCATGTGAATGTGTGCTACCTCATGGGTAACACGGTAAAAAAATATGCAGCAATAACCGGGCATACGATCCCCGACGTACGGATGGACCTGGTGGACCTGCTCCGCATTTACCCTGTTGCGGATACGGGGCAGTTCAGGGAAGTAATAAAAATCCTTTTACCGATTGCACCACGGCTGTATACAGTTGCTTCCTCGCCATCGGCACATGGGAAGGAGGAAGTACACATCACCGTGGCGAGGGACCGCTTTATGGCAGAAGATGAACAACGCTTCGGTCTCTGCAGCGAGTTCCTCGGCGACCAGCCCGCAGGCACCCCGCTTACGTTTTATGTGCATCGCGAGAAAAACTTCAAGATGCCCGCCAGTGGCGGCACACCGATGATCATGATTGGTCCGGGTACCGGCATTGCGCCATTCCGGTCATTCCTGGCTGAACGCGATGCAACAGGCGCGGACGGGCGCAACTGGCTGTTCTTTGGTGAACGCCATTTCCTGACCGATTTCCTTTACCAGTCCGAAATCCAGGCATTTGTGGAAACAGGTGTCCTCGAAAAAATAAATCTCGCGTTTTCCCGCGACCAGGAACATAAGGTATACGTGCAGCACCGGATGCTGGCCAATGCAGCGGAGCTGTACGAGTGGATGGAAGCAGGGGCTCATGTGTATGTCAGCGGCACCAAGGACCCGATGTCAAAAGACGTGGAAGCATGCCTGCTGAAAATCATCGGGCAGGAGGGCCAGCTGAGTGAGGAAGAAGCAAAAGCCTATCTCGACAGGATGGATAAGGAGAACAGGTACCAGACAGATGTCTATTAAACCCAACGGATAATGAGCGCGAAAAAAAACCTATCACCGGTTGAACGGATCAAAACTGCCAGCGATGGCCTGCGCGGTACGCTGGCCGGTAGCCTCGAGAACGGGCTCACGGGTGCGCTGTATGAGGATGACCAGTCACTCATCAAATTCCATGGGCTGTACCAGCAGGACGACCGCGACCGGCGGGCGGAAAGAAGCACCAAAAAACTGGAATGGCTTTTTTCCTACATGATCCGGCTGCGTTTGCCCGGTGGGTTCCTGACCCCGGAACAATGGACGGGCCTGCATCATGTGGCAGGAGAACATTCCACCGGTGTGATCAAAGTGACCACGCGCCAGACAGTGCAGCTGCACGGGATCCTGAAGTCGTCCATCAAACCAACCATCAAATCCTTCAATACACTTGAACTTGATTCCATAGCGGCCTGCGGGGATGTGAACCGCAATGTGACCTGTTCCTCGCATCCGAAACAGTCGGCCCTGCATGCACAGGTGTTCCGTTATGCCGACCTGATCAGCGAAATGGCATTGCCCAAAACCAATGCCTACTATGAAATCTGGCTCGACCAGGAAAAGATCGCGGATAAAAAACAGGAAGAAGATCCGCTGTACCAGGAACGGTACCTGCCACGCAAATTCAAAATTGCCATTGCCATCCCGCCAAACAATGATGTGGATGTATTTTCAAATGATATCGGTCTTATCGCAGTGATCGAAAACAATGAATTGAAAGGTTTCAATATCGCTGCGGGTGGCGGCCTGAGTGCCACCCACGGTAACCCGGACACGTACGCGCGACTGGCCAGCATGCTCGGTTTCGTTGATACGGAAGAAAAAATCCTGAAGGCGGTATACGAGATCATCACGATCCAGCGCGATTTCGGGAACCGCTCGGACCGCAAGCTGGCGCGGCTCAAATACACGATTGATACAATGGGTGTGGATGTTCTCCGGGCCGAACTGGAAAAGCGATGTGGTTTTGAACTGGCCCCGCCCCGTGATTACCTTTTTACAGAGCGACGTGACTATTACGGATGGGAGCAGGATCATCTTGGCAACTGGCATTACACCCTGTTTGTGGAGAATGGCCGCATCGTGGATGAAACAACCCCGCTGAAATCAGGATTGCTGGCTGTAGCCGCTTCGGGCAAAGCCAACTTCCGTTTTACAGCCAACCAGAATGTGATCATCAGCGATGTGAAGCCGGAGGATAAAAATAGTGTACAGGAAATCCTGCAGGAGTTCGGGCTCGACACCCATACCGGTAAGGCCGGGGCAATGCGTCGCAACTCGATGGCCTGTGTGGCATTCAATACCTGCCCGCTTGCGCTTGCAGAGGCACAGCGATACCTCCCGGCGCTGATCGACCGCATTGAACCACTGCTGGAGAAACATGCCATCAGTGAAGAGGAAATCACCGTCCGCATGACCGGATGCCCGAATGGCTGCGGCCGTTCACCCCTTGCCGAGATTGGTTTTGTGGGTACGGGTTACGGGGAGTACAACCTGCATATCGGTGGCGACCGGCTGGGTGAACGCCTTAATACCAAATACAGGGAAAGTCTCGATGAGTCCGCTATTTTGCAGGAACTCGATCAGCTCTTCGGGAGCTATAAGGCAAAACGGCTGGAGCACGAAACATTTGGTGATTTTGTCACGAGGGAAAAACTGGTTTAACCAATGGACGGATCTGTTGATCATAAAGAAACAGCTGCGCAGACACCGGATACATCGGGTAAGAACCCCCTGTACCCGGTATTCCTGAAACTGGAACAACTGCAGACATTACTCGTGGGTGGCGGGAATGTGGCGCTGGAAAAACTGCACTCCCTGCTTGCCAACGCGGAACACGCACGGATCACGATCGTGGCACCGCTGGTCCGCGATGAGCTGCGCGCGTTTGTGGCGGATTATCCCGGCTGCCATATTGAACAACGTGCATTTGAAGTGACCGACCTCGATGGGAAGGACATCGCGATACTGGCTACCGATAACCGAAAGCTGCATGAAGAGATCCGGCTGCTGGCCGATCAGCAGGGCGTGCTGCTTAATGTGGCCGACACGCCGGCCCTCTGTGATTTTTACCTCGGCAGTATTGTCCAGAAAGGAAACCTGAAAATCGCCATCTCCACAAACGGGAAGTCGCCAACGGCTGCCAAACGTATCAAGGAAGTGCTGAACCAGTCGCTCCCCGCAGAGCTCGATGAAGTAATTGACAACCTTCACCAGGTACGCAACCGGATGAACGGAAATTTTGAAGCCAAAGTAAAGAGGCTGAATAATATTACCCGGGTGCTGGTGGAAGACCGCAATGCCTCGGGTGAACGCAAATGGAAACGCATAGCCACCTATTCGGTTGTGGGATTTGCATTGATGCTGGTCGGACACTTTTTCCTTTCGTATGTACCATTTGCGGAGCTGGGCGACAACCTGCTTTCGGTGATTCGCAATCTTGATAAAAATTTCCCGTGGATCCTGCTTGCAGGTTTCCTCGCACAACTTGTGGATGGAGCTACCAGCATGGGGTACGGGGTTACGAGTTCAATCGTGCTGATGTCGGCGAATGTACCACCGGCAGCCGTCAGCGGCAGTATCCATACTGCGGAAATGTTTGCCAGCGGGGCTTCAGGTTACAGCCATTACCGTTTCGGTAACGTAAATAAAAAATTGTTCAGGGCGATTGTGATCCCCGGAGTGATCGGT
This sequence comes from Chitinophagaceae bacterium, assembly GCA_004173355.1. Classification (GTDB taxonomy): domain Bacteria; phylum Bacteroidota; class Bacteroidia; order Chitinophagales; family Chitinophagaceae; genus JBEVJC01. Next base: position 54,392 of record SEAD01000005.1, on the reverse strand, counting down.
GCTATTATTGGAGCCTACCTGCTTTTTAAATTTGGCGAAACACATATCCGTTATGTGCGGCCGATCATGGCAGCTTATACATTTATACTGGGTATAAAAATCTTCATGAATGCGTTCCGTACCAAAACCCCAAAGAAAAAATTCAAACGGTATGGATGGCTGGCCGGCGTGGGCGGGTTCTTCGACAGCTTTGGTGGCGGCGGCTGGGGACCGATTGTTACATCCACCCTTATCACCAAGGGCCGAACGCCCAGGTATGTGGTGGGAACGGTGAGTCTTACCGAATTTTTTGTGACACTCGCCAGCGCGCTGACATTCTTTACGCTGATGGGTGTGCAGCACTGGCAGGTGATTATTGCGCTGATCATCGGTGGGCTGATTGCTGCCCCGATAGCCGCAAAACTCCAGGGCAAACTTCCCCGCAAGAGTTCATTTATCCTGTTGGGTATTATTGTCATTGTATGGAGTACGGTAATCCTGGTAAAAGCAATCAGTTAATTTTTCAGAAACTGAAATAAACCGAGATATTCCCGAACTCCTGCAGTCCGAGGTCTTCCGTGGCAGAGCGGATCATGTGCTGCATCACGCTGGCGCCGATTTTTTTCCATGCGAAGGAAACGCCATAACTCAGGCCCAGGCTGAATTCTGTGGTGGTGAAAGCCGGACGTTTTTCCCTTGCTATTTCCCGTCCGCTCCATCGTCTCAGGAGTCCGCCATCGATCAGGGCATTGTAGAATAACACTTCCGCGCGGGGTATCACCAGGAAACAGAAGTTTGCTTTCCGCGAGACGCCTGATGCCATCACCTGTGGTATAAGGCCGTTGAAATACGCCTCCTGCTGTCCGGCCCGGAAGATCACATAGGCGGAAGCGGCATTGTACATGGTGCCGGCACGGGCATCCGCCCCGCCGATAATTTCAAATCCCTTCGCTGCATCATGGATCATTTTTTCGGCGGTGAATCCGATGTTGAGCAGGAGGTCTGTTTTCAACTGGTAATCCCAACCTCGTGGTTCCAGATAACCGATCAGCCGGTGCACAAAACGCTGTGATTGTTTGGCCAGCGATGGCGGTCCCATCACACCTGCCAGGATCTCCGAACGGAGACTGTATTTTTTCACCGGGTTGGATGAATGCAGTGAACGGGTGACAAAGAGTCCGCCGGAAAACGGATAGTCGGTGGAATCCGGAATCCTGCGTTCAATATCCCTTGGCGAATACATCACCTGCATCAGGCTCCATCCATCCGTGTTCACCGACTCCTGCCCGGCACGGGGAAGGAAAGAAAACAGCCCTGACCGCTGGTTCCTGACCCTGAAATAATCGAGTCGCAGACCCGCAGTGTATGCTTCATCCGAAGGTTTCAGGCGTAAGTTGATAAAGTCATTGTCATGGGAGATGCGAAACAGTGTCCGGATGCTGGAATCATGTTGTCCATAACCCGCCCTGGAACCCAGCAGCAGGACGATTATGCTGATGGCGGCGATGATGTACTTCCGTAAACGCATGGCCCTGATCCGCAAAAATGTTACCAATCGGCAGTGCCTGCCAAAAGGGCTATTTGCGTAACTTCGCCCTCTTTACCAGAACAGAAATAAGTATATGTCGAAACAGCATCCGGAAACCAGGGCCATCCGATTACAGACCGAGCAGACCAGCCAGAAAGAACATGCCACGCCAATGTTCCTGACGAGCAGTTTTACCTATGAATCCGCAACGGATATGGCCGCGGCATTTTCGGATGATTCACTGGATGTAAATATCTATTCCCGGTTTTCCAATCCTACGGTGGATGAATTTGTTGCCAAGGTTGCGGCATTGGAAGGTGCGGAAGATGGTATCGCAACGGCAACGGGGATGGCGGCGGTATTTGCCACCTTTATGACATTCCTGTCGAAAGGCGACCATATCATTTCCGCGTCAGCGGTATTTGGTTCCACGCATACGATCCTTACCAAGTTTCTCCCGAAATGGGGCATCGAATATTCCTACTTTGACATGGCTGAACCTGCATCCGTGGAAGCGCTGTTCCGCCCGGAAACAAAGATGCTGTATGTGGAAACGCCGTCCAATCCGGGTCTCGATATCATCGACCTCGGATGGTTAGCAGGTTTGTGTAAAAAAAATAACGTAATGCTGGTGGTGGACAACTGTTTCGCCACACCCGCGGTACAACAGCCCATCAGTTACGGGGCAGACCTTGTGCTGCATTCCGCCACCAAGTTTATTGATGGCCAGGGACGCGTGCTTGGTGGTGTGGTTGTCGGACGCAAGGAGCTGATCCATCCGTTGTATCTTTTTGTCCGCAATACCGGGCCCTCGATGAGTGCATTCAATGCATGGGTACTGACCAAGAGTCTGGAAACATTGTATATCCGGATGGAAAAACATGCGGACAATGCATTGAAACTTGCTACTGCACTGCAGGGCCATGCTTCGATAGAATGGGTGAAATATCCCTTCCTGGATACGCACCCGCAGCATGCCATTGCAAAAAAGCAGATGTCAAATGGTGGCGGGATTATCAGTTTCGAGATCAGGGGAGGCATAACTGCCGGACAGAAATTCCTCGATGCGCTGGAGATGCTGTCGATGACCAATAACCTGGGCGACAGCCGCAGTATTGCCTCGCATCCTGCATCCACCACCCATTCCAAACTGAGTGAAGCGGAACGTGCGGCGGTTGGGATCAGTCCCGGCCTGATCCGGATATCTGTTGGGCTGGAACATGTGGATGATATAAAGGCGGATATCCTGCAGGCGCTTGCTAAGTCGCAGGCGTAACTATTTCTTTTTCCATTTCGCCAGCTGCTGGAGGGTTGCCCGCAGGTCCTTTGGCAGGGCGGCTTCCAGCAGGACCTGGTTGCCGGACAGGTCAGACAGCTCCAGCTGTGATGCATGCAGTGCCAGCCGGTTCATGATCGGCCGTTCGTCCAGTTCATTTTTAGAGAGCTTGAACTTACTCTTGAGCGAGGAGAGCAGGAGCGGTTTGCCATCACCGTATACCGGGTCACATACAATCGGGTTACCGATATTTTTCATGTGGATCCGGATCTGGTGTGTACGACCGGTATGGATCCTGAATTGCATCCAGGCACAGGAACGGAAATCGTCGAGTGTTGTATAATCGGTCAGCGCTTCCTTGCCTTTGCGGTTGATCACCATCAGGCCTTTTTTTGCGGGGTGTTCGGAGATCGGGGCATCTACCGAACCTTCTGCCGGCGAGGGCGTGCCGATCACGAGTCCATTATAGATTTTGCGGGTCTCCCTGTGTTCAAACTGTGCAGAGAAATGTTTGTGTGCATCTTCTGTTTTGGCAAACAGGATCAGTCCGCTGGTATCGCGGTCGATCCGGTGCACGGTAAAGATCTTCCCGAATTTTTCATTCAGCAGGTTCTTCAGTGAAATATCCTTGCCTTCCCTGTCGGGAATCGACAGCAGGCCGGATGGCTTGTTCAGTGCGATATAGTCTTCCGTTTCCGCGATAACCATATCACTGATCCTGGGCAGCATGTTCATCATTCCTTATTTTCCTTTGCCAAAATGTTTGAGGTCGCGCACTTCTTTTTCGCTGAGGAAGCGGTACTTGCCGCGCTCAACATTTTTCTTGGTAAGACCGGCGAAGATGACACGGTCAAGGTTTTTTACATCGTAACCAAGTGCTTCGAAGAGACGGCGCACAATGCGGTTTTTGCCGCTGTGGATTTCAACCCCGCAGACGGTGCGGTCCTTTGCATCCGGATGCGCCAGCACATCCACCGTGGCCACGCCATCCTCGAGTTTCACGCCATTGAGCATCTGCTCGAAATGGTTTTTCTCCAGTGGTTTGTCCAGGGTGACGGAGTATACTTTCTTTATTTCGTTTTTGGGATGTGTCAGCTTCTGTGCCAGTTCACCATCATTGGTGAGCAGTAATACCCCGGAGGTATTGCGGTCCAGGCGACCCACCGGGTATACCCTTTCAGTAGTGGCCCGGCCGATCAGGTCGAGTACGGTCTTGCGTTTCTGCGGGTCATCCGTGGTGGTGATATAATCTTTTGGTTTGTTGAGCAGGATATAAACCAGGTTTTTGGCAAGGAAAATCTTTTTCCCGTTGACCTTGATCTCATCCTTGACCGATACTTTATGTCCGGGTTCGGTGATCGCCACATTATTGACTTTCACCACACCTGACTTAACCAGGTCGGCGGCTTCCCGACGTGCGGCCACACCCGAGTGCGCGATGAACTTGTTCAGCGGCATCTGGTCATCCGATTGTTTTTTTACGTGGAGGATTGGTGCGGGGGCCGGGGTGTCACCCTTGGTGAAGGAGTTATCACGGGGCTGTTTGGCGCGGGCTTCCTTTTTCTTCTGGTCGAAATAATCGGCCCGTTCTTTTTTATACTTCCGCTTTTCCTGTTTGAACTGCTCTTTTACTGCGGCGTTACTTGGTTTTTTGACGAACTTATCAAACGCCGTGGCTTTCTTTGTCATGGGGGTTGCTGTTTTACAACAGTAATTTGATGAGCCGCAAAGATAGGTCCTGCGCGGCTTTCATCCTAATCAGGCGCTGAAATGCAGGGTGGCTGCGGCTTAACCCGCCTTTTTACGGCTCTTCCTCCGCTCTTTCCGGAGTTCTTTCAGGGTCGTTTTCTGGGTATCTGTCAGGATTGCCTGAAGCCGGCTTTCCTGGTCTTTCATCACGGCGGTACGTTGCTGCTTCCGTTCTTCCTTTCCCAGCGAACCGTTTTCATTGATAGTGGCCAGTTTTTCCCTGGTCTGGCTGGTAATCAGGTCCCATTTGGCGGACTGTTCGTCGGAAAAGCCAAGCTCCTTCCGGAGATCCAGCTTAAGGACTTTACGCGAATTATTTGCAGGCTGCGTACTGTCCGCCGGACGGGCGGGGGCAGTCTGCGCCTGCAGGGAGGCATTTACGAGCAAGAGGGCAAAACCAGCAACCAGTATTCGTTTCATAACGGGATTTTTTTCAAGTTAAGTGCCGGAGCTGACCTGCCGGCTTGAAATTTTCGTTAATAAATCCGGGTCGTTTCCCGGCAGCCGGCTCGCGGGTACCATCGGCGCGTCCCGTGAAAGACCTGACCGGCCGGAACTCAGACCACACCGCCGGCGGATAGTTTAACCGTTGGATCATGTTGTTCCTTTTTTCCGAGATTTCTTTTGTGTAAATTCGTAGACAATGGAAACTGTAGCCCAGACACCGAAATACAATCTGAATGAAGAGCAGGAACGAAAACTGATCCTGCGTGAATACCGTTCCCTTTTACGCTCACTCAAGACAAAGCTCAAACCAGGGGATAAGGAATTACTGCGGGTTGCCTTTGAGATGGCCGCCGAAGCGCACAAGACCATGCGCCGGAAAAGTGGTGAGCCCTATATCCTCCATCCGCTTGCAGTGGCAAAGATCTGCGTGGAAGAAATCGGACTGGGTGTGCGGTCCACGATCTGTGCGCTGCTGCATGATACAGTGGAGGACACCGATATTTCACTGGAAGATATCGCAAGGGAATTCGGACAGGAGATCGCACGCATCGTGGATGGACTGACCAAGATCTCCAACGTGATAGACACAAATGCCTCACAGCAGGCAGAGAATTTCAAAAAGATATTGCTGACACTGACCGATGACCCTAGGGTTATACTGATAAAGCTTGCCGACCGCCTCCACAACATGCGCACACTGGAAAGCATGAAGCGGGAGAAGCAGCTGAAGATTGCATCGGAGACGGTATACGTCTATGCACCACTTGCACACCGGATGGGGTTGTATAATATCAAGACCGAAATGGAAGACCTGGCCATGAAATACATGGAGCCGGAAACCTACCGGGATATTGCACAAAAGCTGGCAGAAACCAAACGGGAACGCAGTAAATACATCAACGAATTCATACGTCCGATCAAGGAAAAACTGGAACGGTGGAATTTCAAGTTCGAGGTTTTCGGCCGCCCGAAAAGTATCCACGGCATTTCCACCAAGATGAAAAAGAAAGGGGTGGACTTTGAAGAAGTGTATGACCTTTTCGCCATCCGGGTAATCCTCGATTCACCCGCTGACCGGGAAAAAGAAGACTGCTGGAAAGTGTATTCGATGATCACGGATGAGTACACGCCATCTCCCGAACGCCTGCGCGACTGGCTCAGCAATCCGAAATCAAACGGGTATGAAGCGCTGCATACAACGGTGATGGGACCGCAGGGAAAGTGGGTGGAAGTACAGATCCGTACCAAGCGGATGAACGAAATTGCAGAGAAAGGTCTCGCTGCGCACTGGAAATACAAGGAAGGCACAAGCGATGAAAGCCGCTTTGATAAATGGTTCCAGCAGATCCGTGAAGTAATTGGCAATAACGAAGCCGACAGTATCGATTTCCTGCAGGAATTCAAGACCAGCTTCCTTGCGGAAGAAATATATGTGTACACTCCCAAGGGGGATGTCAAAATGCTGCCGGTTGATTCCACGGCGCTTGACTTTGCATTCTCGATACACAGTGCAATTGGTGTGAAAACGATTGGTGCCAAGGTGAACCATAAACTGGTGCCGATCAGCCATAAGCTGCGTAGTGGTGACCAGATCGAAATCATCACCAGTAATAAGCAAAAACCTTCGGAAGACTGGCTGGGATTTGTAGTTACTGCCAAAGCCCGGGGACGGATCAAGGACGCGCTGAAAGAAGAAAAACGCAAGATCGCGGATGAAGGGAAATATACCGTGCAGCGTAAACTGGAAGGTATGGGTGCCGCACTCAACCAGCATAATATCGAGGAGATCGTGCAGCATTACAAACTGCCTTCGCACCTCGACCTGTTTTACCAGGTTGCCATCAAGAATATTGACCTGAAGGAAATCAAGGATTTTAAGGTGGTGGGTGAAAACATCGAACCACCGCGACCAGTAAAAACCGTGCAGGAGTTCAAGCAGGAATTCAATCCCGCGCATGGGCATAATAAAAAGAACGATACCGAGCTGATCATATTTGGCGAGAGCAGCGACAAGATCGTGTACAATCTCGCCAACTGCTGCAAGCCGATTCCCGGGGATGACGTGTTCGGGTTTGTAACCACCGGCAAAGGCCTCACGATCCACCGCACGAGTTGCCCCAATGCAACCAAATTGTTGTCTAACTACGGACACCGGGTGGTGAAAACGAAATGGGCGAAGAATAAGGAGATTTCCTTCCTGACCGGGCTCAAGATCGTGGGACTGGACGATGTCGGTGTAATCCACAAGATCACCAACCTGATTTCGGGTGAACTGCGCATCAATATCAGCGCATTCAGCCTTGAAGCCAAGGAGGGTCTTTTTGAGGGGAATATCAAGGTATTTGTGCACGACCGCGAAGAACTCGAAACCCTGGTGGCCCGGTTGAAGGAATTATCGGGTATTGAATCGGTTGAACGCTTTGATAACGAGGATATTCCCGCATAAACCCCGCTTCATTTAAAAAATTTAAGAAAGCCACCATAATATTCGGTGGCTTTTTGCTGACAGCTTATTTTTGCCGCCTCAATCACGGATGGTACCCGTTTGGAAACCCCGTACGATTGGGACAAACCAGTTCAAAAAACAAACCCAGTTATGGTAGATGTACTGCTCGGCCTCCAGTGGGGCGACGAAGGCAAAGGAAAAATCGTGGACTATTTTGCAAAGGACTATGATCTCGTTGCGAGATTCCAGGGAGGACCCAACGCCGGCCATACACTGTATGTTGGCGATAAGAAAGTGGTATTACACCAGATCCCTTCAGGGGTTTTCCATCCGGGAAAGCTGAACCTGATAGGAAACGGGGTGGTACTTGATCCCGTAACCCTGAAAAGGGAATGTGATACGGTTGCTTCTTTTGGCGTTGACCTCCGCCAAAACCTGTTCATTTCCGAAAGGACCCACCTTATCCTGCCTACACACCGCGCGCTGGACAAGGCTTCCGAAGGATCAAAGGGGCAACAGAAGATCGGTTCAACCCTGAAGGGTATCGGACCTGCCTATATGGACAAAACCGGGCGTAACGGGATCCGTGTGGGGGATATCCTCGATAAGAATTTCACCACTACCTATATCAAACTCCGCCTGAAACACCAGAAGCTGCTCGATAACTACGGCTTCAATGAAGATATTTCACAGTGGGAGGAGGAGTTCTTTGAGGGACTCGAGTTCCTGCGCCAGCTGAACATAGTGAACGGGGAGTATTTCATCAACGAACAGATCAGCAAGGGCAAAAGGATCCTGGCTGAAGGTGCGCAGGGCAGTATGCTCGATATCGATTTCGGTACCTTCCCGTTTGTGACATCCTCCAATACGATTTCGGCGGGTGTGTGCAATGGCCTGGGTATCGCGCCCCAGCATATCAAGGATGTGTTTGGCGTAACAAAAGCCTACTGCACCCGTGTGGGTGGCGGGCCTTTCCCGACCGAACTGGAAGATGCCACCGGCGAAGAGCTTCGCAGGATCGGCAACGAATTTGGCGCCACTACCGGTCGCCCCCGCCGTTGTGGCTGGATTGACCTGGTTGCCCTCAAATTTGCCTGTATGGTAAACGGGGTAACCAAAATCGTGATGACCAAGGCGGATGTGCTGGACGCTTTCAGCGAACTGCAGGTGTGTACTTCGTACAAAATCAACGGCAAGGAAACCGACCAGATTCCTTTCCGTCTCGACAAAGCACCGCTTGAGCCTGTTTACCGCAAATTCCCGGGCTGGGACACACCCAGTATCAGCGCAAAAACGGAATCTGACCTGCCCTCGACAATGAAGTCCTATGTGGCTTTCATTAATGATTACCTTGGGGTGAATGTCCATTATATTTCCAATGGACCAGGTCGCGACCAGCTGATTAAAGTAGGGTAAAAAAAACCCGAAAAAAGATTTTAAAAAGTTTGGCGGATTAAAAACTTCGCTGAAATTTTACAGTAATAACCCTTTCAGGCCATGGCAAAATCAGAAAAAGAAAAAAAGGAAACCGGTAAGGCCAACCCTGCACCGGAAAGTTCGAAGAAGCCTTCTTCAAAATCAAAGAAGAAAGAAGACGATAATGAGGAAGACGAGGAGGATGATATTGATTCCGATGAGGATTCAGACGATGCCCCTGTTGCCAAAAAGAAAGGAGGCAAGGCTTCTTCCAAAAAATCATCCGATGAAGACGAAGACGAGGATGACGAGTCTTCTGATGAAGTGGATGACTGGGAAAAAGTAGAAGAAGAAGACAACTGGGATCCGGATTTTGATGAATTCGATATCCCCAAGTCAAAAGCCAAAAAATCGTCGGGTACCGGCACTAGTGCAGGCAGCAGCAAAAAAGCAGCTGATGATGACGATGAATTCAAGGTGGACGATGAGTTCAAGGATATGTTTAACGACAGCGACGACTTCAGCGAAGAAGACGACGACTATTAAATCCACCGCGCTTACGCAGGATTAATGTGATTACAACCATATTCCGGGCCGGCGAGCTGGCCCATCCCAAACAAAAAGTGTTGAACTGGTTACAACGGTTCAGCACTTTTTCTTTTCTGGACAATCATTCCTATCCTTCCCGGCCGGGGAGTGAGGAGATACTGGCTGCCGGGGGCGCGCGCGCGCGTTTTGACCTGCGTATTGCTGACCCATCTGCATTTCAATCCCTCGACACATTTATAAACACCCACCAGGGCCAGTGGATTTTCGGTCACCTCGGATTTGCCTGCGGTTCAGAGCCAGGCAGTGTGAAACGCAATACGGACCGGGGTTTTGGCGATTGCTTTTTTTTTGTACCCGATGTGCTGGTCCGGCTGGATGCCACTGAACTTGTTATTACTGCCGATGATCCGCAACAGGTGTTTAAAGATATTGATGCCTGCAGCGGCACCATTGCCACGTCCGGCCATCCTCCGCCAAACGTATTGTCAAGGCTTAGCCGGGAAGAGTATCTCGATACCATTGACAAGCTCCGCCAGCATATCCTTCGCGGCGACTGTTACGAAATAAATTTTTGCCAGGAATTTTACGCGGAGGATTCGGTGGTCGATCCGCTCGCAATGTATCATCGTCTTGCGGCTTTATCACCTGCACCGTTTGCGGCATTTTATCGCGTGGATGACCAATGGCTTGCCTGCTCAAGTCCCGAACGATACCTGCGCAAACAGGGCAGCCAGGTAATTTCCCAGCCTATCAAAGGTACTCTGAAACGCGACCCCCTGGCGATGCAGCCGGATGATGAAGCGCAGGCACGGGTGTTATACAACAGTGCCAAGGACCGCTCTGAAAATGTAATGATAGTCGACCTGGTAAGGAATGACCTGTCCCGATTTTGTATCGAAGGCTCGGTGAAAGTGGATGAACTCTACGGTGTATATGTTTTCCCGCAGGTATACCAGATGATCAGCACGATCAGCGGTGAAGTTGATCCGGGTATCCCGCTGGGACGTATGCTCGCCGACAGTTTTCCGATGGGGTCGATGACCGGCGCGCCAAAACGACGGGTCACCGAACTCATCACCGAATATGAGGTTTCGGCAAGGGGTCTCTATTCGGGTACCGTAGGGTATATCAGACCAGATGGTGATTTCGATTTTAACGTTGTGATAAGAAGTATCCTTTACGATTCAACCGCCCGCTACCTCTCCCTTCCTGCAGGTTCGGGCATAACCTTCTACAGTGATCCCTCCCTTGAATGGGAGGAATGCCTCATCAAGGCAGCGGCTATGCGACGGGCACTGGGTTAAGAGGGGTTTCACTTACCCATTCCATTTTTTTTAATGACATTAAGTCCTGTCTGTTATAATGTTGTGGACATGGTATGATGTTTGGAAACAATGATGGTAAATAAAAAAACTATTATGGTAACAATCAGGAACCTGGGCATTGGTATGATCGCCCTGGCTATAATGACCAGCAGCTGCAAGAGCATGAACAGGACACAAAAAGGCGCAGCGGTAGGAACCGCAGGTGGTGCAGGTATCGGCGCAGTAATAGGTAAGGCTGCGGGAAATACGGCCCTCGGTGCGATCATCGGCGCTACAGTTGGTGGTGTAACGGGTGCGGTCATTGGTAAAAAAATGGACAAACAGGCAGAGGAGATAAAAAACGAAGTGCCTGGTGCAAAAGTGGAACGTGTGGATGAAGGGATCGTGGTGGAGTTCAGCAGTGCGGTATTGTTTGGTTTCGACCAGTCGAACCTGCAGACTGCCGCTACCGGTACGCTGAATGACCTGATTACCGTGCTGAATAAATATCCTGATACCAATCTTGAAATCCAGGGGCATACGGATAACACCGGTAGCGATGCCTACAACCAGACCCTCTCTGAAAAAAGGGCCTCTGCGGTTGCGGGTTACCTTACCTCACATGGTATCAAGTCATCCCGTATCAAAACTGTCGGGATGAGCAAAAACTATCCGAAGTATACAAACGAAACGCCTGAAGGCCGTTCACAGAACCGCCGTGTGGAGTTCCTGATCACTGCCAATGACAAAATGAAGTCAGACGCGGAAAAAGAATCAAAACAATAATCTCTCCCTTAATAAATACCCACATAGGAATTCCTTATGTGGGTATATTTTTCTCTAACCTTAAATTTTGACGAATGAAAACTAAGTTTTTCCTGACCCTTACGCTTGCTCTTGCCGTGACGGTTGCTACAAATGCACAAACGACCTTCGGGGTACGTGGTGGTGTGAATCTTTACAACCTGACGGGTAAAGATGCCGTTGGTGATGACTTCAACAACAAACTGAAAGTTGGTTTCAACGCTGGTGTGAATGCTGAAATCCCTGTTGGTGAGGACTTCTACGTGCAGCCTGGCCTGCTCTTCAGCCAGAAAGGTGCAAAGGCTGACGGTAGTGATGCAAAGGTGAATCTCTCCTATGTGGAATTGCCTGTGAATTTTATTTACAAACCTGAGCTCGGAACCGGTAAGATGCTGCTTGGTTTCGGTCCATACTTCGGAGTAGCCGCAGGCGGATCCATCAAACCTGATGGTGGTGGTGAAGATGTTGACATCGAGTTCGGCAACAACCAGGAGCTGGGTGATCCTTTTACCCTGAAACGTTTTGATGCAGGTGGAAACCTGCTGGTGGGTTATGAGTTTGCCAACAAACTTTCCTTCCAGCTGAATGCGCAGCTCGGTATGCTGAACCTCGCACCAAAAGCGGCAGGACAGGAAACTGATGCAAAAATCAAAAACACCGGTTTCGGACTTTCCCTTGGATACCGATTCTAAATGTTTATAAAAACATTCTCACGCAAAAAAGAGGCAACCGTACCGGTTGCCTCTTTTTTATATAAGCAGAAGTATGCTTACAACTTCGTAAACGAATAGTTGATGTAGAGCGGCTTTCCTTCAAAGCTCACTTCCGACTGCAGTTGCATCATATTATCATCCGCTGTGATTACCTTGAACCGGTATCCATCGGCTACATTTTTGGCCTTTTCCCCACCGCTTACTTTTTTATACTGGAACACGGTATTGCCGTTCTCCTGACGGGTTGACCATACAATCGTCCTTTCACCAACCAGGCATCCGGCGGCGGATGAGTTGATGGTGTACGAACCGTTGCCATTGTTGGGAAACTTCCAGGTGCTGCCGGTGAGACAGGCTTCGCTTCCTTCATCGAGAAGGGTGATTTTGACTTTCTGTCCCTGTGCGAGACCATCGTAAGTAATGGCATTCAGGGTCCAGTTGCCTTTTATATCATTGCGCTCGGCAGTCACTACTTTTTTAGAACCACCGCAGGAAGCGGCAAGCAGGGAAATAGCGAGTACTGGTGCAAAAAGTCGGAGTTTAGTCGTCATAAAACTTTGATTTTGTTATGTTATACACTTTGCATGAAAAAAGTATGCCCGTTTTCCCTGGAGGGAAACGGGCATACTGGTAATAACAGTTCCTTTATTTGGAAGCGGAAGCAGTTTCGCCGTTTAACAGCAGGTAAACCGATTCGGCAAGGATGTCAAATTTTTTAGTCTGGAAAATGGTCATCTTTTCGGCAGGGAGACGGAGTTCATATTTCCCGTTGATCCCGATCTGTTTGTCGAATTGCGGGTTGATACGGTTGAAATCGATAGCAGTCATCTCCAAGTGTTTAACAATCACACCTGAATTGTAACGACCGCTGATACTCGCCGTTTTTGTGGCATTGGCCATCGCACTGTCGGTCCGGGCGACAAAATCTGCTGCCTCGGCCCTGGTGAGCGTAGTAATCCCGCCATTTCCTTCCAACATGTAATGGGTGGCAATGAATTTTTTTACGTGGTTCCTGGATTCCAGGGGCAGGTAATTCTGCAGCGTCCAGAAATCCCGGGTTCCGCTCCGGCGGATTGCGGAGTTCACCGTGCCGGGACCGCTGTTGTACGCAGCGATTACAAGGAGCCAGTCGCCATAAATAGTAAAAAGCGAATTCAGGTATTTGCAGGCAGCTTTTGTGCTTTTCGCCAGGTCACGACGCTCATCAACCTTGCGGTTGACTACGAGACCCATATTGCGGGCGGTGGCCGGCATGAACTGCCAGGGTCCAACTGCGCCGGCCCAGGAGCGGGCACCGGATTTGAGATTGGACTCAATCACGGCCAGGTATTTCAGTTCCTTTGGCAATTCGTTTGCCTCAAGGATTCCATCCATCATGTCAAAATAGGGGCGACCCCAGTTTTTGAGCTCGTCCATGGATTTCTGGAACTTTCCCATGTAGTCTTCTACGAAGGTAATTGCCATCGGATTGAGTTCGAGGATTTCGGTGGCATCAGCGGAACCATTTACAAACAGGTCCCGGAAACCTTCCTTCGGATCAGCGGGGATGGCTACCGCGGTTGACGGCTTCAGGGAATCTACTTTTAACAGCAGGTCTGAAGTATCGGCATTGAGAAAAATGGTGGGAGAGGCATTAATCCTTGTCTGGTTAAATACAAGGGTCAACGACAGCACCCAGATTGTTTTGAACATCGCTACGAATTTAGATGAACCCGCTATGGGGATTACACACTAGACCTTTCACTCGGGTTCGGCAGGGAGGTTATTGAATCTGCTGGCTGTTCAGTAGATCTTGGGAGACGGTCAGCAAAGATAACTCCTGGAATTGGTTTGCCATAACCTGGAGGCCGAAGGGTAAGCCATTACTATGCCGGAAAAGGGGGACAGAAATGGCCGGAATCCCGGCAAGGTTGGCGGTAACTGTGTAGATATCAGCGAGGTACATCGCAATTGGGTCCTCCATTTTCTCACCCAGGCGAAAAGCCGTACTTGGGGTGGTGGGGAGCATTATGAAGTCGTAGTCCTTGAAAATCAGCTGGATCTGATTGTATAATAATTTCCTAACTTTTTGGGCGCGCGTAAAGTAGGCGTCGTAGTACCCGGAACTCAGCACGAAGGTGCCGAGCATGATCCGCCGCTTCACTTCCGTACCGAATCCCCCGGAACGGGTGCGTTTGTAAAGTTCGGTCAGGTCATCCACCCCGCCCTCAATCCTGTATCCATAGCGGATTCCATCGAACCGGGAAAGGTTGGAGGAGGCTTCTGCCGTAGTAAGTACGTAGTATGCCGGTACAATATGGTCGATCAGGTCGAAGGGCACGGCATCGACAGTATGCCCGTCCGCCCGTAATTTGTCCAGCGTACCGTTTACAGCCGCCCGGATCTCCGGATCAAGGCTTTCGTGGTTGATAGCACTGTCGGGATAAGCGATCCTGTACCTGCCGCCGGGCTGGGGGAGGTGGTAATCTTCCACCGGCAGCGAGGACACGGTGCTGTCAAATTCATCAGCCCCGGCAATCACACCGAGGGTCAGGCCCACATCCGCGATGCGGGTGCCAAAAATGCCGATCGAATCAAATGAAGAAGCATAGGCAATCAGGCCATAGCGGGAAATGCGTCCATAGGTCGGTTTAAGACCGATTATGCCACAGAGATCTGCCGGCTGGCGCACTGACCCACCCGTATCGCTTCCAAGCGATACCATACAGAGGCCTGCCTGTACGGCCACCGCGGAGCCACCGGATGAGCCACCCGGGATCCGGGTTTCGTCAATTGCATTCAGCACCGGTCCGTAGGCAGAGTTTTCATTGGTGGAACCCATGGCGAATTCATCGCAATTGAGGTTGCCGATAATGATAGCCTCCTCCGCGAGCAGGCGCTCCACAGCTGTGGCAGAATAAACAGAATTAAAATCGGGAAGGATCTTCGACGAAGCCGAGATCTTATGGTCCTTGTAGCAGATGACATCCTTGATGCCGATGACCACACCATGCAGCCGCCCCATTGGCTGGCCGGAGGACCTTTTATCGTCCAGGACCCTGGCTGCAGCCAGGGCCTCGGACGTATAAATTTCGATAAATGCGTTGAGATGTTTGTTTGATCCGATACGTGCCAGGAAGTGTTCCACCGCCTGTACGCAACTGCCTTCTTCCTTCAGCCAGGAATGATACCGATCAATGGAAGAATATTCAAACAAAAGTCCTGGGTTCTTTTCAGGTTAATCAATAAGCCGGAAAGTGTGGGATCAGGCAACCGGTGGGTTCTTGATATCGGCCGCATTTTCCTCGATCTCTTTTTTCACGTTGGTCTTGGCATCGTTGAATTCACGCACACCTTTACCCAGTCCACGCATCAGCTCAGGGATCTTGCGACCTCCGAATAACAGCAACACAATCACCAGGATGATGATGATTTCGTTGGTACCAAGGGCACCTAATAAATTCGTCTGTATCATTTTTTCAGAATTAGATTGTAAAGATAATCAGTATCGGGAACATATACGAATATTGATCCCCTTCGGATGGGGCATAAAAAAACCGTCCTGGCAGGATAGCCGGGACGGTCTTTACGTATGTTAAATAAGCCTGCTGCGATCTTATTTCGCTGCTGACTTGGTAGCCTGTTTTTTCTCGCGGATACGTGCACTCTTACCGCTGCGTTTACGCTGGTAGAACAGTTTCGCACGGCGAACCGCACCTGCCTTGTTTACAACGATTGAATCAATGTTCGGAGAGTAGTAAGGAAATACCCTTTCAACACCGATACCGTCAGAGATCTTCCGTACAGTAAAGCTGGCAGTGAAGCCATTGCCCTGTGTTTTGAGCACATCGCCTTTAAAAGACTGGATCCTTTCTTTGTTACCCTCGATGATTTTATAGTTAACGGTAACGTTATCACCTGGTTTGAAAGCAGGAAACTCTTTTTTGGTGCTCAACTGCTCGTGTACAAAAGCTATAGCGTTCATGATGCTGTGTTTTAAATGCCGTGAATTTCGGACGGCAAAGGTAAGGGAAAAGGGTTTATTTCAAAACATTTAACCCAATAATTCTTAGCGGGCCACACTTACAGTCCTTTTTTCCCGGATCACCGTTACTTTGATCTGTCCGGGGAAGGTCATTTCGGTCTGGATTTTCATCGCAATTTCAAATGACAGTTTCTCGGAATCCGCGTCGGTTACCTTGTCTGCCTCCACGATAACGCGGAGTTCACGACCGGCCTGGATGGCATAGGCCTTTTCCACACCGGGGTAAGTCATGGCGAGGTTTTCCAGATCCTTGATCCGCTGGATGTATTGCTGCATGATCTCGCGCCTTGCGCCGGGACGTGCGCCACTGATGGCATCACAGGCCTGCACGATCGGGGAGATCACGTATAACATTTCCATTTCGTCGTGGTGGGCACCGATAGCATTGACCACCGCAGGGTTTTCCCCATACTTCTCGGCCAGTTTGGCACCGAGCAGTGCGTGGCTCAGTTCGCTTTCCTCATCCGGTACTTTCCCGATATCATGGAGCAGACCGGCGCGTTTGGCCAGTTTGGGGTTAAGCCCGAGTTCAGCTGCCATGGTAGCACAGAGATTCGCTGTCTCGCGGCTGTGCATCAGCAGGTTCTGGCCATAGGAAGAACGGAAGCGCATCCGGCCGACCATCCGTACCAGTTCTTTATGCAGGCCATGGATTCCGAGTTCGATTACGGTCCGTTCCCCGATTTCCATTACCTGGTCTTCTATCTGTTTGCGGGTTTTTTCCACCACTTCCTCGATCCGTGCCGGGTGGATCCGGCCATCGGTTACGAGGCGCTGCAGGCTCAGTCGCGCGATTTCGCGACGCAGCGGGTCAAAGCTGGAAAGCAGGATGGCCTCAGGTGTGTCATCCACGATAAGATCCACGCCGGTAGCGGCTTCCAGGGCGCGGATATTCCGGCCTTCACGACCGATGATCTGCCCTTTGATCTCATCACTTTCGAGGTTGAAGACCGTGATGGAGTTTTCGATAGCCTGTTCGGCGGCCGTCCGCTGGATAGTTTGGATGATGATCTTGCGGGCTTCCTTATTTGCTTTCTGTTTGGCGTCGTCGATGATTTCCTGCTGGATGGCGATGGCACGGGTGCTGGCCTCATTCTTCAGGCTTTCAATCAGCTGGGACATTGCCTCGGAGGCGGAGAGCCCTGCGATTTTTTCCAGCCGGCGGATATGTTCTTCCTGGTGTTTCTCCAGTTCGGTGCGTTTTACGTTGACCACCTCGATCTGGCGATTCAGGGTTTCCTTGATTGTTTCGTTGTCTTTCAGTTGTTTGTCCAGCCCGGTTTCCTTCTGGGTCAGACCCTGTTCTCGCTGGCGGATGCGGTTTTCCGCATCATTGATTTTACGGTTGCGTTCATTTACTTCCTTGTCGTGCGTGGATTTGAGCTGTACAAAGCGCTCTTTTGCCTCCAGTTCCTTTTCCTTGCGGATGTTTTCGGCAGAGAGTTTTGCTTCGTTAATCAGGTGTTTCGATTGTTGCTCAGCTTCTTCCAGTTTACGGGTTGTGTTTTTTGCAAAAATGATTTTCCCGATAACAAGACCAATCACTAGTGCGACTCCCGCCGCGATGACCAATTGTATGATGGGGTCCATTGAATTTTTTAGTTTAATGTGTTCGTGTATGAATGAATTGCGCTGCAAATCATGTCCTTAACCTCATACCCCCGACTGGCGGGGGGATGGGCGAAGATAACGAAACGGGGGTAATAGAGAAAATATGGAATTGGGAGCCGGACGCCGCCCGCGGGAAAGATTTCCGGAGGCGGTCAGCCTTCTGATTTTATCCGGTAAATTAGGGTTCTAACAACCTTCCGATGATTATTCGACTGCTTGCCGTCCTGCTCCTGTCAACTCCTGTACTGGCGCAGGACAGACTTAAACCTTTCCAGCTGACAGTTGTGGTCCGTGACCTGCCGGATTCGGCAAAAGTTTCAAAAATGTACCTGACCTACCCGCAGCAGGGCAAACTGGTGAAGGACTCCGCAAAGGTGGTCAACGGCCGTTGCCGGTTCAGCGGAATGCTGGCAGAACCGGTGGAAGCTGATCTCTCAGCGGTGGCATCCATCCAGGGTACCAAGCTGGCTGAACAGTACACTTACCTGGTTTACATGATTTTTATTGAACCCGGCAGGCAGAAGGTTATTGCCAAAAAGCAACTGCATTCATCCGCTTTCACCGCAAAAGGTTCAACCGTGAACCGCGATTACCTGTCAATGTACAAGGAACGGGCGAAGTACGAGGCGCAATACCAGTACCTCTATTCACAGATTCTTGACGCGCGCCGGGCAGGCGACCGGCAGGAAGAGTTCCGTTTGCAAAGGATCGGCGATTCAATCACGGCAATTGCATGGGAAAGGATTTATGCCGGTTTCCTGGTCAGGCACCCCGATTCACCGGCATCGCTTTTTGCATGGGAACGATATGAGCGCCGCTCTTCCGACCCGGCAAAGACCGACAGCCTCTTCCGGCTTCTTTCACCTGAAGTGAGGGCGCTGGCGCGGGGCAAAAAAATTGAGGCAAAACTGGAAGAGGGCAGAAGCACCGGCATCGGTAAAACCGCCCCGGGGTTCAGCCAGGCAGATACACTCGGTCAGCAGGTGCAACTTGCTTCTTTCCGGGGTAATTATGTGCTGCTTGATTTCTGGGCAAGCTGGTGTGTACCCTGCCGCCTTGAAAACCCGACCCTGGTAGCCGAACATGCGAAGTACCGTGACCTGAATTTCAAAATTGTCAGCATCTCGCTTGACCGGGCTGCCGACCGGGAAGAATGGGTCCGGGCGATACGGAAGGATGGTCTCAGCTGGACGCATCTCAGTGATCTCTTGTACTGGAAAAATGCGGTGGCCAGGCTTTACGGAATTGAAGCCATACCACAGAACCTGCTGATCGATCCGCAGGGTATCATCGTTGCAAAAAATCTTCGGGGTGCGGCGCTCGAAAACAAACTGAAGGAAGTTTTCGCACCAAAAAAGGCGTTCTGATTTTTCGTTACTTACATCAACTTTCAAGGAAACTATATGAAATTTCTGGCATGGCTGTTTGTACTTCTTCCGGCTTCACTTATCGCGCGGTCGCAACCCGCAAAATACCGGTTGACTGGCACGCTGGAGAATCTGCCCGCAGGGATCACGCGGATCTGGTATGGATATGAGGGAGTGCGGCAACGTATCGAGGACTCGGTGGAGGTGAGGGACGGAAAATTTGTAATTGATATAAAAAGTCCGGAACCCACGCAGCTGATGATGATGCCGGTACTGACCGGCACCCGAGATGGACAACCTTTGCATCAGTACCTGATTCAGGAGGGACAGATTCTTTTTGTCCAACCCGGCCTTCAGCAATTCTATGCGAAGGATTCCTTTGGGAAAGGGAATCTCGCCGGCTCAGCAGCCAATGAAGACTTCAGGAAAATAGAGGCCCTTGTCGCTCCTCATAGCGCCAGGCTGCAGTTTTTCTATCACTCATCGGATTCGGCAGGCCGCGCTTCGGGATCAGAGGGTCAAAAAGTATTTCAGGATTCTATCCAATCGATCAATAACTTTATAAGGGAAGGGATTTACGCCAGCTACCTTCGTGCAAATCCTGCTTCCCCGATTGCTACATGGGTATTGGAAGAATACGCCGGTGCTTATCCGGATGCTTTGGCATCACTTGCATTGTATGAAGTGCTCGAAGCGAAGATGAAAAGCCTGCCCTCTGCCATAAAATTCAAATCACGGATGGATGCTGTCCTGCGGGCAGTTCCTGGTACAAAAGCAATTGGTTTTATCCAGAATGACACGCTGGGTAATCCGGTAAATCTGTCGTCGTTCCGTGGTAAACTGGTCCTGCTGGATTTCTGGGCGAGCTGGTGCGGTCCCTGCCGGTCGGTAAATCCGCACCTCGTGAAACTGCAGTCGAATTACCGCAGCCAGGGGTTTGAAATAATTGGTATTTCGCTGGATACCGAAAAGGACAAATGGCTCGAGGCTATACGGAAAGATCAGCTGTGCTGGACACAGGTTTGTGATTTCAGGGGCTTCTTCAACGAAGCAGCGCTGAAGTACGGGGTTAATTCAGTGCCAAGGAATGTGCTCATCAGCAGGGAAGGGGATATTATTGGAATGAATCTTAATGGTTCAATGCTTGATCTCGCCGTATTGCAGGCCCTTGTTCCGAAAAATAATCCCTGAACGACAGGATATCTGTCGGATATATCGTCACACTTAACACGATTTATAAAAAAGATCAATGAAAAAACTGACACTACTCATGATGGCCGCCCTGCCTGTAATGGCAATGGCACAGGAAAAACCAAAGTCGTTCACACTGGACGGGAATCTGAAAAACTTCCCGGACTCGGCAAAAGTCGGACAGATGTTCGCTTACTACCGGGTGGATGGAACCAATATTACCGATTCGGCCACCGTGGTGGATGGTAAGTTCCGTTTCAAAGGGGAAATCACTGAACCGACCATGGTCCGTCTCCGACCGGTCATCGCCGATACCAACGTACGGAGTCTGGCGCGCCGTTATCGGAGCTCCATGTTTGTCGCGTATGTGGAGCCCGGTAAACAGACTTTCACCATGAAAGATTCGCTCGAGAACCCGGTTGTCAAGAGTTCTGCGGCTCATAAGGAATACGAAAAGATTACTAAGATGACCGGCAAGTACAACGACCAATTTGGAGCATTGCAAACCTTATATTTTGATGCGAGGAAAGCAAAAGATCAGGTAGCGCAGGATAAGGCCGAGGCTTCGATAGATTCTCTCGATGCTATAGTCAAGGAATCTGTTTATGCGCAGTATGTAAAATCAAATCCCAAATCGCCACTGGCAATCTATGCCCTTGGCCAGTATGCGGGATACAGCATCGATGCCGCAAAGGTGCAGCCGGTATTTGATGGTCTTGCTGACAAAGTAAAAAAGTCAGCATCCGGTGTAGCCTTCCAGGAAAAACTGGAGACCGCCCGTAAAACAGGTGTGGGTGCTGTTGCCATGGAATTTACCCAGAACGACACGCTCGACCAGGCAGTAAGCCTTTCCGCATTCCGCGGAAAATATGTGCTTGTTGATTTCTGGGCAAGCTGGTGCGGCCCCTGCCGTGCGGAGAACCCCAACCTGGTAAAGGCGTTTGACAAATACAAGGGTCGCAATTTCACCGTACTGGGTGTGTCCCTCGACCGCCCGGGCCAGAAAGAAAAATGGCTGAAGGCGATCCACGACGACCAGCTGGCATGGACGCAGGTAAGCGACCTGAAATTCTGGGACAATGAGGTAGCCAAACTGTATGGCATCCAGGCAATCCCGCAGAATTTCCTGATCGATCCGGACGGAAAGATCATCGGACGCGACCTCCGCGGTGAAGGCCTTGAAAAAGCCCTTGAAACGGCGATCGATACCAAAAAAGCGTTCTGATAAACGGACCGGTATAGCCGGTACAATAAGATAATGGGGTCAGGCAGTTGCCTGGCCCTTTTTTGTACCGCCAGCCACGGGTTGGGAAAACGGGCCGTCCAGCCAGGATTTGGGAATTGGGCTGTCCAGCCAGGGAGCAGGCTTTTGGAAAACGCTCCATCCAGCCCGGGAGCAGCCTCCCCTTACTGCTGGCCGGAGCCCCCGTCCAGCATGCGTTCCAGCTCCTCGAGCTTACCCACCATCAGCTCCTGGTCGAGCGAATTGACCTGCTTCTGTTGTTCAGTGGCGAGCCAGATCAGCACCATGGCGATATAGTCCTGCATGTCTTTCCCGGCAAAGGCCGTTTTGTATTCGACCACCTTGTCATTGATCGTTTTTACCGTCCGCCGCACGGTCTCTTCGTCCTTCGGATCCAGTTTGATCCGGTAGGAACGGTCAGCAATCACAACGGTCGCGGCAATAAGATCAGCCATACGCTTGCATTTTTGAAATATTGATTATATATTGGAAGTCCAATAATCCTGACACTCATGAAAATCGTTACATCCTTCCCCCGGAAAGCGCTTTTCATCAAAACGAAAAACTATGTATGCCAAAATCCGGTCGTCTAACTTCATCGACGCACTCCAGCTTGAATTTAATGAACTCAATGGTAACTCCGTTCGCGCTGTCATCCGGGATGACTCGGGACTGATCTGTGGCCAGATGGAAAACAACAGGATCCGCGAGAAGGAACAGTTTACCTGGGACGGACTCAACGACCTGCCTTACGGAAGATACACCCTGACATTATTCCAAGGCAGCGAAGAGTTCAAACTCAACCTTGTAAAAAGGGTATAACAGGAATGATTTATTGACCGAGGAGTGCGATACAACGATCGATCTCCTTCAGGTAGGCAGTAAGACGTTTCTCCATCTGTTTCTTTTCTGCTTCATTCATTTCCCCGTGACTGTATTTCAGGATTTCAGCCTTTTGCTGCAATTCATCCAGTTGCTGTTCCAGTCCTGATCGATCAGACTTCAGCTGGTCAAGCTCTTCGCGCAACTGCAGGTTTTCTTTCTGCAGCACAGCCTGCTGCTTCAGCACCTGCTGCAGTTTTGTCCTGATCCTGGCCAGATGTTCGTCAGTACTGTTCAACTATTCTTTTTTTATTACTTCCTGATTTCCGCACTGATCTCTTTCTCCAGCGTACTCATAATCTTTGTCATCCACACATCGATTTCTTTATCGGTAAGCGTTTTGTCGAGATCCTGGAAAGTGAAACTGACCGCCATTGATTTTTTCCCCGCACCCAGTTTCTCACTCTCGAACACATCAAACAACCGCACCTGTGTGAGTTGTGATGGTTTTACTCTTTTCACTGCTTTTTCAAGATCTGCATAGGGTGTCTGGCTGGATACCACCATGGCGAGATCGCGCTGCACCGCAGGGTATTTCGGAATCTCCTTCACCTGTGGTTTCCTCGATGAAGCAAGTGCTGCTATTGCCGACCAGTTGAAGTCCGCGAAATACACCGGTTGTTTGATATCAAAAAGACCCAGTGTTTTTTTATGGACCACACCTGCCTGGAACAATACCACATCACCTGCCACTCCCGTGATCCCGCTTTCCATTTTCGGATGCTCGAGCGCAGTGATCTGCCCGGGATTGACGCCGGTTAATTCAAACACCCTGCCGATGATACCTTTGAGTACATAAAAATCTGTTACACCTGGTTTGCTGCGCCAGCCCTCTTCCCCGGTGCGCCCGGTGATGTACAGGCAGAGGTGTTCATTCTCCTGGTAAATGCCGGGGCCATCGGTGCTGTATGTTTTCCCGAATTCAAAAAATTGAAGGTCGTTATTGCGGCGGTTAAGGTTGTGCGCAACGGACTGCAGCCCGGTCTCCAGCATTGAGGGTCGCATGATATTGAGTTCGGCACTGAGGCTGTTCAGCATCTTCACGCCTTTCTCCAGTTCGGCCTCATTGAAAAACGCAGCGTTGGTTATGGAATTGGTCATGATCTCATAGAAACCGAGTCCCACGAGATAGTTAGCAGCCTTCTCCCTGTAACTATCCAGTGCGTAATTGTCTTCCACTGCCGGGGTGATCGTGATCGAGTCAGGAATGGCTACATTGTCGAGGCCATCGATCCGCAACACCTCTTCCACGAGGTCAGCCGGTAAGCTGATATCCGTCTTATGGTAAGGCACAGCCACACGCAGTTCATCGATGCCTTCTTTCAGCACTTCAAAACCGAGACTGGTCAGTATGTTTTTTACCGCATCGGGATGGTAATTCTTGCCGCTGAGTTTTTTGAGGTAGTGGTATTTGATGGCCACTTCCTCTTTCTCGCGTTTATCAGGATACACGTCAATGGGCTCGGACGAAATTGCACCCCCACAGATCTCGCGGATCATCAGGGCTGCCCTTTTGAGAACGTTGAGCGTGGCTGAAATATCCGTGCCTTTTTCAAAACGGCTGGCCGCGTCCGTGCGCAGGCCGTGACGGAAAGATGTTTTCCGGATAGTAATGCCCTCGAAACAGGCACTTTCCAGGAATATGTTTTTTGTTGATCCCGTGACCCCGCTTTTCAGTCCGCCGAACACCCCGGCGATACACATGCCTTCTGCCGCATCGCAGATCATCAGGTCATCCGCAGAAAGCTTACGTTCCTTTTCATCAAGTGTGGTGAACAGCGTGCCTTCGGGAAGGTTCTTTACGATCACTTTTTTACCTGCCACTTGGTCTGCATCAAAGGCATGCAGTGGCTGCCCGGTTTCGTGCTGGATATAGTTGGTGATATCAACAATATTATTGATCGGGCGCAGGCCGATCGACTTCAGGCGCTGCTGCAGCCACTTTGGTGATTCGGCTACAGTAATACCGGAAAGGCTGATACCCGAGTAACGCGGGCACGCTTTTTCGTTTTCAATTTTTACATCAAACAGCAGGTCGTGGTTGTCGGACCTGAAACCATTGCTGTTGGGGATTTTCGCGCGGGTATCTTTTTTATCATGATGGGAAAGATAGGCGCATACATCGCGCGCAACACCCCAGTGGCTCATTGCATCCATCCGGTTTGGCGTGAGCCCGATTTCGTAGATATAATCGTCGTAGGGATGGAAATATTCCGCAGCGCTCTGTCCTACGCGTGCATCCGATGGCAATACCAGGATGCCTGCATGTGAATCACCCAGGCCGATCTCATCTTCGGCGCAGATCATGCCATAACTCTCCACACTGCGGATCTTCGCCACCTTCATTGTGAGCGGTTCGCCCGTTGTCGGGTAAATGGTTGTGCCAACCGGCGCCACCACTACCTTCTGGCCTGCTTCCACATTCGGCGCACCACATACAATCTGCAGGGCAGGTCCCGTACCGGTATTGACGGTGGTCACACTCAGTTTGTCTGCATTCGGGTGTTTTTCACGCGTCAGTACCTCGCCAATCACCAGTCCTTTCAGTCCTCCCTTTGCTTCTTCATACTTCACCAGGCTCTCCACTTCCAGTCCGATGGATGTGAGGATACGGCTCAGCCGTTCCGGTTCCAGCGTTACGGGAAGGTATTCACTCAGCCATTTATACGAGATCGTCATCTTGTGTTCGTTTATTGGGCGCGAAGATAAGAAAACGCCTAAGCCTGTGGAAATAACGGTAAAGTGGTGGTAAACTGAAGCTTAAACACGGAGGAAAAACTTATACCCCGGCGTGCTAAACTTCCTTGTGAGGAAAGTTCATTTTTTGTTAATTTGAAAGAAGGTGAATCGGGGGTGGACGGGACAGTGAAATTGACCGGATTGTGGATAACTGCCTTGCAGGTTGGTGTAAAAAGGGTGCAGAAAGAAAAACTTTTTTAAAAGGGTGGGGGAATGGCCGGTGCGGTCTAAATTCGCCGTCCGACTGCAGGAACATTCCATAACGAGAGAACAATTTTCACCCGTCAAGACTGGAATTTCGAGCCTAAGGTCCTTCCTCACCAGGAAGGGTTATTCACATTTTTATTGTTTTATCAGGACATGGACGTTACTAATTTCAACCGGGACAGGAAACAAAAAAGGAAATCTGCCATTGACATGGGCACCATGGTTTATGGAAAGATCCCGCCGCAGGCAAAGGAACTGGAGGAAGCTGTACTTGGTGCAGTGATGCTCGAGAAGAAGGCCTTTGATGCCGTGATCGAAATCCTTAAACCGGAGTGTTTTTATATTGATGCACACCAGAAGATTTACAAGGCTTACCAGAGTCTTGCGAACAAGAGCCAGCCGATCGATATCCTGACTGTGGTGGAGGAACTCCGCTTCAAGGAAGAGCTCGACTTGGCGGGTGGTGCTTATTATGTAACCAAGCTCACCAATGCGGTGGTATCATCTGCCAATATCGAGGCCCATGCGCGGATCATCCTGCAGAAATTTATCCAGCGGGAACTGATCCGGATCAGTGGCGAAATCATTGGTGATGCATACGAAGACTCAACCGACGTATTTGACCTGCTGGATGATGCCGAAAGCAAGTTGTTTGAAATCACCAACCAGCACTTACGCAAGAATATCGAGTCGATCGATTCGATCCTGGTGCAGACGATCCAGCGGATCGAGGACATGCGCAGCCGGAAAGAAGATGTAACGGGTGTACCGAGCGGGTTCAGCCTGCTGGATAAAGTCACCTATGGCTGGCAGAATTCTGACCTGATCATCCTCGCTGCCCGTCCTGCCGTGGGTAAGACGGCCTTCGCACTGAACCTTGCGCGGAATGCGGCCATGCACCCGACCAAACCAACACCGGTTGCCCTGTTTTCGCTTGAAATGAGCGCGGGCCAGCTGGTACAGCGGATCCTGGCCGCAGAAAGCGAGATCTGGCTGGAAAAAATCTCCCGTGGTAAACTGGAAGAACATGAAATGAAACAACTGTATGCCCGTGGGATCCAGCGACTGGCACAGGCTCCGTTGTTTATCAATGACACCCCGGCACTGAATATTTTTGAACTGCGGGCCCAGTGCCGCCGGCTGAAAAACAAACACAATATCGGGATGATCATCATCGACTACCTCCAGCTCATGAGTGGTAGCGGTGATGGCAGGAATACCAACCGTGAACAGGAGATCAGCAGTATCTCCCGGAACCTGAAAGGGCTTGCTAAGGAACTGAACGTACCCATCATCGCGCTCTCGCAGTTGAGTCGTGCCGTGGAGCAACGTGGCGCAAAGGAAGGCAGCCGGGTGCCACAGCTGAGTGATCTCCGGGAATCGGGAGCCATCGAGCAGGATGCGGACATGGTTATGTTCCTCTATCGTCCGGAATATTATGATGTGACACAAAGCGCCGAAGGCGAAAATATCAAGGGGCTTACGGAAGTGAAGATTGCGAAACACCGGAATGGTACGCTCGAAACGATCAAACTGAAAGCCCTGTTGCATATACAGAAATTTACCGACTGGGATGAAGATCCGTATGCGGGTGTGGGACTGCCTCCCGGAAGCAGCTGGAAACAGATCGATGAAGGTGCAGGCAGCGGCGAGCGACTGTATATCCAGACCGGCAGCAAGATGAACGACCTGCCACAGGATGAAGATGACGACCCTCCGTTTTAACTTGATTACTGCCTGAATACACAGTCATGGTGACATGGCAAGCAGCCTCCGGACAAATAGTTACGGAGGCTTTTTTATGCCGGCGGATTGCCGTTGTTTTGCAGTATGCAGTTACCGTTTTTTTACATCGCGGAATACGAACCGGGTTCAGCCTTTATCGACCTCGATGAGGATACCTCGAAACATATCGTACAGGTATTGCGGAAGAAAAAAGAAGACCAGCTCAACCTGACTGACGGGCGGGGGCACCTGCTCACGGTGACCATCGTGGATGACCACCGCAAACATGTATCTGCAAGAATTGATTCGGTGCTGTTTACGGAAGCACCGGGAGCGGGTACCACAGTTGCCATTTCACTGGTAAAAAATGCCAGCCGTTTTGAATGGTTTCTCGAGAAGGCAACAGAGATTGGGGTAAAGGCAATTGTGCCGCTGCTCTGCGAGCGCACGGAAAAAGAAAAGTTCCGCGACGACCGGCTGCGCCAGATTATCGTAAGCGCGATGTTACAGAGCCGGCAGACCTGGCTGCCTCTGCTGCACGAACCAATCGCATATGAACTTCTGTTCAGGCAGGAAGAGATAGCCGCTATCCCATCGCGGTTTATTGCGCATTGCACGGAAGATTCCAAGGAGGAATTAGCACCCGTGACCGGTGAGCGGATCATCCTCATAGGCCCGGAAGGTGATTTCACCCAACAGGAAATTGAGCATGCACTGGGCAATGGTTACAAACCTGTTTCGCTGGGGGCTAACCGGCTGCGGACAGAAACTGCCGGGATAGTGGCCGTGACTGTGCTGAGGGCTTAGTGGGCAGTATCGTCCTGGTTGGCCTCGTCGCGATGCATCCTTGGTTCGTTCAGCTGCACTACACGCTTGTGTGATTTTTTCATCATCACCATATTGAGCATCTGCACCACAAAGGAGAATGCCATCCCGAAATAGATGTAGTTTTTCAGGTGCAGCTGGTGGGCGGCTTCCGCATCCCAGCCCTCGATGATCAGGCTCAGGCCGATCATTACCAGGAATGTCAGCGCGAGCATCTTCAGTGTGGGATGTTTCTGTATATATCCTGAAATGGATGGACTGAATACAAACATGATGATCATTGCGATCACTACTGCGAGAATCATGATCTCCACATGTTTGGCCGTACCACCTGCGGTGATGATCGAATCGAATGAGAACACCGCATCGATCAGCACTATCTGGCCAATGGCCTGGCCGAAGGAGAGCTTCTTCTGTCCGAGTGTCACTTCATTCGGATCTTCACCTTCCAGTTTATGGCTGATTTCCTTTACCGATTTGTAGATCAGGAATAAACCTCCCACGATCATGACGAGGCTTGCGAGGTCAAAGCCCTTACCCGCAATGGAGAAAATAGCTTTTCCTTTTTGCGCCAGCAGCCAGCCAAGACCCAGCAGCAACAGGCTCCGTGAAAGGATACCGGTTACCATCCACATGATGCGTGCTTTCTTCTGGTCTTTCAGGTCGCGCAGGCGGTTCATGATGATGCTGACAAAAATCACATTATCGATTCCCAGTACTACTTCCAGTACAACAAGGACTACAAAACTGATAATGCTTTCACTCGTGAAGAGATCTCCCATGGATTAAAATTATAAATCAGGCCTTACGTAACTGGACGAGGCCCTGCATGATTTTTTTTACAATTGACGGGCCTTCATAAACAAAGCCTGTCCATACCTGCACCAGTGCTGCACCTGCGCTGAGTTTTTCAGCAGCGTCTGCCGCGGTAAAAATACCACCGGATGCAATAACAGGAACCGTGCCGTTGGTTTTGCGTGTGACGTATTCCACAATTTCGGTGGACCGCCCACGTACCGGTTTCCCGCTAAGTCCGCCCGCACCGATTTTCTCCAGCTGGTCGCCAGGGGTCTGCAGGCCATTACGGTTAATGGTGGTATTGCTGATTACCAGTCCGTCCAGCTGGATCTCCATCGAAAGGTCGATCACATCATCAATCTGTCCGATAGTGAGATCCGGCGCGATTTTCAGCAGGATCGGTTTTGCATGTGCCTTGCTGTTATTGATCATCTGCAGGTGCATGAGAATGCGGCGCAGCGATTCCTTTTCCTGCAGTTCGCGTAAACCCGGGGTATTGGGACTGCTCACATTTACCACAAAATAATCTACATAAGGATGCAGCTCCTTGAAACAGATTTCATAATCCTTCCAGGCATCTTCATTGGGCGTGACCTTGTTTTTCCCGATGTTGCCACCGATCACCAGTCCGGCTTTGTCCCCTTTGAGTTGTACCGGATGTTTTTCCCGCCATTTTCTTAGCCGCGCTGTCACCACTTCCACTCCATCGTTGTTGAAACCCATCCGGTTGATCAGCGCACCGTCTTCCGGCAGGCGGAATAGCCGCGGTTTATCATTGCCCGCCTGTGGCAGGGGGGTAACGGTACCTATTTCAACAAAACCAAAACCAAGGGTTTCGAGTTCACGCAGCCATCGCGCATTTTTATCAAAGCCGGCACCAAGCCCAACGGGATTGTTAAATACCAGTTTACCCAGGTTAAACGAGGCCGACTGCGGGGGGCGGAACGAGGAGCGGAGCATGCCGCCCAGACCCAGACTGCATAAGACCTGCAGGCTGTTCATGGCGAAATAGTGCACTGCTTCCGGGGGAAACTTAAAAAGGAGTTTTCGAAGTGTGACGTACATCAGTAAGATTCAAGTTTGGTTAGTATTTCCTGGCTGAGGAGCTTCAGGGTCAATGGGTCGTTTTTTTTCAGTTCGATAAACGTCCAGTCTTTTGAATAGCTGTTTTTTATTGCAACCATGCTTGTTGACCGGGTGATCACCAGTGCATCGGCAACCGGGTCTATCCGCACATTGCCTGCCCCGAAAGTTTTACCCATGACCGGTAATGCCCGGGTGGCCGTCCGGTGTCCGGTACTGTCTGCCCCGAACTTCATTTTCAGGAGAAAGGCATAATCAATCTTTACATACCTGCCAGCCTGGTGCGTGAGGGTACGGTGTATGGAATCAACGACGAGTGAATCGATTTCCATTTTCATTTCGGCATTCGAAAACGCCTGCCGGATTGCCGTTTTCATATCGGCTTTCGGGGCAAGGGTGAATACCCGCGGGTATACCAGTTCCATCAGGGCATCCACATCCACCCGCTTTGTGGCGGCCAGGTAGGCATCCAGCCGGGATTGCAGTCCGGGTTCTGCCTGCGCGAAACCGGCAGCACTGATTAATACCAAAGCAAAAAGCATCAATAACCGGCGCATATTCCTGGTGTTGGTTGAAGGGTGGAAACCTGTTGTTTACAGGCCCCCTGAAAAATTTCTCCGGCAAATGTATAACCATTAAATTTGATGGAGAAAGTTGCATAAACAACCTTTCTGAAATAGCGTTGTTATTCCATACAGAAAAAACATTTTTATGCAGGAAGCGTATATCGTAGCAGGGTTCCGGTCAGCAGTGGGTAAAGCCAAACGTGGCGGTTTCCGTTTTTACCGTCCGGATGACCTGGCGGTGGATGTGATCCGCGGGCTGATGGCCTCCGTGCCACAGCTCGATCCCAAACGTGTGGATGATGTACTGGTAGGTAATGCCGTTCCGGAAGCGGAGCAGGGCCTGCAGTTTGGCCGCATCATTTCCGCCCGTGCACTGGGGTTTGAGGTACCGGGTGTGACGGTGAACCGTTATTGCGCTTCGGGTCTGGAAACGATTGCCATGGCAACTGCCAAGATCCGCAGCGGTCAGGGGGATTGTTTTATTGCCGGTGGAACGGAAAGTATGAGTCTTGTGCCGACGGCAGGATGGAAAACGGTACCGGCTTATTCCATTGCAAGCGAAGACCCGGACTATTACCTCAGCATGGGTCTGACTGCCGAAGCGGTGGCAAAGGAATACAATGTGAGCCGGACGGACCAGGATGAATTTTCCTATGACTCACACCAGAAAGCAATCAATGCCATCAGCCAGGGATATTTCAAATCGGGAATCCTGCCGGTGACAGTGGAAGAAGTATATGTGGATGCCAATGGTAAAAAGCAGAAACGGAATTATGTGGTGGACACCGATGAAGGTCCACGTGCGGATACTTCAGTGGAAGTGCTGGCAAAACTCAAACCTGCATTTGCAGCAGGTGGTGTGGTGACTGCCGGCAATTCTTCACAGACTTCCGATGGAGCGGCATTCGTGATTGTGATGGGCGAAAAAATGGTGAATGAACTTGGGCTGAAACCAATCGCGAGACTGGTGGCCTGTGCGTCTGCGGGGGTGGAGCCGAGACTGATGGGTATCGGCCCGGTCGCTGCCATACCGCGTGCATTGAAGCAGGTGGGCATGAACCTGAATGAAATCGATCTGGTGGAACTGAACGAAGCGTTTGCCTCGCAGGCACTTGCCGTGATCCGCGAAGCAGGTCTTGATCCGGCAAAAGTCAATATCAATGGTGGGGCGATTGCCCTGGGTCACCCGCTTGGATGTACCGGTGCAAAACTCACCATCCAGGTAGTGAATGATATGAAACGTCTCAACAAAAAGTACGGGATGGTAACGGCCTGTGTGGGCGGCGGGCAAGGCATTGCCGGCGTCATTGAAAACATCGGCTGAGCATTCCTGAACAGATAATAGGACCCGCCTTGTGGCGGGTTTTTTAGTGCCCTGACCGTGCAGCCCGCCAGGGGCCTTGCTGGTGGCCGGTCTCCCGACGCGGCCTGCAAGGCACCAGCTCCCATTCGGAAAATACGGTATCGCTGCCCCGGGCGTTCGGACTTCTACCCGGAAGGGGCTGAAAATACCCGATAGCAGTGAATAAGGCCTGGTCTTTGATACTGCGGGCCAGAAGAAATTCGTTGTACATTATCCTATTAAAAACACGGCCAAAACTTTTCCTATGGACAGACGCGCCTTTCTGACCGCCCAGCGGAAGAAACGTAAAGTGGAACTTCCCGCAGCGGGAGCCCGCACCCAGTCGGGGCTCAATGTATATTCCGGTGCCTGGACCCGCAATGAAGTGCAGCATCTCCTCAAACGTACTATGTTCGGATCAACGCGTGCAGACCTCCTGCACTTTACATCACTGTCGATGAACCAGGCGGTGGACGAACTGCTTACACCCGTGGCCGCATTGCCTGATCCACCGCTGAATGATTACAGTTCAGAGATGGGGGATCCCAATGTACCGGCAGGGACCACATGGGTCAATGACCTGACTGCGGATGAGGATCTCAATGATGCCCGCCGGGAATCGTTCAAGAAATGGTGGACGGGCGTCATGCTCAGCCAGGATCGCAGCATCCGTGAAAAGCTGACACTTTTCTGGGCCGATCATTTCGGAACAGAAACCAATACAATCAATATTTCAAAGTTTGTTTACCAGCATAATGACCTGCTGCGTCGTGACTGTCTCGGCAACTTCCGCACACTCGTGAAAGATGTAACCATCGATCCGGGTATGCTGATCTACCTGAATGGTTACCTCAACTCGGCTTCCGCACCGGATGAAAACTACGGCCGCGAACTGATGGAACTGTTCACACTCGGCAAAGGTCCGAGCGTTGTTTACAATGAGGAAGATGTACGTCGCGTGGCACGGGTACTTACCGGATGGCGGATCAACCCGGCCGATGGCACTGTTTATTTTGATCCGGCAAATCATGATACCGGTAACAAAACATTCTCCGCTTATTTTAACGCGACTATACTGACTGGCCGCACCGGCGCCGATGGCGCGCTCGAGACAGATGACCTTATCGATATGCTGTTTGCAAAAGAGGAGACGTCAAAATATATCTGCCGCTGCATCTACCGCTGGTTTGTGTACTACGAGATCGATGAAGCTGCGGAAACAAACGTAATCGAACCACTTGCAGCTGTTTTCCGGACATCCGGCTATGATATCCATGCAGTGCTCGACACCCTGCTCCGCAGTGAACATTTTTTTGACACACTCAACCAGGGTTGCCTGATTAAAAGTCCGGTAGACCATGTGATCGGGTGCATGCGCGAGTTCGGTGTGGTTATACCACCGGTGGCTACAGAGTATGAAGACACGTATATGATGTGGAGTTACCTGCGCAACTGGGAGACATCCATGGGACAGAATATCGGCGACCCGCCGGATGTATCAGGCTGGCCGGCGTATTACCAGGAGCCGTCCTTCCACGAACTCTGGATCAATCACGATACATTACCCAAACGTAACCAGTTTACCGATATCATGCTGTGGAACGGTTTTACCCGCAACATGAAAACACTGCAGATAGATACGATCGCATTTACAAAAACTTTACCCAATCCCGGTGACCCGAATGCACTGGTGGAAGACGCGCTGTCGGTGATCTACCGCGTGCCGCTATCTGATGCCGCCAAACTCAGTATCAAACAGAATATACTGCTGAGCGGACAGACCCAGGATTACTACTGGACCAATGCCTGGAATGGTTACCTCGTGGACGAGTCCAATGAAACAGCCACGGCCATTATTTCCAACCGGCTGAAGACCCTGTACCAGTATCTCATGAACCTATCCGAATACCAATTATCCTAAAACCACCGTATGAGAAGAAGAGATTTTTTAAGAAGCAGTGTGCCCGCCGCCGCGGTGTTCCCGGCCATCGTGGATGGCTATGCCGTGAAGGCATTCAATGGTGATTCCCCGCTGCTGCGCGCAATGATGGATCCCGCGATTGAAACCGATCACGTGCTGGTGATCGTGCAGCTCAGCGGTGGTAACGATGGATTGAATATGGTAATCCCGGTGTCGACCTACAGCGACTACTACAATGCACGCAGCAATGTGGCGATCCGCGAAACTGCTATCCTTAAACTGAAAGATTATGAAGCTACCGGACTGCACCCTGCGATGACCGGTATGCAGGCACTGTACAATGAAGACAAACTGAATATCGTGCAGGCAGTTGGGTATCCCACCCCCAACTTCTCGCATTTCCGTGCTACCGATATCTGGATGAGCGGATCATCCAGCACAGATGTGGTCAATACCGGATGGGCCGGCCGGTACCTGAACACGGAATACCCGAACTACCCGGAAGGTTATCCCAACCAGACCATGCCCGATCCGCTGGCGATCCAGATCGGCTCGGTCACATCGCTGACCCTGCAGGGACCGGCAATGAATATGGGAATGAGTATTACCAATCCGACGAGTTTCTATAACCTCCTGAACAATGTGATTGACCCGGCACCGGATACACCGATGGGGCATGAACTGACCTATATCCGTACGATTGCCAAACAGACCAACCTGTTTGCAGAACGGATTATTGCGGCTGCTGAAAAAGTACCACAGCAGGCTGCCTACCCGGAAGACAACTGGCTTGCTGACCAGCTCAGGATTGTCGCCCGCCTGGTTGCAGGTGGACTCAAGACCCGCATTTACATGGTTGGCATGGGAGGTTTTGATAACCATTCACAGCAGGTCGATGCTGCAGATACATCGATCGGTACACATGCCCGGCTGCTGAAAAACCTTTCGGACGCCATCAAGGCTTTCCTGGATGACCTCAAATTCCTGAAGGTGGACGAACGCGTAATGGGTCTGACCTTCTCCGAGTTTGGCCGCCGTATCAAATCGAATTCAAGTATGGGGACCGACCATGGTGCCGCTGCCCCGATGTTTATATTCGGCACACAGGCGATACCTGGCGTGACCGGCACCAATCCTTCGATACCGGGCGGTGCATCGGTACAGGATAATATACCATTCCAGTATGATTTCCGGAGCGTGTATGCATCCATCCTTGAAAAATGGTTCTGTGTTCCCGCCGCCACATTGCAGACGGTGCTGTTCGAGAACTTCCAGAGCCTGGCAATCGTAAAGGACAACGACTGCACCGGTGTACAGGATCCGGATAACGGCAATGCCGGTCTCAACCTCATTGCCAACTATCCCAATCCGTTTACGAGCACCACTACGATCAGTTATACCACCATTGGCGGGCATACACTGGTACAGATCATCGATATGCTTGGCCGCGTAATCAAAACGCCCGTGGATGCGGAACTCCGTACGGCAGGCACATTTACGTTCACGTTTGACAGTGGTGGATTGCCATCGGGTGTGTATTATGCAAGATTGCAGAACGGACGCAAGCAGCAGGTAAGACCTATGCTGAAAGTTCGTTGATACCCCATTCACGCGTTTTCCGGAACACCCGGCTTTCGCTGTTGTTCCGTAAATTTTTTAAGTCGCTTCATTCCATGTGTTTATAAGTTGAAAACCCCGGGCCTTCGCCGGGGTTTTTTTTGTGAATCGATAAAAAGCACTAATTTGCAACCTCGTTGAAAAAAGGTTTGAGGCAAACAACTTACATACGATCCTTCCTCGCAGGTTTCCTGCTGCTGGTGTTCTGCCTTGGCATTACACCAAAACAGATCCTGCATGACCTGCTGACGAACCACGTGCATGTACCTGCGAAAAATCACAGCGAAGCCACGATCGACCTCCAGCCCTCAAAGTATGTATGTGATTTCCACGACCAGGTAGCTGAATCCCCGTTCATCCCGGTGGAAACCCGGGAAATAGCGCCTGCAGTCGTTTACCTTGACAACGCAGTATCATTCTTCCATGAGTCCGTTGCGTGTACGGTTGTATTGCACAGCAATCTCCGCGGACCGCCCGCATTAGCCTGATATCCGTTTTGCCCGGTCCTGTCCGGGTATGTGTTTACCAGCTAATGTATTTCCATGAAATATTTTGTTACCGCCTTGCTGATGTTTTCAGCAGGTGTAGTTTTTTCGCAGGATAGCCTGTTGCCCGCTACCGATCCGATGATTGGGGACAGCTGCAGGATCCGTTTTTCCGGTCACGTTGAAGATGCCGACACAAAGGAGAAACTGGTGGGTGCCACGGTTTCCCTTTCCGGACTGAGCCAGCAGATCATTACCGATGACAAGGGTGATTTTGTATTCGCCGGCGTTTGCGCCGGGCAGTATACGCTGCTGATTACCCATGTTGACTGCGCGCCGCTGGAACAGGCGGTTACGATTACCCGCGACCGTCATGCCGATTATTTCCTGCCGCATGCGCTCAACACACTGGGAGAGGTAGTGGTGGCCGGCCGTACCGGTATGGCATCCAGTGGTTTCAAACAGGACCTGTCCGGTCGGAGGCTGGAAGAAACGAAAGGTCTTTCGCTGGCGGAAGCGCTCAGCAAAATCAACGGGGTGACCATGTTGCAGATGGGAACCAATATTGCCAAACCGGTGATCCATGGGTTGCATAGCTCACGCATACTAACCATCAATAATGGCGTGAGGCAGGAAGGACAGCAATGGGGAAATGAACATGCGCCGGAAATAGATCCTTTCATAGCGGATAAGCTGACAGTGATCAAGGGCGTGGATGAGCTTCGGTATGGATCCGATGCCATTGGTGGTGTGATGCTGATCCAGCCAAGACCACTGCGTTCCAGACCCGGATACAACCTCGAAGTAAACACCGGTTATTTTACCAATAACCGTCAGTACTACCTGTCGGCCATCTATGAGCAGCAGCTGAAAAAACTACCGGCATTCACCTACCGCCTGCAGGGCACCTATAAAAAAGGCGCCAATGCGGCCACACCGGATTACCGGTTAAACAATACCGGCAGCGAGGAAAAAAATTTCTCGGTTACACTTGCCTGGAAAAAGCAACACTTTACTACCGAATTATTCTACAGCCTGTTTTCAACACAGGCCGGGATTTTTATCGGCTCACATATCGGCAATTTCGCCGACCTGGAAAAAGCGATAGCTGCCGACAGGCCTGACGAAGTTTACCTGGGCCAGGATACCTACCGGATCGGTCGCCCGTACCAGGATGTAACCCACCAGCTGCTCAAGTCAAAGTCGCAATGGCTTCTGCCGAAAGGGAAGCTGAATTTCCAGATCGCAGGTCAGTTCAATAACCGGAAAGAGTACGACGTGACGAGGTCCAGTTCGAATACACGCCCGCAACTGAATCTCAGCATTTCCACTTTTTCGGAAGACCTGAACTGGGAACACAAACCACAGCATGGTTTCAGTGGTGTGGTTGGCCTGGCCGCCATGCAGCAGGATAATGCTTATGCCGGACGTTACCTGATCCCGAATTACCGCGCGTATACATACGGCGCCTATGCCATTGAGAAATGGGAGCGGCATGCCTGGGAGCTGCAGGCCGGATTGAGGTATGATTACAAAACCATCAGTACCGACAGGATGTTGCAGGGCGCAGATACAACATTTGCGCAGAACAGTTTTGATTTCTCCACGTATGCCGCTTCATTCAATACGGGATACCGGATTTCAGAACGCTGGAAAGTAAACCTGAACCTGTCCCTTTCCACCCGCGCCCCGTATGTGAATGAACTGCTGATTTACGGGATCCATCATGGTACTGCCACTTTTGAGATAGGTGATATCAACTTCAAGGCCGAGCAGGCATTCAACACGGGTATCAGCACAGGTTACCATAACCGGAAAGGTACACTGGTAGTGGATCTTGACTTTTACCACAACCGGATCAATGATTTCATCTACCAGCAACCGGTCCCCGATGAACCGGTGCTCACGATAGCCGGTGCATTCCGGCGCACCGAATACCGGCAGGCCGATGCCACACTGACGGGCATGGATGCCTCTGTGCTCGTCAAGCCGATGAAGGATATCGAGTGGACCTCCCGGGCATCGATCCTTCGCGCCCGGAACCGGCAACTCGACGACTGGCTTATCCTGATGCCATCAGACAGGATCAGCACAGAGGTCCTGTATCGCCTGCCGGTGAAGGGCAGGATGACGGACACATACCTGTCCGGTGAAATCCAGCAGGTATTCCGGCAGACCCGTGTGCCCGGTGATAAAAACGGACCGCAGGATTACAAAGCCGCGCCCGATGGGTATGCACTGGTAAACCTGAATGCATCCACTACCATTGGTTTTGGAAATACACCGGTAAGTTTTTCCGTGGGTGTACGTAACCTGTTTGACCGGTCATACCGCGATTACATGGATGCCATGCGGTATTTCGCTGATGCCATGGGACGTAATATCAGCTTCCGGATCAGGGTGCCACTTGAAGGGAAGTAACAATCACAACCACACATGATGCCACTGGCGCATCACTTTACAGACCTGCTGCAACAGCACGTTATTCTTAATTCTTTTAATCTTTAAATGAGAGACATGAAAAAAAACCTCCTGAAGACAAGCCTCGCATGTATCGTACTGGCCACGGTTTTCGCCGGTTGTAAAAAAGACAAGGGTGAAACCAATGAAGAAGAAGTGATCACGACAATGATTGTCCGTCTCACGGCCGCTGGTTCCACCACACCATTAGTCTATGAGTTTACCGATCCCGATGGCCCCGGTGGTGCTTCGCCTGTGACCGATGATATCGATCTCTCCCCGAATACTACCTATTCAGCAAGTA
The DNA here is from genome assembly GCA_004173355.1 of Chitinophagaceae bacterium. GTDB lineage: Bacteria > Bacteroidota > Bacteroidia > Chitinophagales > Chitinophagaceae > JBEVJC01. Next base: position 15,791 of record SEAD01000005.1, on the reverse strand, counting down.
TCCAGCTGCTCAACGAGACAGCCACACCGGTGGAAGATATCACACTTGAGGTCGAAGAAGAGAGCCATGCACACCGGTTTTATTACCGTCCGACTGCCGCAGGCAACCTGACGGTGAGTAACCTCAACAACGACAGCAATGGCATTGCGCTGGGAACTACGAGTACATGGACAACAGGTGCGGCGGGCACCGGCCAGGTGGTAATTACACTCCGTCATTACCCGGCCGACCCTCCCAACAAAGCTGCTGACGACCAGGTCGACAGCGCAAAGTCGGGCACGGACGTGGAAGCCACTTTTAATGTGGTAGTCAACTGATCACCTTCCATGCGATAGTCGGCAGCTAAGATATTCCCTGCGGGATAGCAGGGTGTTTCCATGAACTGTTGCGATCAGTTTACTGCTCAGGGTTCAGTTTGACCCGTACCCGGGTTTTGTTTCAAGGGGCTGTTCCGGATCTTTCCGGAATGGCCCCTTATATTTGGCAGATGGAAATCACCTTCAATACACCGGCACTGCTTTTTCCTGCGATCAGCCTGCTGCTGCTGGCTTATACAAACCGGTACCTTGCACTGGCGGCGCTCATCCGTAAGCTGCATGATGAATACACCCGTGGTGAAAAAAACCACCTGCTGCTCAAGCAGATCAAGATCCTGCGGACAAGGATCAATCTCGTGCGGCTGATGCAGGCGCTGGGTGTGTTTTCCTTTGTGTGTTGTGTGGTAACGATGTATGGTGTTTACCAGCAATGGATGCTGCTGACGGAAATGGTGTTTGCGATCAGCCTGCTGAGTCTCCTGGCTTCACTCATTGTGTCATTTGTAGAAGTAACACTGAGCACCAAGGCCCTCGAATGGGAATTGAGTGACATGGAAGAGCTGGAACGCTCCAACTTCTTCACGGACTGGTGGCGCGGGAAGGACGAAAAGAAAAAGGAAGGATAGGTTCAGGTTTTTTTCCAGCTACGGTATACGCGATCCCAGGAACCGCCATCGATAAAAGAGGTAATGCCATTCCGACGGAGCAGGTCGGTTGCCTGCGAGTTGCGCGAATCACCGGCGCCGCAGATAATGACTTTCCCGAAACCTTTTATCCGGGGTATGCTGATGGCGATCCGGTCTACCGGGATGTTGTGCGCTCCCGGTACATGACCGCTGTCATACTCAGCGGCCGAACGGATATCAATAATGGCTGAACCTTCTTCGAGTGCGGCCTTCAGCCCTCCCCCGAACAGTGACGAAAACAGTCCCATATACAATCACCGGTCTTTTTCCTGTATCCGGTCTCTCCGCAATAATACATCAAACACCTGACCGAAACATTACGCGGTGGTAAGGTTATCTTTTCTTTCACCAATCTGCTGGCGCCACATGGCGTAGTAGAGGCCTTTCTCCGCGAGCAGTTTGGCATGGCTTCCGGTTTCGACCACATCACCCTTTTCAAGGACGTAAATCCGGTCTGCATGCATGATGGTGGACAGGCGGTGTGCAATCAGGATCGTTACCTGGTTTCCTTCGAGTGAAATGCGACGGATTGTATGTGTGATTTCCTCCTCGGTCAGTGAGTCAAGTGCGGAAGTGGCTTCATCGAAGAGCAGCAGCTGTGGTTTACGGATCAGTGCCCTCGCGATACTCAGGCGTTGTTTCTCCCCACCGGAAAGTTTCAAACCGCCTTCGCCAATCGTTGTCTCAAGTCCTTTTTCCGCCCGGGCGAGAAGGTTCTGGGTGGCGGCCTTATCCAGCGCATCCTGCAGGTCGGATTCGGTTGCTGAAGGGTTTACAAAAAGCAGGTTCTCGCGGATAGTCCCGGAGAACAGCTGTGTGTCCTGCGTTACAAAACCAATCTTGCTTCGCAGGTCGTTGAAGTCAATGGACATTTCATCCATGCCATTGTACAGGACTTTCCCTTTCTGCGGACGGTAGAGTCCCACCAGCAGTTTCATCAGGGTTGTTTTTCCGGATCCGGAAGGTCCTACAAACGCAATCGTTTCCCCTTTTTTTGCCTCGAAGCTGATATCATTGATTGCACTTTGTTTCGCTGACTGGTGTTTGAAGCCAACATGGTTAAACTCCAGTGTCTGGATATCGCCGAGGTGTGTCGGGTTTTTTGCCTGCGGCTCCGGCTGTTTGGTCATCAGCGTTTCAAAGTTGATTAATGACGCTTCAGCCTCCCGGTAGGAGAGAATAATATTGCCGATTTCCTGCAACGGACCAAACACAAAGAAGGAGAAAATCTGCATGGTCACAATCTCGCCCGGCAGCATTTCCTTCTGGAACACCAGCAGCATAAGCATGAACAGGATCACCTGCCGGAGTGTGTTTACAAATGTGCCCTGGATAAAACTGATACTGCGCATCCTTTTCACCTTGGTCAGTTCAAGGCCGAGGATTTTGAATGTGTTCTTGTTGAGCCGTCCTACTTCCTGTTCTGTCAGCCCAAGGCTTTTGACCAACTCAATATTGCGTAATGACTCTGTTGTTGCACCGGCGAGGGATGTAGTCTGCGCGACAATGTGTTTCTGGATTTTTTTGATTTTTTTACTCAGCACATTGGAGATAAATGTCAGGAGGAAAATACCCCCGAAGTAAACAATCGGAAGACGCCAGTCTTTTTTAACAGCATATACGGCAACGAACACTATGCCTACCACAACCGGGAACAGGACGTTTATAAACATGGCCATGAACTTCTCCGTATCCTGCCGCACTTTCTGAAGAATTCCAAGTGTCTCGCCACTCCGCTGGTCTTCAAAATCATGGTAAGGCAGTTTCATGGCGTGCTGCAGGCCATCGGTAAAAATAGTAGCCCCGAATTTCTGGGTGATCAGGGCGAGGAAATAATCCTGGAAGGCTTTGGCAATCCGGCTCACCATGGCCACGGTAACCGATGCTCCCAGCAGCCATACCACTCCATAGAGTATATCGTTTTTATTGGCAGCATTGAGGTAAGGCTCCTTGATGAAAAGGAAATCATGCTGGCTGAATGCTGTTCCGGCACCGGTACGTTCGAAATACACGCGGCCAAGTTCAACCAGTTTACCAAAAATAATGGGATCAAACAGCGAAAAGCTGATGTTTATCGCGGACAGCAACAGCACAGCGAGCACCAGCCACTTCTGCGGTTTTAAGTAACGTAACAATATTTTCATCGGTCAGTTCTTGATTGGGAGTATCGTTGTAAAGTATCGGGGTTACAACACGCAAACACTATACAAGTTCGGGAAAAATGCCAAACTAGCATGACTGCGCGATTTCACTTTCCCCGGGATGCCGGCCCTTGCTGGATTTCAGCCTGCCCATCCCTGCCGGTCCAGGCTTCTGTACTGGATCGCTTCCGCCAGGTGTTGCGCCTGAATGTCAGCGCTTCCCCCCAGATCGGCGATGGTACGTGATACCTTGAGAATCCGCTCATAGGCCCGTGCAGACAGGTTTAACCGGTGCATGGCGGTCTTCAGCAGTGCAGTACCCGCCTTGTCGATGGCGCAGATGGTTTTCAGGAGCCGGCTGCCCATCTGTGCATTGGCATATGTCCCGGCGTGGCCTTCAAACCTCCTGCCCTGGATTTCCCTTGCCGCGATCACCCGGTTTCGGATGCTGGCAGAGTTTTCCTGCTGGCGACCCAGCGAGAGTTCACTGAACGGGACTGGCGTTACTTCCACATGCAGGTCAATCCGGTCGAGCAGTGGTCCTGAAATCCGGTGCAGGTATCGCTGCACCAGTCCGGGCGGACAGGTGCAGCTTCGTTCGGGATGGTTAAAGAAACCACAGGGGCAGGGGTTCATCGATGCCAGCAACATAAATGATGCGGGGAAATCGACCGAGATCCGGGCCCTGGCGATCGTCACCTTGCGTTCTTCCATGGGCTGGCGCATTACCTCCAGCACGGAGCGCTGGAATTCCGGCAGCTCATCCAGGAAGAGGATGCCGTTATGCGCAAGCGAAATTTCGCCGGGTTGGGGTATGCCGCCGCCGCCCACGAGTGCAGCTGCGCTGCTGGAGTGATGCGGTGCACGGAAAGGACGTCTTGACACTAGTGTGCTGTTGCTGTCCAGTTTCCCTGCAACCGAATGGATCTTGGTTGTTTCCAGTGCTTCCTGCATACTCAATGGCGGTAAGATTGTAGGCAGCCTTTTGGCGAGCATGGTTTTGCCTGCACCCGGTGGCCCGATCAGGATGGCATTGTGGCCGCCGGCAGCAGCAATCTCGAGCGCACGTTTAATGCTTTCCTGACCGCGGACTTCCGCAAAGTCGATATCAAAATCATACTGGGATGAAAAGAACTGGTCCTGCATGTTGATGGTTACGGGTGCTAACCCGGTTTCCCTGTTTTCAAAGAACGAAATGACTTCGGTGATATGGCTTACACCATACACACTGATTCCACTTACCATGGCGGCCTCCTTGGCATTGGCTGCGGGCACGATCAGTCCGCGGAACCCGCCCGTCCGGGCCTGCAGTGCGATAGGCAGGGCGCCCCGTATGGGTCGCAGTTCGCCGTTCAGGCCCAGTTCGCCCATGATGACATAGTCGGCCAGGGGCTGGCTGTTGTCCAGTTGTTCCGATGCACCCAGGATACCCATGGCAATCGGCAGGTCGAATGCAGTGCCACTTTTTTTCAGGTCAGCAGGCGCCATATTCACGACCACCTTTGTACGCGGTACCCGGTACCCGTTTGTCTTGAAGGTGCTTTCAATCCGCTGCAGGCTCTCGCGGACTGCATTGTCCGGCAAACCAACAATGAGCGGATCCTTGCCTGAACCTTCAATCCAGTTCACTTCTATGGTAATACTGATTGCTTCCACACCAAAGACCGCGCTGCCAAATGTCCGTACAAGCATAGAAGGAATGTTGAAGATTACCAACGGTGTAAAATTCAACCAGCGTGCCGCCAAAACCTCGGGAAGATCACCGGCATAACAATGTATTATTCCCCGCGATGACCGGGCATATACACAAGGAAACGGGTAGCATCCCGTATTATTTTGCAGGATCGGTCATCACCGGTTTCCGGCTGATCACTGAAGAAAAGAGAAGGGAGGTTCCGGGATCAGGACGGATGCTCAATGGTTCGGACGGGTAAGGCACCAGGAAAATCTGCCTTGGCTGGCTGACCTCGAAACGGATGGTTTGTTTAGTATTGTCTTTCCCCTGGATTTCAAATTCCAGCGGGAAGCTGAAGGGTTGTGCTTGCTGTTGTTTGATTGTGATCTGCAGTAATCCGGATTCGATGCTGTAGCTCCAGCGGATATCAAGATCGGGCTGTCCGGGGATTTCAAGCCACTGGTGGAAAAAAGTGTCCAGCGACTTATGGGTCACCTGTTGAAAGATATTTTTGAGATTGGTGGTTGTTGCATTTTTTCCTGCGTAGCTGCGATAATATTCGCGCAGTGAAAGCCGGAACAGCGAGTCGCCTGTTTCCCGGCGAAGCATATGCAGAATCCATGATCCTTTCTGGTAACTGTTGATATTAAGCAGGTCCATCATTTTAGACACCGTATCAATGACCGGGAGTTTTTTGGAACGGGAGAAGGCTATGATCTGGCTGCGGTCTTTTGCCATTTCGCGGGAGAGACTGTCTTCTCCGTATTTTGACCCGATGTACAGGTGGGTCATGTACGTGGCGAAGCCTTCGCTCAGCCAGACCTGTGAGAAATCCTGTTCCGTGACCATATCACCAAAAAACTGGTGAGCGGTTTCATGGGCGATCAGTGATTCATTGTTGACGCGGCCATTGACGGAATTTTCGTAATAGAAAATTGCACCGGCATTTTCCATGCCGCCGAAAATGGTTTTCGATTGTACATGCGCCAGTTTTTTGTAGGGGAACGGTCCAATATAATCCCGCATCCACTGCAGTATGGGAGGGGCAATTCCATAATCGGCGAAGCCTTCTTGCTGGTTTTCCGGGAAGACCCAGCTGCTAACCGGCACCGAGCCGATTTTACCCGACTGTTCGGTGGCGAAGTCTGCCACACCAATGACCATGATCTTGGTCGGTAAAGGTACTTCTTCCCGGTAGTGGGTGCGCTTCATGCCACTGCCCGCAAGTTGTTCGGTCACAAGCAGGCCGTTGGAAATGACTTTGTAGTGGGAGGGTGCGGTCACCGTAAACTCCACTGTTGCCTTGTCAGCGGGATCGTCCACGCAGGGAATCCACTGGTGTGCCCGGTTGGGCCAGTTGTCTGCAAAGAAGGTCCGCTTCCCGAATTTATTCGTGGAGATGATCAGGCCGTCGGCAGGGATACCGGAGTAAGCTATTACAAAAGACAGGGATTTATTTTTCGCAGCATTGCCGGCGAGATGGATAAAGATCCGGTCGGATTTCTGTTCGAACCGGAGATCCGTTTTACCCAGGCGAACGGATGACACCGTGAATCCTGTTTTACCGGAAGGCTGACGGAGGTCAACCGCCACCTGCTGGGTATCGGAGAGACAGGTAAAATGAACCGTGGCCCTGCCCTGGATGCTGTCGGTTTTATCCGAAAGCCCGATCTCGAAATGATAAGCGGTTACATCGATGGCCGGCGATTTAACAATGGTAACCTGTGCATGCACTGGCATGTATGCAAGGGCAATAAAAAAAAGGAGGGATAGTTTTTTCATGTGAATACAAAACATTTCAGGTTCGTTTTTGCCGGGGTGCCGGATGCAGGTCAAATCTAAAGGTTATCGAGCATCTCCACCACTTTTTCCCTTTTCAGGATCACATAACCGATACGGTCATTGCTGACACCATCTTTTAGCTGGTAACTGAAACTGAGCTGGTCATTCTCTACGTTTGTTTCAAAATACTTGAATGCGATATTCGGGGTGCTGTTTAATTCCTTGCCGATTTCATACAGGTGGGTGGACAGGATGAACAGGGAGTTCCGGATCTTGACAAAGCCGCGGATCACTGCGAGTGAACATTTCATCGCATCTTCCACATTGGTGCCTTTAAACAGTTCATCAATAAGGACGAGCCACTTTTTGCCGTTGTTGATTTTTTCAATCGTGTTGCGGATGCGTTGCACCTCGTTGAAAAAAAAGCTCTCGCCTTTTGCGATATTATCGGTCACGTTGATATTACTGAGCAGCCCATCAAAGAGTGTGAGCCGCATATATGCGGCGGGCACGCCCATGCCAAGGTGGGCAAGGAACACGGCGGTGCCCACGGATTTGATCAGTGTGCTTTTGCCGGCCATATTGGCCCCCGTGAGAAACAGGAAATTCTGTGCGGGATCCATCTGCAGGTCGTAGGGCACCGGCTTTGGGAGAAGAAGGTGGTAGAGGCCCCTGGCATCAACGAGCGGTGTTGCTGAATCGATGAATTCCGGGAATACAAGATTGTAATTCCGGACAGCCATGGCCATCGAATACCAGGCATCGATGCGGCTGTAGATGTCGATCAGCTCAAGTATGCGTGTGCGGTTGGTCACACGCACGAGTTTTGCATAATACAGGTTTTCGCGGATAGTGAACCTGTGACCGGCTTTGGTTTCCGAAAGGGCGCGGAGGGAAGGCTCACTGATAATGCCCGCGATGCGATCGATATAAATCCGGGTATTGGCAGGCAGTGCGGCTGGTTCCAGCAGGGCCACGATACGCCGGAGACCGCGGAAAAAATCGGCGAAGTGGGTGATGGAATATTTCGACATGGAATAGTCTTCGCTATGCAGCAGTTTGTATGCAATGCTGTTTACGCTGTTCAGGTTGGAAGAGATGCTGTCCAGCGCATAGTCGAGGAATTTGTCTATGACCAGTACGGTGCCATTGCTGATGTCTTCGGGCCAGTGGTCCAGGTGACCTATCAGCGCGCGGATCAGGTCCTGGGTTCCACGGATCCGCGACAGGTCATCGAGTGGCTGGGTGAAATAAAACCGCAGCCATTCCTTACCGCCGGTGGTGCGGGTGAAGTTTAGTTTATGGAAAATGGAAAATTCTTCCTCCGGGTGGAAAATCGATATGTCATTAAACGATATTGCGTCAATCTGCATACTCGGCCATTATGAATTATTCATGCCTCTCAGCGGTCGAACCGGAGGCGTTCACCCTTCCTTGATTCATTCCATTGCGGATTCCATACATCCCGATCAATATCGGCGGCCCTGCGTTCAAACACGAGGTTGCCATTGACAAACGTATGGGAAATAGCGGAACCGAATTTTTTGCCTTCGAAAGGACTCCAGCCGCACTTGTAAAGTATGGAAGCAGGAGTGACGGTAGTGGATGCTTCCAGGTCGACAATGACAAGGTCCGCCATATACCCTTCGCGGATATAACCCCTGTCCCGGATCTGGAAACAGTCAGCCACCGCATGGCTCATCTTTTCCACGATCTTCTGGAGGCTGATCCTGCCCTCACGGTAGTATTCCAGCATCAGCTGGACTGAGTGCTGGACCAGGGGTACACCTGCATGTGATTTTTCATACGACCCTGATTTTTCTTCCACGGTATGTGGTGCGTGGTCGGTGGCGATCACATCAAGGCGGTCATCCAGCAAGCCCTTCCAGAGTGCTTCGCGGTTAAACGGGGCCTTGATTGCCGGGTTGCATTTGATTTTGTTACCAAGGGTTGCATAATCATCCGACGTGAAATGCAGGTGGTGGACGCAGACTTCCGCAGTGATGCGTTTATCTTTCAGCGGAAGCATGTTGCCAAATAGCTGCAGCTCCCGTTCGGTACTGATATGCAGGATATGCAGGCGGGTATTGAATTTTTTTGCCATGGCCACGGCAAAAAAGGAGGATTCGAAACAGGCCTCCTCGTTTCGGATAACCGGGTGGTCAGCGGCAACCAGTTCCCTGCCGCTTTCTTTCATGGCTGCGAGATTACGCCGGATGATTTTTTCGTCTTCGCAGTGCGTGGCGATCAGCAGTTCACTCTCGCTGAATACTTTTTCGAGTGTGAGGGGGTTATCGACCAGCAGGTTGCCCGTAGAGGAACCCATGAATATTTTTATGCCGCAGATGTAGTTTTTATGGTCATTGGCAGCGAGTGCCTCTGCTGCATTTTCATTGGAGGTACCGATGAAAAAAGAATAGTTGGCCAGTGATGTGGCGGCACCCGTTGCGTATTTCTGTTCAAGCAGCCCGAGTGTGTAGGCCGGAGGCACGGTATTCGGCATTTCCATGAAGCTGGTAACCCCGCCGGCCACGGCAGCCCTTGATTCAGTGGCGATCGTTGCTTTGTGTGTCAGTCCGGGCTCGCGGAAATGGACCTGGTCGTCAATTGCACCAGGCAACAGGAATTTGCCAGTGCCATCTATTTCCGTTACTGCCCTGCCGCCTGGTGCATCAATGTTTGCATCCATCCGTTCAATCCGGCCATCCTGCAGTAATACATCCAGCGTACGGATGGTTCCCTCGTTGACGACCTGTATATTTTTTATCAGATATATTTCCATATTTTGCCGCGTATTATTCACATAACAGGAGGAGATGCAATTTAAACAAACCCTGATAAGGCTGATCGTATTTATTTTACCAGTTTCGGGGATGGCACAGACAACCTTCCTTGCCCAGGGTGATAAACAGTCCATCCTTGCCGAGCGGCTGGAAATCAAGTCCGGTACCGATTCCGTCCTGAACTTTTCCAAAACACGACCCTTCAGCCGCCAGGGTTACCTGCTCAACGGGATACGCAGTTTCCGCAGCAAAAATCCCGGCGGTCTCAGCCGGGTAGATGAATACAATATCCGCAGTGCCTGGATGAATAACCTGGATTACCTGCCGGCTGAAGAACGTGATCTCTATAAAAGCCGCAAACCACTGCTGAAGAATTTTTACACAACACCCGCCAACCTGTACGAGGTGCACATCCCTGATTTTGACCTGGTGATTAACCCTGTGATCCAGTATACCCTGTCAAAAGAAAACGGGAATGATCAATCGTTATTCCTTAACACGCGCGGACTCACGCTTCGCGGGAATATCACAAGGAAGATCGGTTTTTTTGCTTACCTGACCGACAACCAGGAGCGGGACCCGGCCTATGTGCAGGAATACATAAACGCCCGCCAGGCTGTGCCCGGTGCCGGTTTTTTCAAACCGTTCAAGGATCCCGGTGGTGTTGATTATTTCGATGCGCGGGGTTATTTCACCTTCAATGCTGCCAAATACATCGATGTCAGCTTTGGGTATGACAAAAATTTTATCGGCAACGGGTATCGCAGTCTCTTCCTGAGCGACTTCGGCGCGAATGCACTTTTCCTGAAACTCAATACGCGGATCTGGCGTTTCAATTACCAGAACATTTTTATGGAGCTGCAGAACGCCCATGCGGCGGGTTTTGACCAGCTCATCGGTAAAAAATATGCAGCCATGCACCACCTTGACGTGAATGTCACGAAGTGGCTCAACATTGGTTTGTTTGAGGGCGTGGTCTTCGGGCGCACCAACCGGTTTGATTTTGCCTATCTCAACCCGATCATTTTTTACCGTTCCGTGGAAGCGCAGAACGGGAGTTTTGACAACTCGCTGGCCGGTCTTGACTTCAAGGCGAATATTGCCCGTAAATTCCAGGTGTATGGCCAGGTGTTACTCGATGAATTCAACCTGGCGGAAGTAAAAGCGGGTAATGGATGGTGGGCAAACAAAACAGGTCTCCAGCTTGGTGTAAAATATATCGATGCTTTCGGGGTAAAGAATCTCGACCTGCAACTCGAACATAACCGCATCCGGCCCTTCACGTATTCACACCGGGATTCCGTGGCGAATTACACACATTACAACCAGCCGCTGGCACATCCGCTCATGGCGAATTTCAGTGAGCTTATCGGGATAGCGCGTTACCAGCCTGCACCAAAATGGATGGTGCAGGCAAAGGCCATCTATTACCTGCAGGGACGTGACTCCAGTGCGCTGAGTTACGGAAGTAATATCTTCCTGCCATACGGACCCGAATACAGGGCGGGTGATTATGGTTTCAATATCGGCAGTGGGTGGAAGACCAATACTTTTTACAGTTCACTGCTGGTGTCATATGAATTACGGGAAAATATGTTCCTTGAGTTTTTTGGTGTGTACCGTAAACAGCAGACCAAAACAGCCCCTATTGTATCCGGCAGCACCACGGTAGCTTCAATCGGATTCCGGTGGAACATGCACCGCAGGGAATATGATTTTTAAACGGACTACTCAGTTGCCGCGAGTGTGATCCCGTTCTTTTTTGCGAACTGCTCCTGCAGCAATCCGATTTTCCGCAGGTATTCCTCTTCGCGTTTGCTTTCTGCAATCATCTGGTCGATGGCTGCCTGGATTTCCGCATCGGTTGACTGGCTGTGCAGTTTATCCATCAGCGTAGTCTTCGTTTTCATCAGGTCCATTTCGAATTCGAGAAAATCGAGAATGCCCTTACGGAAATCTTCTGAGCCAAACTGGTCTTTCACCTTCCTGATTTCTGCCTGTTTTGCCGCACCGTACCTTACGATGGCGGTCTTTGTGGCAGCGAGTCCGGAGAAGTCTTTCTTTTTCACCCCGGTGCCCAGCGCATTTCCCATATCAGTACCGAGTATGAATAATGAATCCACATGACTGACGAGATAGTCATTCATGGCAAGGGGCGTGTCAAACTGTTTTTGTGAAAAGGCATCCACGGTGCACAGCACCAGGAGGCACAGCAGGGCTGTAAAACGTACGATCTTTCGCATAAATGTTATCCTTCGATATGGAGCGTGAAAATAATCGAACGGGACTGCACTTTATCAAATACGCTGGAATATTTCAGGTTGGCATCGCGGCTGTGCAGGTTGGGCACACCGTTGCTGAACTTGAGTTCAGGTGAAAGGATGAAACTCTGGAAGAAAAAGTTGAAGCCCACGCCGAGTTCCGGGCCATAGTCAAATGCCTTGATCTTGATCAGGTCTTCGGCGCGTTTTGCACGCGCATTGCTCGAAAGATCGATATCGGCTTTGAGTCCTGCGAGCATATACACCCGGAAGTTGCCGATGCGGTCCGACTGCATTTTCAGCTGTACCGGGAAGGATACGAGAACCGATTCCACTTTTTTCGTGACTTCGGTCAGGTTGTCTTCGGGATGCCGGAGCTGGTAGGTAATGTCCCGTTCCATAAAGGAAAGCTGCGGGTTGAAGCGGAGCTGGAAACGGTTGGAGATCCTGGCGGTAGCCGACAGGCCCAGTGAAAAACCTATTTTGCCAACAGGTTCCGCTACCAGCACGCTGTCATTCTGGAGAAACCTGGAATGCATCTGCGGGTGGAACCGGGAAGAGTTGAGGCCAAGGGAGATCCCGAAAAAGTAGGGTTTATAATCGTGGTCGTAAAGATTGAGTTCGCGGGCTTCCTGTGCACTGGCGGAAGTGATGGAAAACAGGAAAACGGTCAGGCAGGCGATTGTCCTTGTAAGCGGGTTTTTCTTCCTGAGTAAATTGAACATATTCCTAAGCTTAGCGATTTGAAACGGGTATCGGAATAACCACATTTGTTTAAAATACCAACCATCAGTGGCCCGTCGGGGAATGCACCTGCCGATTCATTCAGGTATTGATATGCCTTTTTATCCTGCCGGAACAATTTTGCCAGACCCGGTGCAATCACTCCCATATAGAGGTTGTAAATGCTCCTGAAGGGCCGGCTTGGTTTTGAAAATTCGAGGATCACCAGTTGTCCGCCGGGTTTTAACACCCTGAGGATTTCCGACAGGCCTTTTTCGAGGTTTTCGAAATTCCGGACGCCGAACGCCACCATCACGCCATCAAACGTTCCGTCGGCAAAATTTATTGTCTCGGAATCACCCACCTGTAAGTGGATTTTCTCTGCAAGTCCTTCTTTCTCAATTTTTTTCTGGCCGATTGCCAGCATATTCGGGGAAATATCGATGCCTTCAATCCGCTCCGGATGCAGCATTTTGCTGGCGCGAATGGCCATGTCGGCGGTACCCGTAGCCACATCGAGGATTAACCGTGGATTATCTTTGCTGAAAAAACTGATGGCCTTTTTCCGCCAGAGTACATCGATCCGGAGGGAGAGGAACCGGTTCATGAAATCATACCGGCCGGCAATCCCGTCGAACATTTCCGCTACCTGTTCTTTTTTGGTTTTTGCGGATTCCGCGAAGGGTGTGATATGGTCGTGGGGCAGGGAGGTAGACATGTGTGCAAAGGTAAAGAGGTTGTGGTATATTGCAGCCCCATGAAGATTAAAGACGCCAGTTATATCATCAGCAATGCCGATTACACCCAGTGCCCGAAGCCGGACCGGCCGGAATATGCATTTATCGGCCGGAGTAATGTGGGTAAATCTTCACTGCTCAATATGCTGACGGGTAAAAGGGCCTTGGCAAAAACCTCTTCTGCACCGGGTAAAACCCAGTTGATCAATCATTTTGAAGTAATCTCCGGGAAAAAATCATGGTACATGGTCGATCTGCCGGGTTATGGGTACGCCAAAGTTGCCCAGAGCAGCCGGCGCCGGTGGGAACAGATGATCGAAAATTACATCCGGAAACGCGAAAATCTCGTTTGTCTGTTTGTGCTGATTGACAGCCGTCATGAACCGCAGAAAATCGACCTGGAGTTCCTGAACGACCTGGGAAAATGGGAAGTGCCGTTTGCGCTCGTATTTACCAAGTCGGACAAAAACAAACCCGGGGCAACCGTACGGAATGTGAAGGCATTTATCCAGGCCCTGAAGGAACATTGGGAGGAAGCTCCCCCGTTTTTCGTGACATCCGCACTTTCTGCGGAGGGGAAAGACCTGGTGCTGGACTATATCGGCAATCTGAACGAGGATGCAGCAAGTAAGGGTTAAAACCTTATACGTTGTAAACCATTTGTTTGTTATTTTGCACGAATCGCATCTACCACCCATGAGAAAGATTTTCAACGAACGCTCCCTTGTTGTTGTTTTATTTATCATCACCCTGGTGGTGTTTTCGCTGGCAAGCGAAGATGCCCGGAAGATTGAAGCCCGTAATTTACAGGCGGGGGTAAGGCAAACCAATCCTGCACTGGTTGACAACAACACTTCTTCGCATGCGGGAGCGCGTGAATAGACTTTTTCCAAACAATTTATGGGAGACAATGGCCTGTACGGTGATCGAACCGTATTAACAACAGGGTCATTCGGGGTGGATCAGTTGACCACCTTGTTCGCGCAGCTGCTGCTGGCGAATGCTTCCGGCTTGGCTTTAAATGCAAAGCCCATCCCGAGGATATAACCCATGGCTTCCTTGAGGGCATCGTTGCTTTTAAAGTGCGGGTTGGTATTGATATCGGCATGTACTTCCATATCCACGTTGTATTCCGTGAAGAGGTTGCAGAGCTGGTAGGCGATATCAATACTTTTGGCTACTTCTGTGAGCATGCGTTCCTTGATACTGAACACCTGCCGGGTACGGTCATTATGGATAAACATAAAGCCGCCCCTTCCTTCCCTTAAAAACACAATGACCGTGGCAAACTCCGTTTCCGGTCCTTTTACCTGGGAGTCGGTGCCGATACAGACCTTAAGCCTGAAACCTGCAGCCGTCTCACGTTTGATGGCATTCTCCACTTCATTGATAATGGGGAGATCGATGGAATCACCGTTGAATTTTCTCCAGCGCATAAAAAAAGAGGTTTTCCTAAGTTATAGAAAAACCTCCAGTAATCAAGGGGGGTACGGATTATCGTACTGTTACCAGTACAGGAAAGCGTTTATTGGCGGATCAGTTTTTCGGTCCATTGCTGGCCGTTTCCATCGAAGCGGATCACATACATACCTGCTCCGAGGCCTGAGGCATTCAGTTCATTCATCCCGCTGGCCAGCTGGCCCTGGCGGATGGCGCGGCCGTTAAAGTCAACAAGGGTATAGGAAAAATTCGCCGGGCTGTTCACATAGATGGAAGAAGTCCGGATAAGGTTGCCTGACAATTTCGGATATGATCCGGCATCAGCTGCATTCATGGTCAGGACGTTTGAATAAGCGCGGCGGCCGTTGGCGAACATAACGTTCAGCCGGTAGGCGATGCGGCCGGTTTCAGTACTGCGGTATACATAACTGCGCGTTTCAGCAGCAGCCGGTGTAAGGGCTACAAAATTTTTGCCATCCGCTGCCACTTCAAGCACCTGGTCCAGCACATCCTCATCGGCATCGATGATCCAGCTGAACTGGCGGCTTTCGCCGTGCTGTATACCATTGAGCTGCAGACGGTGCACCGGAAGCACGATTCCCCCGGTGGCAGTTTTGCCGACCAGTGAATACGAGCCCAGGCTTGCATATGCAGATGCGTAGGCGTTGCCGCGTCCTTCAATCCGCAGGTAATAGGTGCCCGCATTCAAAAGGGTGTCCACCAGTGAACTCAGCAGCGTACCGGGGTTATAGACGCTCAGCAATGCCTGTGATGAGCTGTAAAGTGATACCTGCATATCGAGGTCCGATCCGAGGTTGCCACTGCCCACATTGTTCGGAATGGCATCCAGCTGGAATACGCCGGTACCGGGCATGATGAATTTAAACATATCCTGGTCGGTGTTTTTTTCAATCACACCGGCCACATTGAACTGGTTGTTTGCGAATGTCGGGATGGTAGCGCTAGCAAATGCATTGGCATGGTCATCATTGCGGTATCCAAAACCGTTGGCACCGGAAGTGATGATCTCGAGGTCATTCTGGTAGCTGTCGCAACCCCAGCTGTTGGCACCATTATGCCACACCGTGAAGTTTTTGCTGTACCCTGCGCCCATGATGGGAGCCCAACCGATCTCGCCGGTTCCTTTACCCCAGTGGTAATCGCTCAGCTTGTTGCAGCTGCCATCATAATCCGCCTGGTGGAAAAGTCCGAGCGTGTGCCCGGCTTCATGTGAAGTGGCCTCTGA
>SEAD01000106.1 GCA_004173355.1 Chitinophagaceae bacterium | reverse complement strand
CCCTCCAGCAGCTTCCACTTCTTCCGCAGCGGAGAAGATAGTACCTCCCAGTGTTGTATTTTCTTCTACGGATTTTGCGGCAATCACAATATTCGCACCTTCTGCAGCCAGGCGCAATGCGATGGCCTTGCCAATACCGCGACTGGCTCCTGTGATAAAAACTGTTTTGTTTTTCAATGACATAGCCCAATGTTTTAGGTAACCGAAAGGTAAGCATAACAGGGAGATCGACATCAACTTTAACGTAGAACCACTAAAGCCGCCGTAATTCTATCGGCTCATTAATCGGCCAGTTCTGCGCTGGTACAGATGGACCGCAGCGACTACTTTTGAATCAGATCGCAAGAATATTTTCCTTTTGTTGAACGTCCCGTTTTATCCATATCTCCTGAAAACCAAACCAACGTAGAGCCAGGACCGTCCAGGACAACTGCAATAACCTAGCTCAATCATCCATCAGGCCTGTGAACGCAGGAATGGTGGATGATTTTTTTTAACCCTATTCGGCAAAACCGTTATCCTTTATCTGCATATTGCCGAGCGGCTGCTTGAAGGTCACGGTGCGGAGATCCTGCGTGGCTTCCATTCCCTTGCCACCATTCATATTGTTGTCGATACCCCGGTAGGTGGCCACCGTATCCGTATAAAACAGGCCGCGGGCCTGGTCCCACCACAGGTCATGGCAACGGAGCGTATCCCCCTTCAGGGTAATAATCACTACGCTGTCGCGCAGGTACACCTTGTTCAGCGCTTCATAATACTTTCCATATTTCGCATCCAGCCTGGTTTCAATGACAGTGCTGTCGTTGTAAAAATCAACATGCAGTTTTTTCGGGAATTCCACAAACAAGGTATCACCGGGCTGGTCATTCATTACACGGTACATCACCGGAGCAGTAAGCCGCGCCTTCATTTTACCAGCTGTACTCATCAGGGTATTGATATTGTAAGCCTCATCGCGCTCTGCCACTTTTTTGGTAAGACGGTCAATATCGGCCTGGGAATTTTCACAACCCCAAACAAAACAGCAGCCCAAAACAAGGGCTGCCGTATACTTATTTAATAAACCACGAAGGTTAATCATACTTACGTTTTACAAACCAGATATCACTGAGTGAGAATCCGGCTGAAATGCGAAACATATTATCTTTCAAAGGACTGTCGTTTGTACCGCGACGCAGGTACTCAAATGCCAGGTTTACAAATGTGGCCTGTGTGCGACCCTGCGGACTGTAATTCCCGACAGGAAGCCCAAGTCCGAGCGTAGCCCCGAACATCGGTACCTCACGGCCAACAATGCGCAGGTAATCCGGGCCAAAGTTAACACCCGCGCGGTAAGAGATACGGCTGAAATAATTTTTATTCGGGATCGGGGTGATTTCACCACCGACTTTAACTTCCCATTTGTCTGTCACATTCGGATCAGCCAGCCCGTAACTGCGGTACTGGGACCAGTTGGCCTGACCTACATCCACCCCGATTTTCCAGGAGGCTTCTTTCAGCCCATTGAATCGTTTTTCAAGCATCAGCCCGCCGGTGATCTGCGATGGCCACGTAATATCCCCTTTCTGGTTGCTTTTTACCGACACGCTGTCAATCCTCGGATTACCCACGGACTCATCGTAATAGTAAGTCTCGATGATATCATCCGTGGACGCGCGCAGGTTCTGCTTCACATTCCCGTACGCACCAAAGGTCAGGTAGATCTGTTTTTTTGTATTCAGCAGCATTTCATACTGCAGGCCCAGGTTAAAGTACAGCCCACCATAGGACACATTCGTGGCATAGTTGCCACTGGTATAGGAAAGACTGTCGTTGAGTATCGAGCGTCTGCGGCTGTTTTCTTTTTTACCAAAGAGGTATCCGCCATTCACACCCACCGACACCTGGTTTTTTGCATTCAGGCGAAACTTGGCGCCTGTACCGATGGTACCGAGGTAACTTCCCCCGTCACCGGTATTCAGGTTCACCGTGCTGTCAATCGCGCTGCGGTAAGAACTGATTTGTTTGTAACTGATCCTGGTCATCGGACGGAGCCCAAAACTCAGGCCCCAGTTGGGTTTCAGCGGCACGCCTACCTGCACGTGGGAAAACAGCGCATTGCTCGCCCTGAATTTGGTCACGGTGTTGGGTTCGCGCAGTGTCCGGTTCTCAAAATTCAGTCCGATATCGAGTACAGCACGTCCCTGGTCGATTTTACGGGAGTTGGGTGTTTTTAATGCCCAGAACGAGCCGTATGTTGCAGGATTAGCGAAATTAATGGAGGTTCCGTATGGATCCACATAGGCAGCAGCCACACCACCCATACCCCTTGTATTAACAGGTGTGGAAGGGACCAGGTCACCCAGCCCATAACGGGAATACGGCGAATTATCCTGAGAAAAGGCGCTTGCGCTGCCTAAAACTGCGGTGACCAGCAGGGCTGGCCTGAGTATCCTGCCATAAGCGGAGACACTATCTAACACATTGACTCTCTTAAGCATTATTGACTTGGCTGATGGCATAAAGACCTTTAAATAATAATTCAGGGTCTGCAAATATCCTGTTTTTAAGGTGCGAAGCCAAATGCACTATATCACCCCCGGTTAACAGCACGTTAAAGTTGTCGAACTTCCGGGCATAACTGTCGATAAAACCATCGATTTCATAGGACATTCCGAGGATCGCGCCACTGAGGATGTTGCTGGCAGTGTCATACCCGATCAGCGGCGCATTACTGCTGGGCTGGATCACGGGTAGTTTGGCGGTGTAATGGTTAAGCGACTTCAGCCGCATCATCAGGCCAGGGGAAATGCCCCCGCCGGTGAACTCCCCGTATTTATTGATGAAATTATAGGTCACACAGGTACCGAGCGCTATCACGAAGTTGTTTTTCCCGGGGTGGAAATGGATGGCCGCCTCAGTCAGTGCCAGCCTGTCTGCCCCGATCGTTTCCGGCTTACCAACGGGCGTGGTCATCCGCACCCGGGTGAGATGGCTCAGCTTGTGGAACCGCGTGGTGGAAGCGAGGTAATCTTCAATGGCAGGATCATGCTCAATCACGGAGGAGAGGATCGACTTCTCCGGCTTCCATTGCGCCGCCAGTTGCTCCAGCCGACCGATATCATCATCCTCGAGCACCTGCACATCCACGATCCGGTCTCCATCAAATACCGCCAGTTTCCTGCGGGTGTTGCCGTAATCAAAACAAAAGGTAATTGCCATTTCCTGTTTTTGGGGTCAGAGCTCAAAACCCGGAAGGGTTTTGAAGTGTCCGTTGAGTTTAATTTTTTCCCTCAGCTGCTCCTGTTCGGTCACAGCGGGTAATGCTTTGGCGAGATGCCGTTTCAGGTACTCCTGGCGCTGCCGTTCCTCGAACAGCCCGAGCAGCTCAAATTCTTCTTCGATCGACAGGCCAATATGATGGGCCACATCGTAGCTGTTGAGATCCCCGTCGGGTTTATGGAAATCCTTTTCCACTTTGAGCGACCGGTGCATCTCACGGATGCTGGCGATGATTTTTTTCATCTGGCCTGCGTTTCCTTCCCAGTGATTCTCGGGATAATTTACAATCGCACCGCTGAATAATTTCTCCGGCAGCTCGCGGATCACTTCCAAAATCCTGAATACATCGGTGGCTTTTGTCTTTATATCCAGCTCGCCATTTTCATATCGTTTGCTTACTTCAATGATCTCCACCACCGAGCCCATGTCCTGCAGTTTATCATTCAGTACTGCCGGCACACCAAACGGCTTTTTGGAGACAATCGATTCCTCCACCAGTTGCCTGTAACGGGGTTCAAAAATATGGAGGTTCAACTCCTCGCCTGGAAATACCACCAGGTTGAGTGGGAATATCGGGATGAAATTGGTCATTCTGCAAATTTAGGCCAGTTTGTACAATTCGTCGAGACAGCGATACTTCTTTCGCGTGTAACCCGCATGCAGCAAGGCTATCCGAAGTCCGTCGGATCCGTCGAGGAAACCCATCCTGGTTATATAATTTTTTACAAAACCAAACACCGGTGAGAGGTAACGTTTGCTGAACGTGCCCTTTTTCCCGGCTTCAAAAAATTTCACGGCGCTCAGCCGCGCATAGTTGTCAAGCTTCTTCCGGTATGTATCCAGGTCAGTGGTGGTGTAGTGCAGCAGTGCTCCCGGCAATACCATCCTTCGTCGCTCCCCGCCATCCTTCCGTACCACATTCTCATGCACTTTATCGGCATTCCATTCCCAGTAATTGCGGTTGTACAGACGCATGACCCTGTCGTGCCCCCATTCGCCATAACGGATCTCATGACTGGCAACAAAATTACGCCGGCGGCAACCATACAGCACCTGACCGTCGGGTTGCCAGACGCGAAGTGACGCGGCCAGTTCACCGGTGATCACCTCATCTGCATCAAGACAAAATACCCATTCATATTTTGCCGCAGCGGCGCCGAGATTCCTCGCAGCACCAAAACCCGGCCAGCTGATGGATAGTACCCTTGCACCACCGGCGGTTGCCAGCGGGATGGTCCTGTCCGTACTGCCGCTGTCGACGAGCAACACGTCATCACTGACCTGCTTTGCGCTCGCTACTGCTGCTGCGATGGTACGCTCTTCATTTTTTGCCAGTATGATTACAGAAAATTTAATCATATCAGATAGTGCCTTTTCCACGGAAATTCATTTTTGCATACTTGACCGAATTCTTGAAATAGGAAAAAACGGGGAGGCTGCGACGCTTGTGCCCGAAGAACAGACCCCTGTTGGCAAAGAAGTGCAGGAAGAGTGCTGGCTTGAAACCCGCGGCGGCACTGGTCTGGCTTCGGATGAGGTCCAGTGACCGTTTGAGGAAAATACGCTCGCGTCCGCCTAATGTCGGTACTTCCAGGAATTTTTCCCATACTTCATCCAGATCCATTTCGCGGGAGCGGGCACTGTCTGTTTTTTTGAAAAAGTTATTATCCGAGTGAATCCGGTGATGCACAATCGCATCCGGTACCGATACAATCCTGCCGCGGGTAGAGGCGATAAAACTGATCCACCAGTCGTACGACATGCGGTCGGGGATAGGCAGGATAGCCGGAAGGAGGTCGGCCCGGAACATCATGTCGTGACCCATCACGGCATTAAACAACATCAGCTTCCGGCTGTCGTTTCCGCTGAAATGGTATTGCAGCCTTCTTTTTTTATAATTCAGCCGGCCATTCTCCAGACGTATACTGACTGCATGCGACAGCACCACTCCGGGTTGCTGGAGCGCTGCATATAGCAACCTTGTTTTTTCCGGCATCCAGATATCATCCTGGTCGGCTATGCTGATAAAGGGAGCCCGGGCCAGTGACATAGCAAATGCGAAATTGCGGTTATACCCGAGGTTCTGTTCATTGCGGTGCAGGCGGATGGCAGGATAACGGGTAACCCAGGCCTGCAGCAGCCGGTAGGTATCATCCGTGGACCGGTCATCCACGATCACCAGCTCGTACGCCGTAAAATCCTGCGCGAGGATCGACTCCATCTGGGCATCGATGTACGACTGCCCGTTATATGTACACATCACGATCGATACCAGCGGGCTTTCCATTCAGTAAGATTGAGAAACTGCTTAAATTTGGGCGCGGGTTTATCCTTGCCCATACCAATAATAATCCAGATGCATTTACTCCTGATGACCTTTGGTCCGAATGAACGACACCACCTGCAGGGTTATTTCTGTATCTATTCCTTCCTGGCAGGCAACGCACGGCTGTTGTCCATCAATATCATGACCGACCGGCCGGAGTTTTACAAAAATATAGAAAACCGGGTGAACCTCATCCCCGTTGAAGAAGGCACATTGCGTGACTGGCGCGGACCCTACGATTATTTCTGGCGGATCAAGATAAAGGCGATTGGTTCAATCTGTGCAGCCCACCCGGGCGAGCCGGTTATCTACCTCGACACCGATACATTTCTCTACAATGATTTTGCGCCTGCTTTTGAAACGGTAAAACGCGGTAAAGCCCTGATGCATCTATATGAAGCCCCGTTGAAAGAGATTCCCACGCGCACGGCACGCCGGATGTATGGAAAACTGAAAGGACAGCAACTGGGTGATTTCACCGACCTGGGTGAATATGAAATGTGGAATGCGGGAGTGATCATCACGCCGAACACCCGGCAACTGGCGGAAATCGATCTCGCCCTGCAGGTCTGTGATGGGATGTCCAGACTTGGTGTTCCGGATCACTTTATCGAACAGTCAAGCGTATCGATCGCGCTCCGGCATGTTTACGGACTGGAACCGGCCGATGGGTACCTTGCGCATTACTGGTCCAACAAGGACGAATGGAATCTGCTGATCGCGCGTTTTTTCCAGCAATGCTACCTGCAGGGTCTCTCACAGGAAGAGACCATTGCGCGCTTCCGTGAACTGCCACTCACCGGGATACCGGTCACGCGGAAAATCAAACGGATGAAAACAAAACTGCACAAACGTATCGAGAACCTGTTTCCCGATAAAAACCTGGCTTATCTCCGCCAATGCTAAATCACTGGATTACCGTATTTTAGCGAAAACACACTTTAATGCATTTCCACCGACTGAATTTTATCAGCCAGCTCATCACACTCTATAACTTCCGGACCTATCTCGAAATCGGGGTTTTTTTCGGCGGGGTTTTTTTCCAGGTACGGGCAGATAAGAAGGTTGCGGTGGATCCGGATTTCCAGTTTGGTTTTTTCAAGAAATTCAAACGGATGTTGCGCAATGCGACAAATTTCAAAGCCAGCTTCATTGAAAAGACCAGCGATGATTTTTTCGCACAGGATGCGGCAAAAGTATTCGGCAGCAGCAAGGTTGATATCGCATTAATAGATGGCATGCATGAATTTGCGTATGTCTTACGGGACATTGAAAATACATTACCCTATCTCGCAGCAAATGGTGTAATGATCCTGCACGACTGCAATCCGCCATCGGCAATGGAAGCAGTGTGTTACAAGGAATGGCGCTCAAGACCCCGTATTACAAAATGGAATGGTGATGTATGGAAAAGTATTGTCTATCTCCGCAGCACGCGGCCGGATCTCTGCATATTCACACTCGACTGCGATGAAGGACTCGGGTTCATTGTGCATGGCCAGGCGGAAAACATGCTGGACTTTACAATGGAACAGGTCGAGTCTTTCACCTATGATGATCTTGCAGCAAACCGGGCGTCATGGCTCAACCTGAAAGACCCTTCCTACTTCGCCAGCTTTTTTAAAACCGGTGAAGCAGCCCGGGCTTAACTTTGGTAAAACAGCATACCACAATGTGGAGTGAGTTCCTTCACGATATACAATCCGGCGACAGCAAGGCCCTTGCCCGTGGCATTTCACTGGTGGAAAATGAAGTGGCAGGATACGGTGAACTCATGCGGTTACTCCCGCAGTCCGGTACACCGGTAATCGGGCTGACCGGTCCACCCGGGGCAGGCAAAAGCACCCTGGCTGATGCCCTCATTGCACAGTTTATAGCCGAAGGCAAAAAGGTCGGGCTCGTATGCGTGGATCCTTCATCCCCCTTTAACCGTGGCGCAGTGCTGGGTGACCGCATCCGGATGAGCAGCTGGTACAACCACCCCGGTGTTTTTATACGCTCACTCGCTTCACGCGGCGCGATGGGCGGACTGAACCCCCGGATCATCGAGATCACCGACCTCATGAAGGCTTTTCCCTTTGATATCCTGATGGTGGAAACGGTTGGCGTGGGTCAGAGTGAAATCGAGATCGCCGGACTGGCGGACCTTACTGTGGTAGTGCTGGTACCCGAAGGGGGTGATGAAATCCAGACCATGAAAGCCGGGCTGATGGAAATAGCCGATGTATTTGTGGTAAACAAAGCGGATCGTCCGGACGCAGATCTCTTTGCCCGCAACCTGCGCCAGATGCTGGCCCCGGCATTCAGCAACCATGAGGAAGAAGTGGTCATCCTGAAAACGGTGGCATCTGAACAGAAAGGTGTGGAAGAACTGAGTGCACTGATCAGCACTCGCAGCACCCGGGATAAAAAGAAAGATAAAAAATCAATCCTTCTGGCTGAGCGGGCCTGGCAGCTGATCCAGCATGCCCGTATGCGCGATATCAACAAACCGGCACTGACAGAACAGATCGGGAGGGAATATGCAAAAGGATCGTTTAACCTTTATCGTTTTGTGGAGAACTACCCGGGCTAATCAGGGTACCAGGTTGCTTTTCTTCCAGCGCCATGCAATCACCCCGATAATCAGCAGCGGTGTAAATGCCAGGTAAAGGATTCCCGTGTTCATACCACGCGCCGGTTTTTCACCAAGCTGTTGCGTGGTTTTGGTACAGATAGAACACTGGGCCATCACCGCGGCAGGCGCGGAGAGCAGTAGACAGGTCATCAGCACAAGGACTTTCCTTTTCATCTTCACCGGATTTGCAGCAAAATTACTGAATCAATCGCTCCGTACCAATGTTTTCATTGCTGTACCCGGGGCGCAGACCAGTTCCCCTTTTATGAAAAAAGCCCCCGGATTTTGTCCGGAGGCTTCGATATGATCTGGATCAACGCTTATGCGCTCATCTGTTTTTGTCTTTTCACGCGCTCGTTCTCATCAAGGATCACTTTCCGCATACGGATGAAGTTTGGTGTTACCTCGATACACTCATCGCCCTGGATATACTCCATACATTCTTCAAGGGTCATCAGTGTTTTTGGTGCGATACGCGTAGCATCATCACTACCGCTTGCACGGTGGTTGGTCAGCTTTTTACCTTCCGTAGCATTCACCACCAGGTCACCCGGTTTGATGTTTTCGGCGATAACCTGTCCTGCGTATACTTCCTCACCCGGATCCACAAAGAATGTCCCGCGATCCTGGAGTTTATCGATGGAGTAACCGGTTGTTTTTTCCGTGTTTTTGGAAAGCAGTACGCCTTTATCACGACCAGGGATATGACCTTTCCACGGTTTGTATTCCGTGAAACGGTGCGCCATTACAGCTTCACCGGTTGTAGCGGTCAGCATCTGCGTACGCAGGCCGATCAGTCCGCGGGAAGGGATGTCGAACTCAAGATGCTGCATTTCACCTTTGGTTTCCATCACCAGCATTTCGCCTTTTTTACGGGAAACAAGGTCAATTACTTTTGATGCAAACTCCTGGGGAACGTCCACCACAAGGTTCTCGTATGGTTCACATTTTTTACCATCAATTTCCTTGATGATTACCTGGGGCTGGCCAACGGTCAGTTCATAACCTTCGCGACGCATGGTTTCAATCAGGATACCAAGGTGAAGGATACCACGGCCGTAAACAACCATACTATCACCTTCTTCACTATCCACCACTTTCAGGGCGAGGTTTTTTTCAGTTTCCTTCATCAGGCGGTCACGGAGGTGACGGGATGTTACAAACTTGCCATCCTTACCAAAGAATGGCGAGTTATTCACCGAGAACAACATGTTCATGGTTGGTTCATCCACGCTGATCACCGGTAATGCTTCGGGATTTTCAGAATCGGCAAGTGTATCACCGATATTGAAATTCTCGATACCTACAACGGCACAAAGATCACCGGCAACCACTTCAGTTACCTTTTTCTTACCCATGCCTTCAAACACGTACAGCTCACGTACTTTCATACGTTTGATGCTGCCGTCCGCCTGCATCAGGGCAACGTTCTGCCCCTCTTTCAATACACCACGGCTCACTTTACCTACGGCGATACGGCCGAGGAAAGAAGAATAGTCGAGTGAAGTGATCTGCATTTGTACCGGACCTTCGTTTACCTTGGGTGGTGGTACATATTTGATGATCCCGTCAAGAAGCGGGTCGATCCCTTCGATCTGCTCGTTTTTATCATTGAACCAGCCATTTTTACCCGAACCATAGAAAGTCGGGAAGTTCAGCTGCTCTTCTGTTGCGTCAAGGTTGAAAAACAGTTCAAACACAGCATCATGCACTTCATCAGGACGGCAGTTCGGTTTGTCCACCTTGTTGATGATCACAATTGGCTTGAGGTTCAGCGACAGCGCTTTCTGCAGCACGAACCGCGTTTGCGGCATCGGGCCCTCAAAGGCATCCACCAGCAGGCAAACACCATCGGCCATCTTCAGTACGCGTTCCACCTCACCACCGAAGTCGGCGTGACCCGGGGTATCGATTACGTTAATTTTTACTCCTTTGTAGGTAACAGAGGCGTTTTTACTGAAGATCGTGATACCACGTTCCCTTTCCAGGTCGTTACTATCCATGATCAACTCACCAGTTTCCTGGTTGTCCCGGAACACTTTGGTCGTGTGCAGGATCTTATCGACCAATGTAGTTTTACCGTGGTCAACGTGCGCAATAATTGCTATGTTTCTGATTTCCATATACTTATTTAACCGGATGACCTTAATCGGACACCCGTGGCCCAACGGTTTTCCCGCGCAACGGCGCATGGGAACTGCGTTTCGGCCCGCAAAAGTACTTTATTTTGGCCGCGCGGGCAAGCCCGGCGAATAATATAACAAAAACGAAATGCCGGATCAATTTCGTAACCTGCGCATACGGGAGAACGTCTTACTTTCACTAACCGCTTAAACCCCTTGTATGAAGTTCCTCAAATGGCTGGCCATCGTCATGCTGGTACTGATAGTCGCCTATTTTGCCGGGCCCAAACCAGCTGCCGTTAAACTTTCCCCGTCGCTGCCCGTGGTCCCCGCCATTGGGGCGCTGCCGCAATGGATCGCAACACAGGAATCCACGCATAAACTGAAACCGGACAACGAGGCCCGGATCATCTGGGCGGACTCCAGTCGCCGCCAAACCGAGTTTTCGGTCATTTACCTGCATGGATTCTCCGCAAGCCAGGAAGAAGGTGATCCGGTCCATACGGATTTCGCACGGAAAATAGGAGCCAACCTGTTCCTCGCGCGGCTCTCCGACCATGGCATCGATACCACCGAACCCCTGCTTGGGTTTACCGCCGACCGGGTGTGGGAATCGGCCAAGGAAGCATATGCCATCGGCAAACAATTGGGCCGCAAGGTCATTATCATCGGCACATCCACCGGCGGCACACTGGCACTGAAGCTGGCCGCAACATTCCCTGAGATCCATTCCCTGGTCCTGCTTTCCCCCAACATCGCCATCAATGATCCCAATGCCTGGATCCTGAACAATCACTGGGGATTACAGGTAGCACACCTGGTAAAGGGTGAATACAATACTTCTTCCGACACAACGGCCGTTTACCGGCAGTACTGGAACAGTAAATACCGGATGGAAGCTGCCGTGCAGCTGGAGGAGCTCCTGGAAAAAACGATGAAGGCATCCGTCTTCGGCAAAGTAAACCAACCGGTGCTGCTGCTTTATTATTACAAAAATGAAAATGAACAGGACGATGTAGTGAAAGTGTCGGCCATGTTGCGCATGTTCCGCCAGCTGGGTACCGCACCTGCGGAAAAAAAGGAACTGGCCCTTCCCGCCACCGGCAACCACGTGATCGGATCATGGATCAAATCCAAAGACCTGCCCGCAGTTGAAAAGGCAATGGATGATTTTGCAATACAGGTATTAAAGATCAGGAGCTAGAACGGATAACCTATCCCAAGGTTGAGGATGATATTTTCCTTACGCCATGCCGGACTTTTGAAATCGATATCCTTCAGTACCCATCGCTCCCCGTCAGGCAACCAGGGCTTTCGGAACGGTATGGCCACATCCAGCCGGAGTACGAGGAAAGAAATATCAAACCGCAGACCTACACCGCCACCCACGGCAAACTCTTTCAGGAAGTCCTTGGTAAACTTGACACCCGGTCTTGGCTGGACAGTGCTGGTATCATCATTCCTCAGCCAGATATTACCGGCGTCGATAAATACGGCTCCCTGCACGATGCTGAAGAGTTTTACACGCAGTTCGCTATTGAGTTCAATTTTGATATCCCCTGACTGGTCGGGCTGGAAGCCTGTGCTGTCAATGGTCAGGTCACGATAGGTTCCCGGACCGAGTGAACGGCTCCTGAAGGCCCGGAGGCTGTTTGTTCCCCCGACAAAAAATTGTTTTACGAACGGCAACGACTGGGAATTGCCGTACGGCAACCCGTACCCGAGTATAAGCCGGTTTGCGAGAATTTTATTCGTATTGGGACCCAGTTTAAAATAGTACCGCAGATCTGTCTCCAGCTTAAGGTACTGGGCAAACTGCGCACGGAAAATAGTCTTGGGATCCGATTGTGATGCACCGGTTACAAGCCCGAGAAGGTTACCAGAAAGATCGACATTCCCGTTGAAGTACAAACCGGTTTTACGGTCTGCCTGCAACTGGTTATAGTTAAAGTTATAGTTGGATCCAATAATAAACTGCTTCTCGATTGCCTTCAGCAAAATCGGACGCTTTGCAGCACTGTCCATGTATTCCTGTGTCACTTTTGCCGGTTGTACGTAGTTAATGGCAATAGGATTCAGGGTATGTTCTTTCTCGAGGCTCTCCTTCCATGTATAACCGTACTCTGCCCGGACGGAAGTAACTGTATATAATTTCTGTTTAGTCAGGACATCATACCCGAGTTTGATATTTGTACGGGGTACAAAATTACTGCTGGTGTTAAGCTTGATGATCGGCACCAGGAACCGCGGGAACGTCAGGTTGGCCTCCGCTCCGGTCCTGTAAGTATTGTATCCCCTGAAATTACCACTGAACTGCACCTCGAACCCACCAGTCGCATCAATGGATAGCAACTCACCACCACGGAAGGTATTCCGGTTGCGCCAACCTAAAGTAATGGATGAACCGGTCAGGTTATTTGACTTCGTACTCGCGTTTACTTCCCCACGGAGTGATTTTTTTGGCAACGGCGTGAGATAGTAGTAGGCATCGAGCAACGATGAATCAGTGCGGGACTCCACTTCGAAACGGTTTTTTACAAACTTAAACACCCCGAGATTCACAAGGCGGTTGAGACTGGTGTTCTGGTCGGTACGATTGTATACATCCCCTCTCTCAAACCGCATTGCCTCGGCAAACATTTTTGGTTTATAGCGCTTCCTGCGGTCTACAACATAATACCCTTTGTATAGGGTGGCGCCATTCTTCAATGTATCCGAGCTGGCGGAGCCAAGACGGAAGGTTGGGAAAATCCAGACATCCTTGATTGTATACACCTTGCGGGCAACCTGTGGCGTAGCTGGTTTGAGCTTTACGTAAAGGTTTGCCTTATTACTCCCGATAGTGGAATCAACCTGCACCTTGATATAGTCCGGATCGAAGAAATAAAAGCCACGTTCCTTGAGGTAATTGTCTATGCGCTCGCGTTCCAGTTTTACGGTTGCCAGGTCAAATGGAACATCCTTTTTTAAAAGTGTGGTGGCTGAGGAAGAGTCGATTTGACGGATCACAACCGAACTGTCTTTTTCGAAAACGATACTGTCAACAATATAGCGGGGACCAGGGTGTACCGTGTAAACGGCGGTGGCCATTTTCTTTTTAACTACTGTATCTCCCAGCACCACTGCATGGAAGTACCCGGTATTCTCAAGCGTACTGCGCAACACTTTCTCATTCTGGGTCAGGTTTACATCACTTAGTAATACCGGCGGTTCGCCTACTTTGTTTTTCAGCCAGCCACGGGGTGATCGTTCTTTTTTCGGGTTGCCTGCCAGGTTATACATGGAAAGCTTGAACCGCACACCCAGGATTTTTTTATTGGGGTTGGGACGGGTCAGTCCGCTGATACTGCTGCTGATCGCTTTCTTTTGTTTGGAAGAAAGTGTACTGTCCTGTACGCGGATGGTAGACCCGACATATAGTGCATCTCCCGCGGGGAGCTTCCGCGTATTGCTGCATGATGCCAGCAGGATGCTGGCGCCGATTACCGAAAGGACAAACCTTTTGTTCTTCATAAATCTTTATTCTCTTCCTTTATTGTTGTAGCTGCCCTGGGTTCTACTGGACTTTCTGACCCGGGGTTGGCGGACGCTGGCCGCTTTGCTGGGACGTCTTCGGCTGAAGATCCTGCTTCTGTTGCTGGCCATTCTGCTGTTCCTCGGCCGCCCTTTTTTCGCGACGCGCCTTACGTTCCCTTTCCACTTTTTTACGTTGCAGCACTTCCCTCAGGCGGTTGTAATCAACCGTCATCACAAAGCCCACACCGGTCTCGATAATATATCCTTCAATCACACCCTGGAATTCATTCTTGCGGTAAGCCCGCAGCTGGTAACGGCCGTCCTGGCTAAGGCGGTACTGGAGATTGATATTCCCGGCGATATTGCTCGACTGCTGGGATGATCCCTGTGGACCTTCCAGTTCAAAATTGCTTCCCACCGTCACGGTCAGGCGATCATTCAGCAGGCGCTTAGAAAGCCCCACATTCAGGTCGGTCCGGTCAGCCCTTTCACCGGTTGAATAATCATCGGTCGACTGCACATCGAAGTTCAGGTCAACGCCCGCTACGAGGTCGCCAGCGAGTTTGTTCAGCTGCTCGGTCATCAGTTTGCTCACACTCTGCCTGGCAAGTGTGGCCGCAGAGAAACCGGCACCGCTGCTGTTGAAAGGATTCTCCGCAACAAACCTGTTCAGCAGGAGCAACGCAAATACCTGCTTGTTCATTTCCGCATCTTCCGTCCGGAGCTGCTGCAGTTTTGTTTCCACCGTCTGTTTTACTTCAGCCACTACACCCAGGTTCTGGTTTTCCGGAAGCCGGATATCAAATGAAATAGACGGTTTCATCAGTTGCCCCTGCATCCGCAACAGCACTTCAAATGGCAGCTTCTGGAGATAGTTATTCCGTCCCGCACCGGCTGAACTTTCGGTTTCATCCCCGAGTTGTCCTTTCACCAGGTCCAGTGGTGCAGTATTGGCCACATAGATCGCGGTGATGTCCACATTTGCATCAGTAGGCTCGCCGGCAAACGTGAGCCTGCTTCCTTTATTAATTACAAATCGGCGTTTGATACCATTAAACGAAAGGTTATAGGCGCCGTCTTCGAGTTCATAGGTCCCGGTAAGCGTCATTTCGCCGCCAGGCGTAATACTGGTGTTCAAAGATGCTTCGCCTTTCACATTCAGGAAATCCCCGTTTCCTTCATCCACGATCAGGGTAAGGTCTGCTTCCTTATCGACTTCAATATTCACGTTCACCTGTACGCCGCTGAGATCAACTGAATTCAGTGAATCATATGCAGCCAGGAACAGCGAATCGCTGACTGGTGCATCCATATCCACGAATTCGATAATCCCTTCGCGCTCCACCACCCCTGGTTCGCTCTGTGGCAATACCACGGTGAGCACGGTGTTCTTGTTCACTTTCACGCTGCCATCCACTACAGGGTTGGTCTGCGTGCCGGTAATCTTCAGGTCGGTATCAAAAAACAGCCGGCCGTAAAATATCTTGTTGTCCTTTTTGGTGCTGTTAAGCGCCCGGAAATTTTTTGCTTTTACATCCAGTCCCAGTACAAAGTCCTGGAAATTACTGGTCCTTGCTGCACCGTCGATAGAGAGCGCATTGTTTGCAGAATCCTTTACTTCAAAATTATTAAAGCTTACTCCCTCCTGGTTGATCACAATACTTTCCTGGTCGATCCGGAAATAGTTGTTCAGGCTGCTTGGGGTAAAACCAACCTGTTTGAAATTCAGCTGCCCGTCCACGTTTGGCGCGGCAGGCGTTCCCTTAACAGAAAATTTTCCATCAAGCCCGCCCGATGCATCACGGATTGCGCCGGCAGACAATGCCTGCGCGGTGGTCATCGGCAATGCACGGATATCGAGGTTCATATCAAAACTGCCCGCTGCAGTATTGTAATCACCGGCAAGCTGCACGTCATTCCCGTTACCGGTAATAGTAACATCGGCATTGATCAGTTCGGCACTCTGGTTTTTTGCCAGGGCTTTCACATTACCTACCGTATCCCCTTTTACTGTCAGGCTGGCAATATCCAGGTTCGCATCAAACAACGGGGCTTTGGTGATATCCGTAACGGTGGCTTTCCCGTTCAGCTGTCCGTCCACGAGTGTGGAATCCGGCATCACAAAACCGGTCAGTGTTGCAATCCGAAAGTTTTCAAAACCCACTTCCATGGGTGAATTTTTTTCAGGTGCTGTACTGTTGATGCTGAGGTTCTGGCTACCCTGGCTCAATACAAAATTGGTGGCGCGGATATCATCCGGGGCAACGCGGATTACATTGTCCGGTGACACCGTCCATTGATCGTAGTTCAGCACAAGCCCCTGTGGTTTGAGCAGGAATTCATATGCGCCTGCTTCCGGCTGGCGGAAGAACCCTCCTACATTATAATGGTCCTGGTCAAGTTTTTTGATATTCAGGTTGAAATCTGCAATGTTTTCAGCAATGACGGTTGTGAGCGTTACATTATCAAGCTGGATAGACGATCCGCTTTTGATCTGCCCGACGGTGGTTACCACATCCAGTGACACATCCCCCGATTTTGCATCGAGGTTCAGGTTCCTGATATTATTGGTGCCCATCGTGATGGCCGGTGCACGGAGATTGGCTGTCCAGCCCATGAGGTCATCAAAATGTGAACGGAGCGACAGCGAATCCATCCGGTCGAGGTTAGGTACGAATGCCTGCAGCACCGGACCATTCACCACATCCGCGTTCAGGGTGAAATT
>SEAD01000105.1 GCA_004173355.1 Chitinophagaceae bacterium | reverse complement strand
CAGGGTGTAGAGATCGCCTTGCTGGAAGACAGGAAACTGGTTGAGCTGCATAGTGAAAAAACAGATGCACGTTTCGCCGTTGGGGACCTTTACCTTGGTAAAGTAAAAAAACTCATTCCCGGATTAAACGCGGCCTTCGTGGATGTAGGCTTTGAAAAAGACGCCTTCCTCCATTATACGGATCTCAGTCCCTATGCCCGCTCGCTTTTGAAATTCACGTCCATGACCATGGCTGACAAAAGTGATACGGCGATGGACTTTGGGAAATTCGAAAACGAACCGGAGATCATCAAGACAGGCAAGATCAACGAGGTGCTGGGTGGCAAACCCAATATCCTTGTGCAGATCCTGAAAGAGCCGATTGCGGCCAAGGGTCCGCGACTGAGCTGTGAGATTTCATTGCCGGGCCGTTTCGTGGTCATTACCCCTTTCAACAATATTGTGGCTGTATCCAGGAAGATCCATTCTTCCGAAGAAAGGAAACGACTGCAGAAAATCGTGGAAGCAATCAAACCGAAAAACTTCGGCGTGATTGTGCGTACAGCGGCCGAGGGCAAGAATACGGCCGAGCTGCACGAAGACCTTTCCGCGCTTGTTGAAATGTGGAAGACAATCCAGCGTAACCTCAAAGGCGCAACACCGCCGGCAAGGGTCCTGAGCGAGCAGACGAAAACGAACAGTATCCTGCGCGACCTTCTCAATGCGGACTTCAACAAGATCGTGGTGAACGACCGCGACATGTTCAACGAAACAAAGAATTATATCCAGCGCATTGCGCCGGAGAAAGCGGATATCGTATCCTTTTACCAGAATGGCAGCACCCTTTTTGATTCCTTCGGGATCACCAAGCAAGTGAAATCATCTTTTGGTAAAACGGTGAACATGAACAGCGGGGCTTACCTGATCATTGAACATACCGAGGCACTCCACGTAATTGACGTCAACAGTGGTTATAAGAGTGTCAGCAATAACCAGGAACAAAACGCACTCGAGACAAACCTCGAAGCAGCGGATGAAATTGCACGCCAGCTGCGGCTGCGTGACCTTGGCGGTATTATCGTGGTGGATTTCATTGATATGAAGCTGCCCGAAAATAAACGCAGGCTGGTGGAAAAAATGGAAGAGTTCATGGGTCCGGACCGTGCGAAACATGCCGTGCTGCCGATCTCCAAATTCGGGATCATGCAGATCACGCGCCAGCGCATGAAGCCGGAGATGAATATCAACACACAGGAAGTCTGCCCGAGCTGCCATGGCACCGGCAAGATCTCCTCTACCATCCTGCTCGAGGACGAGATCGAAAAGAACCTGAGTTACCTTATCACCCACCAGAACAAAAATCTTAAGATTGTTGTCAACCCGATCATGTTTGCCTATCTCACCAAGGGCTGGCCATGGTCAACAAAGATGGCACGGTGGAATAAAAAATACGGGCAGAAAACGCGCGTGCAGGCTGATACGGGTTATCACCTGACGGAATACAAGTTTTTTGATCAGCACGATGATGAGATTAAGCTTTAGTGCGCTGGAAAGCAATCTGCGTGATTGACTATTCACTTATCATATTTTAAAGGCCGGGATTTGTTCCCGGCCTTTTTGTTTGGAGGAGCGTGCAGGACAACCGGTTTCCCGCGCTGTATTTCAAGGGCCGTGCCCGGGCGTTATGATTTGTTATGTAAAAAGGGCCGCTTGAAATAAGGCGTCGGGAAATCCGGTTGATCCTGCACTGCTGGTTACAGAAGGGCGGCGTAGCAGGCCCGCGTTGCAACCTGCAGAAGGGCAAAGCCAAACGGAATTGCTGAGCCTTATTTTAAGCGGCCATAATTCACCTGCAGGCTGCGTTGATTTTCCGGCCCTTGAAATACAGCGAAGCAACCCGTTTAGCTTGCCCGCTGTTCCCTGAAAAAAAAGGGGCCTGCTGGTGCAGGCCCCTTATATGTATCAGGAGTGTAGTGAAACAGGAGTTACTGTCCGACGAGGAACAGTGCGTTACAGAACATGAGTTTCCCGTTTTCCCAGAAATTGCGGAACAGGATATCATCCGTTATGTAGGTGACGGTACCGCGGCCTGCATCCTGCACGCCGAAGACCAGTCCGTCCTTCAGTTTCTTTTTCAGTTTGTAACCGACAAAACCGGCGGTCTGGCTTTCCTTTTTGATGACGCCCACATTCCAGTCTTCCTTCATGAAATCATACACCAGCGCATCCTGTTTCAGGGTGTAATAGTATTTAGGGTAACCAAACATCAGCGGGTGCGTATTGTCCACTTCCACTTTGTAAATGGAACCCGGCGTGTAGTCCGGCAGGTCTGCCGTATTGCGGTCGTCGTAGGCCTTCAGGGCTGTGTACGGATCCTTTTTGCCAGTTGTGTCATCCCCTTTCCGCAGTTTGAGTGCACTCCAGTCCTGGTTTGCCAGCTGGCCTACTGCACCTTCGAGGGCAATCACGCGACCGCCTGCCTGGATCCATGCATAGAACTGCGCTGCGGCAGCTTTGTCATTCAGGAAGCTGTATCGCCCGTCGGGCAGTACCAGCACATCGATATTGCTCCACTTGGCCCTGCTGATATCGCTGGCATTGATCAGGGTTACGGGGTACTGCAATTCCTTTTCCATAAAATGCCATACCTCACCTGCACCGAGTGAGCTTACACCTTCACCGGTCACGAGCGCAACCTTTGGCGCGGTCAGCGGATGTACCTTGCCACTACCGAAATCATAACCTTTATCCACCATACCAGTGGTGATAGCGGTCATCTTCACATTGTTTGCATCACATGCTTTCGCAACTGACTGCCAGAGACCCGCGCCGAATTTTTCATTGCCACGTTTGATGATAATGATTGATCCATGCGGGAAGGATTGTCCATCCACTTCAAATGGACGCTCTGCATAACGCAGTTTAATACCCTGCTGCATCAGAGAGCCGGCAACTTTCGCGGCCGGTACACCCTGCCATTTTACCACATAACCATAGGAATCCGCCGTGCTGTTTTTTACTGAATCAGGGATTGCGGCATTGCCGGAAGTGGTGACCGCAACTTTTGAAGCATATGCATTCAGGCCATACACATACGGCATTGCCCACGCAGTAATATCATAAGTGGCCGAGTCAACCAGTTTGGGATTGGGTTCAAACAATACTTTCAGCAATGTGGCCTTTGGCTGTGCTGCAGGGATCACGATATCGCCGGCTGCCACGGTGAAACTTTCTTCCTTTCCGGTCAGGTAACTGAACCCGCGACCCGAACCCGAGCCTGCACTGTACCGGATCAGGTTTTTATCCATCAGCTTCAGGAATGCGGCCATCCGGTCAGCGTCCTCAGGAGTTGATTTGATGACATAGGATTTGAACTCTCCATTTGTGCCGGATACTGCATCATTGAAAAATTTACGGTATTCCTTCATCAGGTTTGTATGGTTGACGGATGATACTTCAACCGTGCTGAGTGAGGTGGTATAATGGTGCATGACACGGTCAACCAATGTGAGTGTATCCCCTTCATCGGTATCGGCACCCAGGCCACCGGCGCCACCGCCACCCTGCTCATAGGTCATACCGATACCACCGCTGTACAGTGGATAGGTATCACCATAGGATGGATAGAAAAGGTCAAATACTTCCTTTGTAAAATACAACCATCCGTTGTTGTCAAAATATTTCGCATGGTTTTTCCCGATCGTAACCTGGAAATCACGCTGCCATTTGCTGATGATCTCATGATAAGGCTGTGCGGCGGGTGCGAAATAGTAAGGCGAATTGATTCCCTGTTCGTGGTAATCCACATGTACCTGCGGGAGCCACTGGTTGTATTGCGCAAGGCGCTGCTGCGATTCCACCTGTGTCTGCCAGGCCCAGTCGCGGTTCAGGTCAAAATTGTAATGATTGCTCCGACCGCCGGGCCATGGTTCGCGGTGTTCGCGGGAATCGAGGCGGGGATTGTATTGTTTACCCACAACCGAGTTGAACCAGTTAACGTACCGGTCGCGCCCATCGGGGTTGATACAGGGGTCGATCACCACCACTGTGTTCTTCAGCCACTCTTTTGTTTTCGCATTCTTTGGATCAGCAAAATCAAATGCTGCCAGTAATGCCGCTTCCGATGAGGAAGTTTCGTTACCGTGTACGTTGTAGCTCAGCCACACAACCGCCGGCCCGTTTTCATCCGGTGCCATTTTATCCTTTGCCAGGTTGGCCAGGCGCAGGTTATTGAGGCGGATATTGTCGAGGTTTTTGAGATTTTCTTCGGTTGCGATGAAGACCAGCATCAGCGGACGGCCTTCGTTTGTTTCGCCATATTGCTGGAGTTTGACTGTACCCGGCAGCGCCTGTGCAAGGTGCTGGTAGTAGGTGAGCAGTTTCCAGTGCGGGGTG
This sequence comes from Chitinophagaceae bacterium, assembly GCA_004173355.1. GTDB lineage: Bacteria > Bacteroidota > Bacteroidia > Chitinophagales > Chitinophagaceae > JBEVJC01. The sequence goes on along the minus strand of SEAD01000105.1, from coordinate 12,257 downwards.
TAGCGGGTACCAATTTTGTAACCCATGAATTCAGCGGGCGATTTGAGCTGCCCGAATGAGAAAAAGCCAAGTACGATAAATGAGAGAACGAGTGAGAGCTTCTTAATCATGCCAGTTTGGTTTATGCACCTAAAATACTATATCCTTACTTAAAATCATGAGCCGACTGCAGATGCAGCCGGCCCATGTTTACTTGTCTAACCGTTAATTCCGTTAAAAATAGCCGGGGTTCTGTGCGATGTCGTAGATATTCGTCTCGCGCTGGGGGATCGGGAACACCATTTTAGGACTATCATACTCCAGGCCATCCACAATCAGGCGGAGCCTTTTGGCATCGGCAAATGCCTGGCCTTCAAAAGCCAGTTCAAGCCTGCGTTCCGTCAGCACTTCGCCGAGGCCGGGGGCAGCAAGCACCGGAAGTCCTGCACGTGTGCGTGTACGGGCAAGATCCAGAGCCACGGTGGCCCCTACTGATGTACCGAGTCGGGCATTACATTCTGCACGGGTAAGGTATGCTTCGGCGAGACGCATCACTTTCACATTCATGTACTGGTCGCGCCATTTGTTGGTGAATACAGATCCGCCTTCGGTAAAGAAGAAATCGCCACGTACATCAACAGGACTATAGAGGTCCAGATGGGCTTCGTTGATCTGGATATCCCCGTCGCGCGCACCATAAGTTGGGGTACTATAATAGGTCTGGTTTGAATTTGAACCGGTCTGTGTGTTCACCTGCATGGCGAACAGGTCTTCGGATGTGTTGGAACTGGTGTTGAATTCATCTTCGAATTCCCCGACCAGGCTGAAACCTGCTCCGGTAGCTGCGGTGATACACCGGTTGGCAGCATCCCGCGCAGCGGTATAGTCCAGCATCTGCAGGTGCACCCTCGCCAGCGCAAGCGCGGCAGAAGGTTTATTCGCATAAAAATCATTATCGGCAGGAAGCAGGTTCTCTGCATCGGTCAGGTCAGCAAGGATCTGTGTGTATACCTGCTCAACTGTGCTGCGAGGGACATGGTTCTCTTCCGATGTGGGAGAGGCCGGACGCGGATCAACCACCAGTGGCACACCCATCAGTGCAGCCGGGTTACCGGCAGAATATGATTTTTCACCAAAAAACTTGACCAGCTCAAAATAGAGCATGGCACGAAGGAACTTCGTTTCCCCTTCCACCACACCACGGTCAGTCTCATCCACTACGTCGAGATAGAAGAGGATGTTGTTGAGCGCGGCGATAGTCATGTATGCATTCTGGTAAGTTGAACGCACATATGAGTTGTTCACGAGGATGGACTTACCCCAGATCTGGCGTGGATCAGGGAATGTGCCCGTCCAGGTCACTTCGCCATTACTTGCCATCAGTTCGCTCATCCAGAGTACATCTCCCCCGAAAAGTGAACCAGTGCCGAATGATGCATATGCGCCAATCAGGTTCTGTTTGACTTTTTCGGATGTGCTGAACGCGAGGCTTGCATCGATCTGCTGGGGATCGAGTTGTTCGAGTTGTTTGTCACAGGCTGTCAGACCCAGGAGTCCGGCGAATGACATATATACCAATATCTTTTTCATGATAATGTGTTTAATAGGTTAGAGTCCGAGTGTAAGACCGAAAACGATTGACTTGATCTGCGGAGCGGCGTAGAAATCGCTACCCTGGTTTACGTTGCCTGACCGGTAATCGGTGTTTACTTCAGGATCCCACCCTTTGTAATCGGTGAACGTAAGAAGGTTCACACCTGTTACGAAGAAACGGGCGGAGCTGACTTTGATCCTGCTCAGTAAGGTTTTCGGAAGTGTATATCCAAGTGAAACTGTTTTCAGCCGGACGTAACCCGCATCAGAAATATAACGGCTGCTGATGGAAGGGCTGGCAAAATCACCAAAACGGTTCAGCCTTGCTTCAGGCACATCGGTTATATCACCTGGCTGTTTCCATGAATTCAGCTGGTCGCGGGTCTGGTTATCGAACCAGTCAGCCGATGCGCTCATAAAGCCGCCTGCGCCGTCCTGTACCTGGTTGCCAAATACACCCTGGAACATGAATGAAAGCTCAAGGCCTTTGTAAGCAACGGTGTTGGTCAGTCCGCCAATCCAGTCCGGATTCGGATCACCGAGGATAAAGTCGGTACCTGCAAGGGAGTAATCGTTTGTTGTTGTTTTGCCATCTGCAAGGAAATACAGCGGATCACCGTTCTGTACGTCCACACCTGCGTATTTCACACCATAAAAAATACCGATTGGTTGTCCAACCACGATTGAGTTGGCAAAACGGGCATCCCCGCGGATTACCGTCTGCTCACCATCAAGTTTTGTGACTTTATTTTTATTACGTGCGATATTGAAGCTGCTGCTCCAGGTAAAATCCTTGGTCGAAATATTGGTTGAGTTCAATACGAACTCGATACCCTTGTTTTCCATGGTACCGATATTACTTGTTACGGAAGTAACACCAGAGATACTGCTGGTTGGCTGGCTGTAGAGCAGGTCCTTTGTTTTTTTGCTGTAGTAGTCAATTTCACCCGTCAGGCGTCCTTTGAAAAAGCCGAATTCAATACCGATATCCATCTGGTCGGTTGTTTCCCAGCGCAGGTCTTCATTACCCGGTCTTGACAGGGCAAGTGCCGGAACAAGCGCATAGGATGTTGGCGCATATGTACGGTTGGCAGCATATAACCCGATGGAGTTGTTACCTGTGACACCATAGCTTATCCGCGGTTTGAGGAAGCTGATAAAGGTTGAATTACGGATGAAATCATAGTCGGAAAGTATCCAGCCCACAGATCCCGCAGGGAAGAACCCGTACTTGTGGTCGTCACCGAAACGGGCCGATCCATCCACACGGGCACTGGCATTGACGATGATCTTTTTGTCAAACACATATGTCGCGCGGCCGAAATAGGACACCAGTGCATCTTCATCAACAGAGGCACTGCCACCGGTAATTTCAGATGCTGAGGCAAGCGTACGCAAGGTGTTGTCAGGGAAGCCCTGGCCATTTACGCTGGCGTAGCGGCTGCGGATATTTTCATAACTCATACCCAGCGTTGCATCGATTTTGTGCATGTCGCCAACCTGTTTACCATAAGAAAGGTAGTTGCTCACCAGTGTACGCGTGTTGCGGTAGAAGCTGTTTGACGCAACACCTTTTACGGTCGGACTGACATTACCTGTAAGGGTGTTCGGACCCCAGTAGCGTTCTTCGTCCTGGTTGATCACATCGAGACCGAATTCACTGTGGAAGCTAAGGCCTTTCATCAACGATACATCCGCAAATACCTTTCCCTGGTTCCTCCATGACTGGAGTTTCCAGGTGGCACCTTCATAGTCCAGAAGCGGATTATAATAAGTGGTGGTTGGTGTATTGTAAAGGTTCCCTTCGGGATCACGCACAGGTGTGATCGGCGAAAGTGCCACGATCTGCATCGGTGTGGTGAACTGGTTGTCCGCTGGTACACGGTCACGGTCAACTTTGGTTATCGAGAGGTTGAAACCAAGTTTCAGCCAGCTGGTGGCTTCATTATCGAGGTTAAGACGCGCACCGGACCTTTTGAACTTGTTGCCGATCAGGATACCATCCTGTTTGCTGGTGTTACCACTCAGGAAGAATTTGGTTTTTTCATTACCACCTGTTGCAGACACTTCGATCTGGCCGGTGTTTGCATCCTGAAATGCAAGCTTTTCCCAGTTGGTATTCACGGCTCCATTTGCCCAGTCTGTACCACCACTGTAGCGGTTGAAACGGCCACGCACATAAGTCAGCATATCATTGATCGCTGCCTGTTCGCTGGCATAACCACGCCAGTTGTCTGCGCGGTTGTAATGGTATTTAGCTGCGTTCTCTGCAGCCATTGTAAAGTATTCAACGTACTCCTGCGCGTTGAGGAAACCGCGGTTGTCATTTGTTGGTTTGTTGGTACCGTACTGGCTGGATACATTGAACTGGGTCTTGCCTGCTTTACCACGACGGGTAGTGATCAGCACCACACCATTGGATGCACGGCTTCCATAGATCGCGGCAGCTGATGCATCTTTCAGGATATCGAAAGATTCCACATCATTAAAGTTGATATCGGCTGTTGCGCTTCCGGATAGACCACCGACAATGGGTACACCATCCACCACGTATAATGGCTCGTTGCTTCCACCGATTGAGGCAGAACCACGGATTCTCATTTTGATGCCTTCGCCTACTTTCCCGTTACCGGCTTCCACAAATACACCGGATGCACGACCCTGTAATGCTGCTGTCAGGTCCGGAACGGGAAGATTCCGGATATCCGAACCTTTAACCTGTGCGATATTACCAGCAAGGTTTCTTTTGGAATTGGTACCATAACCTACCACGACGATTTCGTCGAGGCTCCGTGATTCAGAATTAACCAGCGACACACTCAGTGCTGAACCGGTGATCGCAATTTCTTTACTGTCAAAGCCTAAAGATGAAATGACCAATGTAGTCGCATTGGCCGGTGCTACGAGTGAAAAAGAACCGTCGGTTGCTGTAACCGTACCGCTGGTAGTGCCCTTTACCTGTACGGACACTCCCTGGAGAGGGGAACCATCCTTACTGTCAGTAACCTTTCCACTGATCGTTTTTGTCTGGGCAAAAAGAAGCTGGCAGGCTGACAATAGCAGCACCAGCCCCAAAAAGGGCAATTTTCTCATGTACAATAATTTTGGTATGTGATAAAAAAGTCGTGGTTATTCCAAATATAGCAGTAATTCACTAACAAAAAATTAACAAATCGCCGAAATCTTGAAAAAACTTAATCGAAAACACTTAAACGCAAAAAAATAGCCCCAAAAAGGGGCTATTTTGACATATATTGATTATTTACAATTAACTGCGATCGCGGCTTCCCATATAGATCATGATATACTGCAGCAATGTCACCACAGCAGCCAAAGCGGCAACCACATAGGTGGTAGCTGCCCATTTCAGGGCATCTTTCGCCATCGGGTATTCTTTCTGGTTGGTCACATTGGTAGTATTCAGCCAGGCCAGTGCGCGGCGGCTCGCATCAAATTCCACCGGCAGGGTGATCAGGGTAAAGACAACAGTCACGGCCATCAGGATAATACCTACGAGCAGCAGGGTGGGATTACCGGAATAAGCCATAATGACCCCGATAATCAGCACGAAGTTTACCAGGCTGGATGTCATCTGCACGGCTGGCACCAGTTTACTTCGCATCGTAAGCCATTGATAAGCAGTGGCATGCTGTACAGCGTGACCACATTCGTGGGCAGCAACGGCGGCGGCTGAAACAGAAGTACCCGCATAAACTTCGGGGCTCAGGTTCACCGTTTTATTCGCTGGATTATAGTGATCCGACAGGAATCCGTCAACGGAAACGACTTTTACATCGTAAATCCCGTTCTCCCGCAGCATTTTTTCGGCTATCTCGCGGCCGCTGAGGCCATTGGAAAGAGGCACCTTGGAGTACTTTGTAAACTTGCTTTTCAATACCATTGAAACAAGCATGCTGATCCCAAGGAAAATCAGCGAAACAATCATAATCGATGGTGTCATTCTGTGTTTTTTTTAGTGTTACCTGATGTAATTATCAAACTTGCAGCCATTTAGTTTAAGCCCTCATTTCCAGTCGTTTTGTCACCGGTTCAGCGGTTAAACATTATCTGATGTTATTTCTTAATATCATATAGGAGACCCAAGATAACCATTTTATTTTCAATTCGTTGTGAGAATATTTTAATGCCATTCCCGACCGTTCCTGTAGGGATTACCAGGCCCCTCAATTTATGCACAGCGCGAAAATTTTATTTTGAAATGTTGGGCAGAATTGTAACTTAGCCCTAGAATTTAATGGGTTAGTAAGTAAGGGGGTCAATCATCAGATTGGCCCCTTTTACTTTTTAAAATGCCTCGGTGTTCCTGGCAGTTTTCCACTACATCTCCACATTCTTTCCTGCTTACAACATCATCCTGCTGCTGCTTCATTACAACATCATCCCGTTATAAACACAACAGCTTTGAAACGCATCTGGTTTACCTTTATCACATGAGTAAAGTTAAAACTGCTTTCTTCTGCCAGAACTGTGGTTATGAAAGTGTGAAATGGGTTGGCCAGTGTCCATCCTGCGGACAATGGAATTCATTTGTTGAAGAGATTATCCAGAAAGAATCACCAAAAGATAAAAAGGAATGGACCGATGCCGCGGAAGGCAAACGTAAAAACAAAACGGTTTCGCTGAGTGAGATCAGCAGCACCGAACAGCCAAGGATTCTCACCTCCGACCCTGAACTGAACCGCGTGCTTGGCGGCGGGATCGTACCGGGCAGTATAGTACTCGTAGCGGGTGAACCGGGCATTGGTAAATCAACACTCTTCCTGCAGAACGGACTCTGGCTGAAAGACCTTCCCGTGCTTTATGTAAGCGGGGAGGAAAGCGAACAGCAGATCAAGATGCGGGCTGACCGGCTGGGGTTGTCCAACGATAATTTTTTCCTGCTCACCGAAACATCCACGCAGGTAATTTTCCAGGAAATAAAAAAACTGAAACCACGTCTGGTCATTGTCGATTCCGTACAAACCCTTCATACCCCGTTTATCGAATCGAGCGCAGGATCAGTGTCGCAGATCCGCGAATGCGCAGGTGAATTCCAGCGCTTCGCAAAGGAAACCAACACACCAGTTTTCCTCATCGGCCACATCACCAAGGAAGGTGGCATAGCAGGTCCAAAGATCCTGGAACACATGGTGGACGCGGTTTTGCAGTTTGAAGGCGATCGTCACTATGCCTACCGGATCCTGCGCACACTGAAGAACCGGTTTGGCAGCACCGCTGAACTTGGCATTTATGAAATGACCGACAGTGGCATGCGCGCAGTGACTAATCCGAGTGAAATCCTGATCACCCAGAAAGAAGACCAGCTTAGCGGGATAGCCATCGCTGCAACACTGGAAGGTATGCGCCCGCTTCTGATAGAAGTGCAGGCACTGGTCACCCAGTCGGTCTATGGTACACCACAACGGACCGTCAGTGGTTTTGACCTCCGAAGGATGCAGCTGCTGCTTGCCGTGCTTGAAAAACGCGGAGGCTTCCACTTCGGTGTGAAAGATGTGTTCCTCAATCTGGCAGGTGGCCTTAAAATCGAAGACCCCTCCATTGACCTCGCCGTGCTCTGCGCATTACTCTCGTCCTATGAAGACGTAGCGATCTCCCAGCACACCTGTTTTGCAGGTGAAGTTGGACTGAGTGGTGAGATACGGGCGGTCAACCGGATCGACCAGCGGATCGCGGAAGCAGAAAAACTTGGGTTTGAAAAAATCATCGTATCGAAGTACAACTACACCAACCGGAAAAACACAAGGGACAAAAACGGCACAACAGGTTATAAAGGCAATATTGAAGTGATCACGATGGGCCGCGTGGAAGAAGTATACCAGCACCTGTTTTAATACGTCCTGCTTCCAGTGATTATCACGCTGCCCAGCCCCTGATGCAAATTATATTTACATCATAAGGCCATCACATGACATCTTTGATCACATCATTTACAGACACATTACTGCATCTTTTCTTTCCATGTATATGCGTGGGATGTGGTCGCGAACTGCCACAGGGACACCCCGGGCTGTGCAGCGGATGCACCATCGCGCTGGACGAAACCGGCTTCTCCGGGGTGCCCGGAAACCTGGCAGAAAAGAAATTCTGGGGCCGGCTGGCCCTTTTTTCCGCTACCGCGGGATATTATTTCCGCTCCGGGGGACTGGTCCAGGACCTGATGCACCGGCTGAAATACCGGTCGGACCGCGACCTGGGGGTCCAGCTGGGCCGGATGCTGGGCTGGGAGCTGGAAAAATGCGACCGATTCCGGGCCGACCTGCTGGTCCCGCTGCCACTTTTCCCGGAACGGGAGCATAAACGCGGGTATAACCAGGCGACGTTGCTCTGCGAGGGGATGGCGGAGGTGCTCGGAATTCCCCTGGCATCCCGGGCGCTGAGCCGGACCACCCACACACTTACACAAACTTCGATGAACCGGACCGAACGATGGATAAATATGGAGGGGCATTTCAGGGTGGAGGAACCGGGCCGGTTGCAGGGAAAACATATCCTGCTCGTGGATGACGTGGTCACCACGGGTGCCACCCTCGAAGCCTGCGGCCAGGAAATCCTGCGCCTGCCGGATACAAAACTCAGCATTGCCACGCTCTGTTATGCCGGAAGGCTGTGATAATGGCATTTGATCTTCGCTGTTTTCAACTTAGCTTTGGTCCTGATGAAGCCGCCCCTGATCCTGGTCCTCTCAATCGTGCTGCTCCTTACTGCCTGCAGGAAGGATGACTTCATCAGTTCCCCTGATGCCAGTGTGCGCATTACTGCAGACACACTCCATTATGATACGGTATTTACCAGCACAGGTTCGGTGACAAAATCATTCAAGATCATCAATGAAAACAACCGCCGGTTGCGGCTTACATCGGTCAGTCTCGCCGGCGGCAGCAGCTCCGTTTTTAAAATAAATGTGGATGGGGTGGCAACCAGCACTGCCAGTGGAATCGAGCTTGCCGCAAACGACAGTATCTATGTATTTGTACAGGTGAATGTGGACCCATCATCGGCAAACCTGCCCTTTGTGCTGCGCGATAGTATCAGCATCGGCTACAATGGTGTGGAGAAACAGGTACAGCTGGAAGCCTGGGGGCAGAATGCTCATTTTATCCGCGATGGGGAAGTAACCGGCAATGAATCCTGGACCAGCGACCTCCCCTATGTAATCCTCGGGTACCTGCGCGTGAATGAAAATTCCACGCTGACCCTTGGTGAAGGATGCCGTTTGTATTTCCATGCCAATGCCCCTCTCGTGGTGAATGGATCGTTGCGGGTCAATGGCGCGGCCGATTCGGCCGACAGGGTTTATTTCATGGGTGACCGGATGGACGAACCCTATCGCAGTTACCCCGCGGGATGGCCGGGGATCTATTTCAGCGAAACCAGCAGTAACAACCTGCTGCGGTATGCCGTGGTACGAAATGCGTACCAGGCGGTGGTTGCATTAGGCACTGCCGGTCCGTATAACCTGGAACTTGAAAACTGTATTATTGACAATGCATATGATATCGGGCTGCTGTCCGTTGGCAGCAGTATCCGGGCAGAAAACCTGCTGGTAAGCAACTGCGGTAAAAATATTGTGATCAACAAAGGAGGCAGTTATGCCTTCAGCCATTGCACCATCGCCTCATTTTCGAACCGGTATATGGCGCACCAGTATCCGGTGATGACCATTACGGATTCAGACGGCACGGCAACAGGTGCGCTGGATGCGGTTTTCAGCAACTGTATTTTTTGGGGGGATGAAGGGGTAGTGGATGATGAGGTAGTCACCGGCCGGACCACCGGCACCGCCTGGTCACTCCGTTTCGACCATGTTCTCTGGCGACAGGCTGCGCCCCCCGCTGGTGCCGTACTGGAAAGCGTCATCAGTAACCAGGATCCGCTATTCTTTAATACCGATTATGCAGAGGGTGCCTTTAATTTCAGGGTGCAGGAAGGCTCCCCCGCCATCAACAGCGGAAAAGCCAGCAGCGTGAACACGGATCTCGACGGCCGGCCGCGGCCGGAATGGGTGCCTGACCTTGGCGCTTACGAGTCCTGAATTTTCGGGAGGCCGTGTCTTGCCGAAGGGCTAACTTTACCACTCAATTCAAACAACAAGTATGAAAACGCTGATAATCTCCCTCCTCCTTTCGGTTACACTTACCGGTGCCGGCATTTATGATTTTAAAGTGGAAGGTCTCGATGGCAACGCGATCGATTTCTCCAAATTCAAAGGCAAAAAAATCCTGGTGGTGAACACGGCGAGCAAATGTGGACTTACCCCGCAGTATGCCGAACTTGAAAAATTATCAAAGGCTTATAGCAAGACACTGGTGATCGTCGGTTTCCCCGCTAATAATTTCCGCGAACAGGAACCAGGCAGCAACGAGGAAATCGCAGAATTCTGCAAGAAGAATTATGGTGTTACGTTCCTGATGGCTGAAAAAGTATCCGTGAAAGGTGACGATATCGATCCGCTGTTCAAATACCTGGTAGATGAGGCGGCCAAAAAGAATATCATTGATCCTATCAGCTGGAATTTTACCAAATTCCTGATCGATGAGAAAGGTGAACTGATCACGGTATTCTCGCCGAAAACTACACCGATGAGTCCGGAAGTGTTAAAGTATCTCAACTAAAACCCAGACTGGCTGCGGGTTCCAGACCTGCGGGAATTTACATGAAGTTTAAAGATATCGTTGGACAGGACCTGCTGAAAAAAGAACTTCCCGAGCTGATGCAGGAAAACAGGCTCGCCCATGCCCTGCTTTTTCTTGGCAAGGAAGGCACGGGAGCATTACCGCTTGCCCTGGCGTTTTCCCAGTTTGTGGTCTGCGAAAAAGTGAACCAGGGACGCGCAGGGGTACCAGCTGCTGCGTCATTGTTCGGGGATGCCCCGGAAACCGCACCCATTAAGTTGTCTGACAGCTGCGGTGTATGCCCGGCCTGTACCAAGGCTGCGGCCTATGTGCATCCGGATATCCATTTCTCCTACCCGGTGGTGACAAAAAAAGCAGGCTCTGCACCACTCAGTACCGACTACATCACGGAGTGGCGCGAATTTATCCGGTCGTACCCCTATGGTAATGTATACGACTGGCTGCAGTTTATCAATGCCGAAAACAAACAGGGGAATATTACGGCCAGTGAGTGTAATGAAATCATTCGCAAGCTGAACCTGAAAAGTTTTGAGAGCGAATACAAGATTCTGGTCATGTGGCTGCCTGAATACCTCGGGAATGAAGGCAACAAATTGCTCAAACTCATCGAGGAGCCGCCGCCCAATACCCTGTTTATCCTTGTGGCAGAAAATGAATCCATGATCCTGCAGACCATACTCAGCCGCTGCCAGCTGGTGAAAGTCCCCTGGCTGGAAAATGCGGAAATTGAGAATGCGCTGATTACCCGGAACAATACACCGGCACCCACTGCCCGGCAGGTGGCAGGAGTGAGTGAAGGCAATTACCGCGAGGCGATGCAGCAGGTGCAGCATGCCGATGAAGACTGGCAGGCCATGCTGCGCGACTGGCTGAATGCCGTAATGAAAACGGGTCCGGTGGCACAGGTGAAATGGGTGGATGAAATGAGCAAGCTGGGACGGGAAAAACAAAAACAATTTCTCCGCTACTTCAACCACCTGCTTGAACAGGCCGTGAGGATCAGTGCACTTGGTGACCACCCCCAGGGACTCGCCCTGCTGGAGTCACTCGGGGAAAAAGACCGTGACTTTGCGCTCCGGCTAAACCGCCTCGTGGGGATCGAGCAGCAGCAGGCCATCATTACCGAACTGGATAATGCTTCTTACTACATTGAACGGAACGCGAACAGCAAAATGCTGTTCCAGGCCCTGACAATTAAACTATACCACATCATTCAGGACAAAATTGTATTTTTGACTGATTAGGAATTGAGGATTGAGGAAACGGGCCCCCCGGGGTGACCGCGGTGAATGCAGACCTATCATAAAATGTTGAGTTGTGTTTCAGATGCCTACATATATTTTCCCGACTGTCCGTGCCATGATTTATCATGGTTCATGACCAGTTAGTTGCGCAACACCAACCTGATACAGCCTGCCCCGCGTACCGGATCCATCCTCTCCATTTATAACAGAAACAAATAATCAATGGGTTGTTCCAGTTGCGGTACTGCCACAGGCGGTAAGCCGGGAGGATGCAAAAGTAACGGCGGATGCAGCACAGGTGGCTGTAACCGGATGAATACATACGACTGGCTGCATAACCTGCCCATGGCAGATATTGACACCAGTTGTAAGGTCATCGAAGTAAGCTTCAATAAAGGCACCCGGAAAGATTTTTTCCGGAATCCCTCCCTGCAGGAATATGAAAAAGGACAGATGATCTCGGTTGAAGGGGTCAGCGGGTTCGACGTTGGCGAAGTCTCCCTTACGGGTGAGATCGTCCGCCTCCAGATGAAGAAACGGAACGTGCGGGAAGATAATCCGGAAATGAAGAAGGTGCTCCGCACTTCGAGTGACCGGGATGTCGACCTCATGAAACAGAATAAGGCCCGTGAGCCGGAAGCTGTGATCCGCAGCCGCGCCATTGCCAAACAGCTGAAACTGGACATGAAGATCAGCCAGGTGGAAATGCAGGCCGACGGGCGGAAGGCTACCTTCTTTTATATCGCTGATGGCAGGGTCGATTTCCGTGAACTGATCAAGGTATACG